>DATHPQ010000011.1:0-28564 GCA_035483735.1 Xanthobacteraceae bacterium | reverse complement strand
GCGGCGATGATCCGAGCGCCGGTTGAACTTGCGGTGTGCTTTGCCGTGATTCATAACGCCATTCCTGCCATTGCCTTACGCGTCATGCCCGGCGACCCGCCGGGCCGACGTTCTCAATAATGATCCTCGAAGCGCTTGGCCAATTCCTCGATGTTCTCAGGCGGCCAGCCGGGAACCTCCATGCCGAGATGCAGACCCATCTGCACCAGCACTTCCTTGATCTCGTTGAGCGACTTGCGGCCGAAATTCGGCGTGCGCAGCATCTCGGCTTCGGTCTTCTGCACCAGGTCGCCGATATAGACGATGTTGTCGTTCTTGAGACAGTTCGCCGAACGCACCGAGAGCTCGAGCTCGTCGACCTTCTTGAGGAAGGCCGGATTGAAGGCGAGATCGGGGATCGCCTCGTGCGCGGTCTCGCGCTTGGGCTCCTCGAAATTCACGAACACGTTGAGCTGATCCTGCAGAATGCGCGCGGCATAGGCGAGCGCATCTTCCGGGCTCAGCGCGCCGTTGGTCTCGATCGACAAGGTCAGCTTGTCGTAGTCGAGGATCTGGCCCTCGCGGGTGTTCTCGACCTTGTAGGACACCTTGCGCACCGGCGAGAACAGGCTGTCGACCGGGATCAGGCCGATCGGCGCGTCTTCTGGGCGGTTACGCTCGGACGGCACATAGCCCTTGCCGGTGTTGACGGTGAATTCCATGCGGATCTCGGCGCCCTCGTCGAGCGTGCACAGAACGAGCTCGGGATTGAGTACGACGATGTCGCCGACGGTTTGAATGTCGTTCGCCGTCACCGTGCCCGGACCCTGCTTCTTCACCACCATGCGCTTGGGGCCGTCGCCCTGCATCTTGATGGCGATGTCCTTGATGTTGAGGACGATGTCGGTGACGTCCTCGCGGACGCCGGCAATCGAAGAAAATTCATGCAGCACGCCGTCGATATGCACCGACTGCACCGCCGCGCCTTGCAGCGACGACAGCAAAATCCGCCGCAGCGCGTTGCCGAGCGTCACGCCAAAGCCGCGCTCCAGCGGCTCGGCGACCACTGTCGCGGTGCGGCGCGTATCGGCGCCGGGCGCGATTTGCAACTTGTTTGGCCTGATCAGTTCCTGCCAATTCTTCTGGATCGTCACGTTATCACCCATGGCGTTGCGCGGCGCGATTGTCTCGCGCGCCCCAGTCCGCTCCGTGGGGCCAAAGTCTTGCGGCGGCAGATGTTGCACTTCGTCCATCGACCGGATGTCCTATACGCGCCGGCGCTTGCGCGGGCGGCAGCCATTGTGCGGGATCGCCGTCACGTCGCGGATCGAGGTGATCGTGAAGCCCGCGGATTGCAGGGAACGCAGTGCCGATTCGCGGCCCGAACCCGGGCCCGCGACCTCGACTTCGAGCGTGCGCATGCCGTGCTCTTGCGCCTTCTTGGCGGCGTCTTCGGCGGCGACCTGCGCAGCATAGGGCGTCGACTTGCGCGAGCCCTTGAAACCCATCGTCCCGGCCGACGACCAGGCAATGGTATTGCCCTGCACGTCGGTGATCGTGATCATGGTATTGTTGAACGATGCGTTGACATGCGCGACGCCTGAAGCGATGTTTTTGCGTTCGCGTTTGCGGACGCGCGTGGCTTCCTTACCCATTCTGAACCCTTTCGCGGCTCGAAGCGCCCGGCTCCGATGCCGTCATAACCAATGTGTTCCGCGCGTTATTTCTTCTTGCCGGCAATAGCCTTGGCCGGTCCCTTGCGGGTCCGGGCGTTGGTGTGAGTGCGCTGGCCGCGCACGGGCAGACCGCGGCGATGACGCAGTCCGCGATAGCAGCCGAGATCCATCAGCCGCTTGATATTCATCGAGACTTCGCGCCGCAGATCGCCCTCGACCATATAGTCGCGGTCGATCACTTCGCGCAGTTGCAGCACTTCCTGGTCGGTCAGCTGCGACACCCGCCGCGATTCCGGGATCGACACCTTCCCCAGGATCTCTTTGGATTTGGCGCCGCCAATTCCGTAAATATATTGCAGCGCAATCACGATGCGCTTGTTGGTCGGCAGATTGACGCCAGCGATGCGAGCCACGTCAGTTACTCCTTGCGGCGGCCAGCCCTGCCCGGCCGCTTTCCGTAGGTTTGGTTGTCACCTGAGAAGGCCACAAACGTAAAAAGACAACGCCTGCCTGCCCTTGCGGCTCGGCATCGTTGCTAATTCTCCGACTGGATATTCGTGGCTTATTAATGGATTCACAGCGCGGTCGTCAACCTCAACTAGCGACTTCGTGTTCGAACTGGGTTAGCGGCGGTCGGTTTTCCCGGCTTTCCGCCTGGTCACCGCCTTGGTCACCACTTTGACCACTGGTCTGGCCGCCGCGGTTTTGCGGGTTCCAGTCCGCTTGCGGGCGGCCGCGCTGCGTTTCTTTGATTTTTTTCCTATAACTCCTCTGAGCGACCGCCTGTTCCGGGACGCGCTTTGCCGCGCTCCCTTCGCCCGCCGGGCCCGCCGCGGCCTTACGCGCTGAGCTCTTTTTTTTTGCTTTGAGCGCCCCGCACCGCCCCCACAGACGAGGGAACGGCAAGAACCTGGTCGATGGCGGCCGTGACGTCGTCGACCGACGCCATGCCGTTAACCGAGCGCAGCATGCCGTGCTGCCGGTAATAGGCGATCAGCGGCGCGGTCAGTTCCCGATAGGCGTTAAGCCGCTTGTGCAGGACTTCCGGATTGTCGTCGTCGCGCAGCTTCTCGCCGCGCGCCTTCATCTCGGCGACCCGGCTCTCGATCCGCCGCAGCAGCGCGGCCTCGTCGACCCGCAATTCGATCACGGCGTCGAGGGCGAGCCCTTTGTCGGCGAGGATGCGGTCGAGGGCCTCTGCCTGCGGCACGGTGCGCGGAAAGCCGTCGAGAATAAAGCCCTTGCGGGCGTCCGGCTGGTCGATGCGCTGGCCGATAATGCCGACAACGACCTCGTCGGGGCAAAGTCCGCCATCGGCCATGATCTTTTCAACCTGGCGCCCCACGGGGGTGCCGGCCTTTACGGCGGCGCGGAGCATGTCACCTGTCGAGAGCTGCACAATTCCGTATTTGGCGACGAGACGCAGGGCCTGCGTTCCCTTGCCAGCCCCCGGCGGGCCGAGCAGGATCAATCTCATCTACGGCGTCCCCTCAGTTTCGATCTTTTTATAAGGCCTTCGTACTGGTGGGCCAGCAGATAGCCTTGGACTTGCGCCACTGTATCCATGGTCACGCTGACCACGATCAGCAGCGAGGTGCCGCCGAAATAGAACGGTACCGCCGCATAGGAAATCAGAATCTCGGGGAACAGGCAAACCACCGCCAGATAGGCCGCCCCGATCACCGTGATTCGCGACAGCACGTAATCGATATATTCGGCCGTGCGTTCGCCCGGCCGAATGCCCGGGATGAAGCCGCCATGCTTCTTGAGGTTATCGGCGGTTTCCGTCGGGTTGAACACGATCGCCGTATAGAAGAAGGCGAAAAACACGATCAGCCCGACATAGAGCGCGAGGAAGAGCGGCCGCCCATGCGCCAGCTGCGTGGTGATGACGGTGAGCCAGCCCGGCCCCTGACCGGCCGTGAAATTAGCGATGGTCGTCGGCAACAGCAGCAGTGAAGAGGCGAAAATCGGCGGGATGACGCCCGACGTATTGAGCTTGAGCGGCAGATGCGAGGACTGGCCCTCGAACATGCGGTTGCCGACCTGGCGCTTGGGATATTGGATCAAGAGCCGGCGCTGCGCCCGTTCCATGAACACGATGAAGGTGATGACGGCGGCCGCCATGACGATGACGATGAGAATGAGCCCGGTCGAGAGCGCGCCTTGGCGGCCGAGTTCCAGTGTGCCGGCAATCGCCGACGGCAATTGCGCGACAATGCCCGACATGATGATAAGCGAGGTGCCGTTGCCGATGCCGCGCTGGGTGATCTGCTCGCCGAGCCACATCAGGAACATGGTGCCGCCAGTGAGCGTGATCACCGTGGAAATGCGGAAGAACAAGCCGGGATCGCTGACCACTCGGCTGGCGCCTTCAAGCCCGACTGCGATGCCATAGGCCTGGAACGCCGCCAGCACCACCGTGAGATAGCGGGTGTACTGGTTGATCATCTTGCGCCCAGCCTCGCCCTCTTTCTTCAGCGCTTCGAGGGTCGGCGACACCGTCGTCATCAGCTGGATGATGATCGAGGCCGAAATATACGGCATGATGTTGAGCGCAAAGATCGCCATGCGGTGGATGCCGCCGCCGGCGAACATGTTGAACATGCCGAGAATGCCGCCCTGCTGCGACTGGAAAATCTGGTCCCAGGCGTTGGGATCGATGCCGGGCAGCGGGATATAGGTGCCGAGGCGATAGACAAGCAGCGCACCGAGCGTGAACCAGATCCGCTTCTTCAACTCATCGGCTTTAGCGAGAGCGCCGAAGTTAAGATTGGCTGCCAGTTGTTCCGCTGCAGAGACCATCCGCCGAACTCCGTCTATCGAGACTGCCAGGGGCTCTTGGCCCGCGCCCCACTCCTATATAAGCGCGACCTATACAGGCGCGCGTCTATATAGGTATCAGGCTGCCTTCTCGCTCGCATCCGCCTTTGGCGCGAGGATTTCGACCGTGCCGCCGGCTTTTTCCACCGCAGCGACCGCCGATTTCGAGGCACCATAGACCGAAAGCGTCACTTTTGCCTTGATTTCGCCCGTGCCAAGGAGCCGCACGCCGTCCTTGGCCCGGCGCAGCAGGCCGGCTTTGACCAGCGCCGCGGCGTCGATCTTGGCCGCCGGGTCGATGACCTTTGCGTCGATCGCGGCCTGGATGCGGCCGAGATTCACTTCGTTGAGCTTCAGCGCGAAGGCGGTGTTCTTGAAGCCGCGCTTGGGCAGGCGGCGATGCAGCGGCATCTGGCCGCCCTCGAAGCCTTTGATGCGCACGCCCGAACGCGCGGTCTGGCCCTTGCCGCCGCGGCCGCCGGTCTTGCCCATGCCGGAGCCGATGCCGCGCCCGATGCGCAACCGCTTCTTGCGGGACCCCGGCCGGTCGGAGAGATCTTGCAGTTTCATCGGCTACTTCTCCACGACTTCGACAAGATGCGCGACCTTGGCAATCATGCCGCGGGTCGCCGCAGTGTCGATGAGATCGGCTTCCCGGCCGATCTTGTTGAGCTTTAATCCAATCAGCGTCTCGCGCTGGGTGTGAACCCGGCGCGAAGGGCTGGCAATCTGCCGGACCTTCACGGTCTTGCCCGCGGTCTTGCCCGTCTTCTTATCAGCGTTCATGTCGACGTTCCTGGCCTATTCCTGACTTGGCTCGCGCAACCGTTATTCGGCCGAGGCCTGTTCGGCATCGCCCTCGCGGCGGCGGGCCTGCAGCGTCGACACTTTCACGTTGCGGCGCGCGGCGACCGAGCGCGGCGAATCCTGATGCTTGAGCGCGTCGAAGGTCGCGCGCACGACATTGTACGGGTTCGAGGTGCCGAGCGACTTGGCGACGACGTCCTGCATGCCGAGCGTCTCGAATACCGCGCGCATCGGACCGCCGGCAATGATGCCGGTGCCGGGAGGGGCCGCGCGCAGAAAGACCTTGCCGGCGCCGTGGCGGCCAGCGACGTCGTGATGCAGCGTGCGGCCTTCGCGCAGCGGCACGCGGGTGAGCCCGCGCTTGGCCGCATCCGTCGCCTTGCGGATCGCCTCTGGCACTTCGCGCGCCTTGCCGTGGCCGAAGCCGACGCGTCCCTTCTGATCGCCGACGACGACGAGCGCCGCGAAGCCGAAGCGACGTCCGCCCTTCACCACTTTGGCGACGCGGTTGATGTGCACGAGCTTGTCGACGAACTCGCTGTCGCGCTCATCGTTTCTTCGCTCGCGGGGTTCACGTGCCATATTTGTGTGCCTTGTTGTCGATCTATCGTTGTTTCGTGGTTAAAAATTCAGTCCGCCCTCACGGGCGGCCTCGGCCAACGCCCTGACCCGGCCGTGGTAGAGATAGCTGCCACGGTCGAAAATGACGTCCTTGATGCCCTTCTGCTGAGCGCGCTCGGCGATCAGCTTGCCGACGACCTTCGCCGCATCGACACTGGCGCCGGTCTTCAAGCCCTCGCGCTGCCCCTTCTCGATCGAAGACGCCGAGACGAGCGTGACGCCCTGGTCGTCGTCGATCACCTGCGCATAGATGTGCTTCGACGAGCGGTGCACGGACAGCCGCTTGCGCGTGCCGGCCGCCATCCGCAAAACGCCGCGGACGCGCCCCTTGCGCCGCATGATCCTGTCATTGAGTCTGGTCATCGCGGGCTCCGTTACTTCTTCTTGCCTTCCTTACGGAAGATGCGCTCGTCGGAATATTTGATGCCTTTGCCCTTATAGGGCTCCGGCGGGCGATATTCGCGGATCTCGGCGGCGACCTGGCCGACCTTCTGGCGGTCGGAGCCGGTGATCACGATCTCGACCGGCTTCGGCGTGGCAATGGTGATGCCTTCCGGGATCGGATAGACGACGTCGTGGCTGTAGCCGAGCGCGAGCTGCAGGTTCTTGCCCTGCACCGCGGCGCGATAGCCGACGCCGTTGATCTCGAGCTTGCGCTCGAAACCCTTGGTGACGCCCGAGATTAGGTTGGAGATCAACGTTCGCGACGTGCCCCATTGCGAGAGCGCGCGCTTGGTTTCGAAACGCGGATCGACCTTGATCGCGCCGTCCTCGAGCTTGACCGCAACGTCGTCATGCAGCGCCACCGACAGCGCGCCCTTGGGGCCTTTGACCTTCACGGTCTGGCCTTCGACATTGGCAGTGACGCCGGACGGCACTGCGATTGGTTTTTTGCCGATACGAGACATTAGAACACCGTGCAGAGGATTTCGCCGCCGACATTGGCGTCGCGGGCGTCGTGGTCGGCCATAACGCCTTTCGGCGTCGAAACGATGGTCACGCCGAGGCCGTTATTGATCCGCGGCATGTTCCTGACCGAGGTGTAGACGCGGCGGCCGGGCTTGGACACCCGCTCGATTTCGCGGATCACCGGCGCACCATCGAAATATTTCAGCTCGATCTCAAGCTCCGAACGGCCGTCTTTTTCGACCACGGCATAGCCGCGGATATAGCCTTCGTTCTTGAGCACTTCGAGCAGGCTTTCGCGCAGCTTCGAGCCCGGGCTCGAAACCTTGGACTTGTTGCGCATCTGCGCGTTGCGGATGCGGGTCAACAGATCGCCGACGGGATCGTTCATGGGCATGGTGCGATCCTCCTTACCAGCTCGACTTCACGAGGCCCGGGATCAGCCCTTTCGAGCCGAGCTCGCGGAGCGCGATGCGCGACAGCTTGTGCTTGCGATAGTAGGCGCGCGGCCGGCCGGTCAGTTCGCAGCGGTTGCGGATGCGGGTCGCCGATGAATTGCGCGGCAATTCGGCAAGCTTCAAGGTCGCCGCGAAGCGTTCCTCGACGGGCTTCGACCTGTCGTCCACGATCGCCTTGAGCCGCGCGCGCCGGCCGGAAAACTTCTTCGACATCCGGCGGCGCCGGTTGTTCTTCTCGATCGAGCTCTTCTTCGCCATTTCGTGCTCCTAATGTCCCGCGTCTGAGGTCCTTACGGCCTCACTGCCGGAACGGAAAATTGAACGCCGTCAACAACGCGCGCGCTTCGTCGTCGGTGCGCGCGGTGGTACAGACCGTGATGTCCATGCCCCACACGTCGGAAACCTTGTCGTAGTCGATCTCGGGGAACACGATGTGCTCCTTGATGCCGAGCGAATAATTGCCGCGGCCATCAAAGCTCTTCGGATTGAGCCCGCGGAAGTCGCGTACGCGCGGCAGCGCGATATTGATGAGGCGGTCGAGGAACTCGTACATCCGCGCCTTGCGCAGCGTCACCTTGCAGCCGATCGCCTGGCCGTCGCGCAGCTTGTAGGTGGCGATCGACTTGCGCGACTTGGTGATGACCGGCTTCTGGCCGGCGATCATCGCCAGATCGGCGGCGGCATTGTCGACCTTCTTGCGGTCGGCGACGCCTTCGCCGATGCCCATATTGATGACGACCTTGTCGAGCACCGGAATCTGGAAGCGGTTCTTGAAGCCGAACGTCTCACCGAGCTTCTTGCGGATAGTCTCGTCGAACTCGACCTTGAGCCGCGCCGGAACGCGCTCCTCCGGAGCGCGCGGCGCAGCCGGCTTGCCGGCCCCCGCCGCGACCTTGTCGCTGCGCGCCTGCTTCGCCGCTTTCTTGTCGTCCTTGCCGGCCTTGGCCATCTGCTCGGCGGTCTGCGGCCGCGGCGCCTGTTGTTCCGGCTTGCCCTTGTCCGACTTGCCTTTGGCCAGCTTTCCTTGGGCTTTGGCTTTCTTCTCGTCCGTATCAGCCATCGATCTCGACTCCCGAGCGCTTGGCGACGCGCACTTTCTTGCGTTCCTCGCCCTTGCCCACGATTTTGAAACCGACCCGCGTCGGTTTGCCGTCCTTCGGATCAGTCAGCGCCACGTTCGACAGATGGATCGGCGCCTCTTTGGAAATGATGCCGCCTTCCTGCGTCGCGCTCTGGCGCTGGTGACGCTTGACGACATTGACGCCGCGCACGAGCACGCGATGTTCGTCGCGGCGCGTTTCCAGCACCTCGCCGCTCCTGCCCTTGTCACGTCCCGCGATGACGACGACCGTGTCGCCTTTTTTGATCTTGGCGGCCATCACAGCACCTCGGGGGCGAGCGAGATGATCTTCATGTGGTTCTTCGCCCGCAGCTCGCGCGGCACCGGGCCGAAGATGCGGGTGCCGACCGGCTCCATCTGCGGATTGATCAGCACCGCGGCATTGCGGTCGAAACGGATAATCGAGCCGTCGGCGCGCTTGATGTCCTTGGCGATCCGCACGATCACCGCCTTCATCACGTCGCCTTTTTTGACGCGGCCGCGCGGGATCGCCTCCTTCACCGAGACGACGATGACGTCGCCGATGGTGGCGTATTTGCGCTTACTGCCGCCCAGCACCTTGATGCACATGACACGACGCGCGCCGGAATTATCCGCCACGTCGAGATTGGTTTGCATCTGGATCATGGGTTACCCCACTTGTTGTATTCCATAACGATCACGACGCTTTCTTCTTCTCGCCCCGCACCACGGCCCAACGCTTGAGCTTGGAGATCGGGCGGTGCTCTTCGATCCACACGATGTCGCCGACTTTAAATTCGTTCTTCTCGTCGTGCGCGTAATATTTCTTCGAGCTGCGCACGGTCTTCTTGAACAGCGGATGGGTGTAGCGGCGCTCGACCTTCACAACGAGGGTCTTGGCTTGCTTGTCGCTCACCACGACGCCCTGCAGAGTACGCTTTGGCATATCGGTCCTCTTAACTCTTCGCCGTGGCTTTTGGCGCAGTGGCTTTTGACGCGGCGGCTTTCGGCGAGCCTGGGCGCTTGCCGCGCGCAATGGTCTTGAGCCGCGCGATATCGCGCCGCACCTCGCGCACCCGCGCGGTGTTCTCCAACTGGCCGCTGGCGCGCTGGAAGCGCAGGTTGAAGTGCTCCTTCTTCAGCTTGAGCACTTCATCGTCGATCTGATCGATCGTCATCGCTCTGATATCAGCTGCTTTCATATTCTTACTCGCTGATCCGTTCGACGAAACGCGTCTTGATCGGCAATTTGGCCGCCGCAAGCGCCAGCGCCTCCTTGGCGGTCTGGATCGGGACGCCGTCGATTTCGAACAAAATCCGGCCGGGCTTCACCCGCGCCACCCACAATTCCGGCGCGCCCTTGCCCGAGCCCATGCGGACTTCGAGCGGCTTCTTTGACACCGGCACGTCCGGAAACAACCGGATCCAGACCCGGCCGGCGCGCTTCATGTGTCGCGTCAGCGCCCGCCGCGCCGCCTCGATCTGGCGCGCGGTCACGCGTTCAGGCTCGAGCGCCTTGAGCCCGAACTGGCCGAACGCAAGGTCGACGCAGCTTGAGGCAACGCCCTTGATGCGGCCCTTATGCGCCTTGCGGAATTTGGTGCGGACTGGTTGCAGCATGTCTCTATGCTTTCTTCTTCTTCATTCACCCGTTACGCCGCATCCCGGCGCGGCCGACCGGCTTCGCCCTCGGCCACGCGCTTGTCCTGCGCCATCGGGTCGTGTTCCATGATCTCGCCTTTGAAGATCCAGACCTTCACGCCGCAGGTGCCGTAGGTGGTGAAGGCGGTAGCGACGCCGTAATCGACATCGGCGCGCAGCGTATGCAGCGGCACGCGGCCCTCGCGGTACCATTCCATGCGGGCGATTTCGGCGCCGCCGAGACGGCCCGAGCAATTGATGCGAATGCCGCCGGCGCCGAGCCGCATCGCCGACTGCACGGCGCGCTTCATGGCGCGGCGGAACGCGACGCGGCGCTCGAGCTGCTGCGCGATCGATTCGGCGACCAGCTGGGCATCGAGCTCCGGCTTGCGGATCTCGACGATATTGATGACGACGTCGCTGTCGGTAACGGCGGCGACCTTCCTGCGCAGCTTTTCGATATCGGCGCCCTTCTTGCCGATGACGACACCCGGGCGCGCCGACTGGATGGTGACGCGGCACTTCTTGTGCGGGCGCTCGATCACGATCTTGGACACCGCGGCCTGCTTGAGCTCGGCCATCAAGATCTTGCGGATCTTCATGTCCTCGTGCAGCAGCGAACCGTAGCTGGACTTGCCGGCGTACCAGCGCGAATCCCAGGTGCGGTTGATGCCGAGGCGAAGCCCGACTGGATTGACCTTCTGACCCATATTGTTCTCCCGACCGTCCTCTTTAAGCCTGTGCCTGCGCTTCGACTTCGCGCACCACGATAGTGAGATGCGAGAACGGCTTCAAAATTGCTCCCGACCGGCCACGGGCGCGCGGCGAGAACCGCTTCATCACCAGCGCCTTGCCGACATGGGCCTCGGCGACAATCAGATCGTCGACATCGAGGTCATGATTGTTTTCCGCATTCGCGATCGCGGACTCGAGACACTTGCGCACATCGCGCGCGATGCGCTTGCGCGAGAATTCCAGTTCGGCGAGCGCCGTCGCGACCTTCTTGCCGCGAATGAGCTGGGCGAGAAGGTTGAGCTTCTGCGGGCTGATCCGCAGCGTGCGCGCCACCGCCTTGGCCTCGTTGTCGGCTAGATCGCGATCGCGTTTTTTCTTGCTCATGAACGTCTCCCGAAGCCCTACGAGCCGGATGCCGCAGCCGGCGCCGCGGCACCACCGGTGCTGCGCTTGGCTTTGCGATCCGACGAATGGCCGTAGAACGACCGCGTCGGGGCGAATTCACCGAATTTGTGGCCGACCATTTCCTCGGTGACGATCACCGGGATGTGCTTCTGGCCGTTATAGACGCCGAAGCTCAGGCCGACGAATTGCGGCAGGATCGTCGAACGCCGCGACCAGATGCGGATCAGGTCGTGACGTCCGGACGAGCGCGCGGCATCCGCCTTTTTCAGCAGATAACCGTCGACAAACGGACCCTTCCAGACTGAACGCGTCATGATCGCTCCTAGCCTTTCTTCTTGCGCGCGTGGCGGCTCACCATGATGAACTTCCCCGTCGACTTGTTCTTGCGCGTCTTCATGCCCTTGGTCGGCTTGCCCCACGGCGACACCGGATGCCGGCCGCCGCGGGTGCGGCCGCCAAGCGGGTGATCGACCGGGTTCATGGTCTCGCCGCGAACGTGACCGCGCCAACCCAGCCAGCGATTGCGGCCGGCTTTGCCGATCGAGATGTTCATGTTGTCGGGGTTCGACACCGCGCCGACGCTGGCAAGGCAGCGGCCGTTGACCAGGCGCTGCTCGCCGGAATTCAGCCTCAGGATGACATATTCGCCGTCACGGCCGACGATCTGCGCATAGGTGCCGGCGGAACGGGCGATCTGACCGCCTTTGCCGATCTTGATCTCGATATTGTGGACGATGGTGCCGACCGGAATGTTCGCGATCGGCATCGCATTGCCCGGCTTCACGTCGACATGCTCGCCGGCGACGATGCTGTCGCCCGCGGCAAGCCGCTGCGGCGCCAGAATATAGGCGAGCTCGCCGTCCTCGTATTTGACCAGCGCAATGAATGCGGTGCGGTTCGGATCATATTCGATCCGCTCGACCTTGGCCGGCATGTCGAACTTGCGGCGCTTGAAGTCGACCTTGCGGTAGGCCTGCTTGTGGCCGCCACCGCGGAAGCGCGAGGTGATGTGGCCGTTATTGTTGCGGCCGCCGGACGACATCTTGCCCTCGGTCAACGCCTTGACCGGCTTGCCGCGATGCAGACCCGTGCGATCGACCAGCACCAATTGGCGCTGACCGGGCGTGGTCGGATTGTATTTCTTTAATGCCATCGCCCGCCCCTTACAGTCCCGTGGTGACGTCG
This sequence comes from Xanthobacteraceae bacterium, assembly GCA_035483735.1. Lineage (GTDB taxonomy): Bacteria > Pseudomonadota > Alphaproteobacteria > Rhizobiales > Xanthobacteraceae > BOG-931. The sequence goes on along the minus strand of DATHPQ010000011.1, from coordinate 16,247 downwards.
ATCGTCTGGCCCTCTTCGAGGGTCACGATCGCACGCTTGGTGTCGGACTGCTGGCCCAAACGGCCCTTGAATACTTTCCATTTGCCGCGACGGCGCAGCGTGTTCACGCTCTTCACCTTGACGTCGAACAGCTTCTCCACCGCTTCCTTGATCTGCGGCTTGGTCGCAGTCATGGCGACCTTGAACACGACCTTGTTGTGTTCGGAGGCGTTGGTGGCCTTTTCGGTGATGAGCGGCGCGACGATGACGTCGTAATGGCGCGGATCGGTGGTCGTCATTTGAATCGCGCCTCCAGTGCATCGACGGCGGCGCGCGTGAGCACGAGCTTATGCCGCCGCATGATGTCGTAGACGTTGATGCCGGCGACCGGCAGCACGTCGATATTGGGAATGTTGCTCGCTGCGGTGCGAACGTCGGCGGAGACTTCGGCGCCGTCGATGAACAACGCATTAGATACGCCGAGCTTGTCGAACTGGCCGCGCAGCGCCTTGGTCTTGGTTTCCTTCACGGAGAGCGCATCGATGACGAGGATGCCGCCGTCTTTCGCCTTCGCCGACAAAGCGTGACGCAGCGCGAGCGCGCGGACTTTCTTCGGCAGGCCGATCTCATGGCTCCGCGTATGGGGGCCGAACGAACGGCCGCCGCCGCGGAACAGATTGACCCGCGCCGAGCCGTGACGGGCGGAGCCGGTGCCCTTCTGTCGGTACATCTTCTTACCGGTGCGGTGCACGTCGGCGCGGTTCTGCACCTCGTGGGTGCCGCGCCGGCGCTTGGCGAGCTGCCATACGACGCAGCGATGAATGATATCGGCGCGCGGCTCGAGCCCGAAAATGGCGTCGGACAAGGTGACCGAGCCGGCCGCTTTGCCGTCGAGGGAGGTGACTTTGAGTTCCATCACGCACCCTCCCCTTGGCTCGCCGGAGCACCTGAACCGGCCGGCGCGTCCTGACCGACCGAAACCGGCGCGGTCGATTCGTTGTCGGCAAGCTTGAACTTGCCCGGCTTCGGCAGATTGGTCGGCGGCTTCTTCTTCACCGCATCGCGCACCGTGATCCAGCCGCCATTGACGCCGGGAACGGCGCCTTCGACCAGAATGAGCCCGCGCGCGACATCGGTCTGGCGCACTTTCAGATTGAGCGTGGTCACGCGGTCGACGCCGAGATGACCAGGCATCTTCTTGTTCTTGAAGGTCTTGCCGGGATCCTGGCGGCCGCCGGTCGAACCGATCGAGCGGTGCGAGATCGACACGCCGTGGGAGGCGCGCAGACCGGCGAAATTCCAGCGCTTCATGCCGCCGGCGAAGCCCTTACCGGTTGAAGTGCCGGTGACGTCGACGAACTGGCCGACCACAAAGTGGTCAGCAGTGATTTCGGCGCCGATCGGGATCAGCGCGTCCTCGGTGACGCGGAATTCCGCAAGCTTGCGCTTGGGCTCGACCTTGGCGACGGCGAAATGACCGCGATCGGCCCTGGTCGTGCGCTGTACCTTGCGCTGGCCGGAGCCGACCTGCAGCGCGACATAGCCGTTCTTCTCTTTGGTGCGGTGGCCCACCACCTGGCAATTGCCGAGCCGCAACACCGTAACCGGCACATGCTCGCCGGTCTCGGTGAAGAGACGCGTCATCCCGACCTTTTGGGCAAGAACCCCGGAACGCATTTCTCTCTATCTCCAAACCTTAGAGCTTGATCTCGACATCGACGCCGGCGGCGAGATCGAGTTTCATCAGGGCGTCAACCGTTTGCGGCGTCGGATCGACGATGTCGAGCAGCCGCTTATGCGTGCGCATTTCGAACTGTTCCCGGCTCTTCTTGTCGACATGCGGCGAGCGGTTGACGGTGAATTTCTCAATCTTGGTCGGCAGCGGAATGGGTCCGCGCACCTGCGCGCCGGTGCGCTTCGCCGTATTGACGATCTCGCGCGTCGACGCATCGAGGATGCGGTGATCGAACGCCTTGAGCCGGATTCTTATGTTCTGGCCGTTCATGGTCCCGTCTCTCTGCCTCGTCATCGCCGGATTCAGGTCCGGCAATCCCAACTAATTCGCACGCACTGTGCTCATGAGATCGAGATGGCCGGGACGAGGCCCGGCCATGACGATGCGTTGATCCCTACTCGATGATGCTGGCCACCACGCCGGCGCCGACGGTGCGGCCGCCTTCGCGAATGGCGAAGCGCAGTTTCTCTTCCATGGCGATCGGCACGATCAGCGTCACTTCCATGGCGATATTGTCACCCGGCATCACCATTTCGGTACCTTCCGGCAGCGTCACGACGCCGGTCACGTCGGTGGTGCGGAAATAGAACTGCGGGCGATAATTGGTGAAGAACGGCGTGTGGCGGCCACCCTCTTCCTTGGTGAGGATGTAGGCCTCGGCCTTGAACTTGGTGTGCGGCTTCACCGAACCCGGCTTGCACAGCACTTGGCCGCGCTCGATTTCCTCGCGTTTGGTGCCGCGCAGCAGACAACCGACGTTGTCGCCGGCCTCGCCCTGATCGAGGAGCTTGCGGAACATTTCGACGCCGGTGACGGTGGTCTTGGTTGTCGGCTTGATGCCCACGATCTCGACTTCCTCGCCGACCTTGATAATGCCGCGCTCGATACGGCCGGTGCAGACCGTGCCGCGGCCGGAGATCGAGAACACGTCTTCGACCGGCATCAGGAACGGCTGATCCTTCGGACGCTCCGGCTGCGGGATATTGGCGTCAACCGCCTTCATCAGCTCCAGGATCGCGTCATGGCCGAGCTTCGGCTCTTTGCCTTCGAGCGCCATCAGCGCCGAGCCCTTGACGACCGGAATCTTGTCGCCAGGGAAATTGTACTTCGAGAGCAACTCGCGGACCTCGAGCTCGACGAGCTCGAGAAGTTCCGGATCGTCGACCATGTCGACCTTGTTGAGGAACACGACCAGCGCCGGCACGCCGACCTGGCGGGCGAGCAGGATGTGCTCGCGGGTCTGCGGCATCGGGCCGTCGGCGGCGCTCACCACCAGGATCGCGCCGTCCATCTGCGCCGCGCCGGTGATCATGTTCTTCACATAGTCGGCGTGCCCGGGGCAGTCGACATGCGCATAGTGGCGGTTCGCGGTTTCGTATTCGACATGCGCGGTCGCGATGGTGATGCCGCGCGCCTTCTCTTCCGGCGCCTTGTCGATCTGATCATAGGCGGTGAAAGTCGCCCCACCGGTTTCCGCCAATACCTTGGTAATCGCCGCCGTCAGCGACGTCTTGCCGTGATCGACGTGACCGATCGTGCCGATATTGCAATGCGGTTTGGTGCGGTTGAATTTTTCCTTAGCCATGGGGCTCTCCGTTCCGGCTCCTGCTTAATCCGTTTGACTTTGGTGTTAGGCGAACTTCGCCTGGACTTCCTCGGCGATTGCCTTCGGCACTTCTGCGTAGTGGTCGAATTGCATCGTGAATGTGGCGCGCCCCTGAGACATGGAGCGCAAGTTGTTGACGTAAGAAAACATGTTGGCGAGCGGCACCATCGCCGAGATGACGTTGGCGTTGCCGCGCATGTCCTGACCCTGGATTTGGCCGCGGCGCGAATTGAGGTCGCCGATGACCGACCCGGTGTAATCCTCCGGCGTCACCACCTCGACCTTCATGACCGGCTCGAGCAGCACGGGGCCGCCCTTTTGCAGCGCCTCGCGCATGGCGCCCCGCGCGCAGATCTCGAAGGCCATCGCCGACGAGTCGACGTCATGCGAGTCACCATCGACCAGCGAGACTTTGATATCGACGACCGGGAAGCCGGCGAGCACGCCGGAGCCCAGCACGCCTTCAAGGCCCTTCTCGACGGCAGGGATGAACTCCTTCGGCACCGAACCGCCGACGATCTCGTTCTCGAACACAAAACCGGCGCCCGGCTCGGACGGCTCGGCCACGATCTTGATCTTCGCATATTGGCCGTGGCCGCCGGTCTGCTTCTTATGGGTAAAATCGACAGTCGCCGACCGCGTCATTTTCTCGCGGTAGGCGACCTGCGGCGCGCCGATATTGGCATCGACCTTATAGGTGCGCTTCAAGATATCGACCTTGATGTCGAGATGAAGCTCGCCCATGCCCTTGATGATGGTCTGGCCGGATTCCTGATCGGTGTGAACACGGAAGGACGGATCCTCGGCCACGAGCTTGGCCAGTGCGACGCCGAGCTTCTCCTGGTCGGCCTTCGACTTCGGCTCGATCGCGATCTCGATGACCGGCTCGGGGAATTCCATCTTTTCCAGGATCACCGGCTTTTGCGGATCGCACAGCGTGTCGCCGGTGCGTACCTCTTTCAGCCCGGCCAGCGCGACGATATCGCCGGCATAGGCCTCCTTGATGTCTTCACGATTGTTGGCATGCATCAGCAGCATGCGACCGACGCGTTCCTTGCGATCCTTGGTCGAATTCACCACGCCGGTGCTGCTCTCGAGTTTGCCCGAATAGATGCGGCAGAACGTGATGGTGCCGACGAACGGATCGTCCATGATCTTGAATGCGAGCAGCGCCAGCGGCTCGTCGTCCGATGACTTGCGCTCGACCTCGTTGCCCTTGAGATCGACGCCTTTCACCGCCGGCACGTCGAGCGGCGACGGCAGATAGTCGACGACGGCATCAAGGAGCGGCTGCACGCCCTTGTTCTTGAACGCGGAACCGCACAGCACCGGAAAGAACTTGCCTTCAATAGTCGCCTTTCGGATCAGGCGCTTGAGCGTGGCGACGTCAGGCTCCTTGCCATCGAGGTAGGCCGACATCGCGTCATCATCGAGCTCGACAGCAGCTTCGACCAGTTTCTCGCGATATTCCTTGGCCTGATCCAAAAGGTCGGCCGGAATTTCGACGTCCTGATATTTCGCGCCGAGCGTCTCTTCGTCCCATACCACGCCGACCATGCGGACGAGGTCGATCACGCCCTTGAACGTGTTCTCGGCGCCGATCGGCAGCTGGATCGCCACCGGCTTGGCGCCGAGGCGGTCGACGATGTCTCTCAGGCACAGAAAAAAGTCGGCGCCGATCTTGTCCATCTTGTTGGCGAAGACGATGCGCGGAACGTTATAGCGGTCGCCCTGCCGCCAGACCGTCTCGGTCTGCGGCTCGACGCCCTGGTTGGAATCGAGCACGCATACCGCGCCGTCGAGGACGCGCAGCGAACGCTCCACTTCGATGGTGAAATCGACGTGGCCGGGCGTGTCGATGATGTTGAGGCGCTTGCCGTTCCACTGCGCAGTCGTCGCGGCGGACGTGATGGTGATGCCGCGCTCCTGCTCCTGCTCCATCCAATCCATCGTCGCGGCGCCTTCATGCACCTCGCCGATCTTGTGGTTCTTGCCGGTGTAATAGAGGACGCGCTCGGTGGTCGTGGTTTTGCCGGCATCGATGTGCGCCATGATGCCGAAATTGCGATAGTCCTCGATCGGATTTGTGCGGGGCATGGGGATTTATCCTTCGCTGTCTCTTTGTTTCACCAGCGATAGTGCGAGAATGCCCGGTTGGCTTCCGCCATCCGGTGCGTGTCTTCGCGCTTCTTGACGGCGTTCCCCCGGCTATTCGACGCATCGAGCAGTTCGGCCGACAACCGCTCGGTCATGGTTTTCTCGTTACGCTCGCGCGCCGCCGAAATGATCCAGCGGATGCCGAGCGCCTGACGGCGCGACGAACGCACTTCGACAGGCACCTGATAGGTGGCGCCGCCGACGCGCCGCGAGCGCACTTCGATCGACGGCATCACATTGTCGAGCGCCTGCTGGAACACGGTGATCGCGTTGCCGCGGGTCTTGCCTTCGATGATGTCGAAAGCGCCATAGACGATGGTCTCAGCCGCCGACTTCTTGCCGGCATGCATGACCGAATTCATGAACTTGGTGACGACGACGTTCCCGAATTTCGGATCCGGGAGAATCTCGCGTTTGTCGGCCCTATGGCGGCGGGACATCTCGTTGCTTCCTTATTTCGGACGTTTGGCGCCGTATTTCGAGCGGCGCTGTTTGCGGTTCTTGACGCCCTGGGTGTCGAGGACGCCGCGCAGGATGTGATAGCGCACGCCGGGCAGGTCCTTGACGCGGCCGCCGCGGATCATGACCACCGAGTGCTCCTGCAGATTATGGCCTTCACCCGGAATGTAGCCGATGACTTCGAAGCCGTTGGTCAGGCGCACCTTGGCGACCTTGCGCAATGCCGAGTTGGGCTTCTTCGGCGTCGTCGTATAGACGCGCGTGCAGACGCCGCGCTTCTGCGGGCTTTGCTGCAGAGCCGGGACCTTCTTCTTCGCGCGCTGCGTAACGCGCGGCTTGCGAATGAGCTGGTTGATCGTCGGCATTGCTCGTTCGGGCTCCAATGCGGGGCTTTCGCCCCTCTAATCTCGTTCCAACAGGGCTCGCGCCCGCTTGCTCGCCGCAGAAATGCGTAGGCGCAAAACCAAATCGCGCCACCCGCGTAACGGTGCGGAGGAGCGCTTGGCTTTGCAGAGGACCACGATGCGGCGATCGCGGTCGTGCACCCGATTAACTGACTTTGCGAAGTCAGAGACAGCGTTTGAGCTTCCTTCGTCGAGGCGTCACGCCACGTCCGACGAGCTGCGAAAGCGCCAAAAGGCGACTACTTTCAGTAGCTTATACGGGGACCCGGCAGGCCGTTCCGACTGGCGAAGCTCACCGCCTGTCAAAAGTGGGCGGTATGTATCGGCGTAACCGCGCTAAGTCAAGCAGATATGGGCACAAACGTGCGATGGCGCAAGCACATCCGCGCGGTGTGTCGCCTGCAAATTTATCCTCAAGCCGGCTCCATGCCTTTGCTACGGATCAGCCGCCCGGCTTGCGGCGTCTTGGTAAAGGCGACGAAGGCGCGGGCGGCGGCGGGCTCCCGTACGCCGGCCGAAAGACCGGCGGCGTATATAATGACATTCTGCAGTTCGGCCGGCAGTGGGCCGACCAGGTCGGCACCTGGCACCGGCAGGATGGCCACAATCTGCTGCAGGCCGATTTCGGCCTCGCCGGCGGCGACGAGCTCGGCCACTGGCCGACTGGTGAGCTTGGTTTTCGGCTTCATCGCCGCCGCAATGCCGAGCTTCTCCAGAAGACCCGCGACGTAAGCACCGCTTGGACCGTCGCTATAGGAAATCGACTTGGCCGCGAGCAGCGCGGCTTTGAAGGCCGCGACCGTACTGATATCGGGGTTTGGCGCGCCCGAGCGCACGGCGAGCCCAACGGCCGAGCGTGTCACATCGACCGTGGCACCTTCGGCGATTCTCCCGGCCTTGACCAGTTCGTCGATTTCGGGACGCGGCAACAGCGCGATGTCGAAAGCCGCGCCGTCGGCGATGTCCTTTTTCAGCACAGAGGTCAGCCGATACTCCACCTCGACCTTGGCGCCGTTGGCCCGCTCAAATAGCGGCACGATCTCGGTCAAGAACGTGCGCATCGCGCCGCCCGAGAGGATCTTGATGGTCTTTGCGGACATGAGAGCCATTGTAACCCAGGCTACGAAAAAAGGGCCGCCCACCGGGCGGCCCTTCGATGTCGTAGCGGCTTGGCGGATTTACTCCGCCGCCGGCAGCGCCGCGGGCTCGGCGGCGGCTTCCGCCTTCACCGCAGCCTCCTTCTCGCGCTCGGCGAGAATGAGCGCATCGCGCTTGATCGCAACTTCGCGGATCTTGTTCATCATCGCGCCGGTTCCCGCCGGGATCAGGCGGCCGACGATGACATTCTCCTTGAGCCCGTCGAGCGTGTCGGCCTTGCCGTTGACCGCCGCCTCGGTAAGCACGCGCGTCGTCTCCTGGAACGACGCCGCCGAGATGAACGAGCGGGTCTGCAGCGACGCCTTGGTGATGCCGAGCAGCACCGGATGCGCGACCGCAGGCTTCTTGCCCTCCTCCGCCGCCTTGGCATTACCCTCGTCGAACTCGAGCTTGTCGACCTGATCGCCCTGGATCATGTCGGTTTCGCCGGAATCGGTGATCTCAACCTTCTGCAACATCTGCCGAACGATAACCTCGATGTGCTTGTCGTTGATCGCCACGCCCTGGAGCCGATAGACGTCCTGGATCTCGTTGACGAGGTAGCCGGCCAGTTCCTCGACACCCTTGATGGCCAGGATGTCGTGCGGCGCCGGGTTGCCTTCGACGATGAAGTCGCCCTTCTCGATCACGTCGCCGTCCTGCAAGTGGATGTGCTTGCCTTTCGCCACGAGATACTCGCGCGGCTCCTCGCTCTTGTCGGTCGGCTCGATGGTGATGCGCCGCTTGTTCTTGTAGTCGCGGCCGAAGCGCACCGTGCCGGAGATTTCCGCGATCACCGCGGATTCCTTCGGCCGCCGCGCCTCGAACAGTTCGGCAACGCGCGGCAAACCACCTGTAATGTCGCGGGTCTTCGCGCTCTCCGTCGGGATACGCGCGATGACGTCGGCGGCCTTCACAATCGAGCCCGGATCGACCGAGATGATGGCGTCGACCGCAAGCGTATAGCGCGCGTCGCCGCCACGGCTCAGTTTGAGGATCTTGCCGTCCTTGTCCTTGATCACCAGAGCGGGACGCAGATCCTGCTGGCCGCGGGCCGAACCCGAACGCCAGTCGATCACGACGCGCTTGGCGATACCGGTCGACTCGTCGAGCGACTCGGTGAGCGACTGGCCGTCGACGAGATCCTCATAGCCGATCGTGCCCTCGACCTCGGTGAGGATCGGCCGGGTATAGGGATCCCACTCGGCGATGCGCTGGCCGCGCTTGATGTGCTCGCCGTCGGTGACCCGCAACCGGGCGCCATACTGAATGCGGTGCACGGCGCGTTCGGTGCCGTCCGGATCGACCACCGCAACGATGAGGTTGCGGTTCATCGCGATCAGATCGCCGTCCGAATTACGGGCGACGTTGAGGTTTTTGATCTTGACGGTGCCCTCGAAGTTCGACTCGATGAACGACTGCTCCGAGATCTGCGCCGCGCCGCCGATGTGGAACGTCCGCATCGTCAATTGCGTACCTGGCTCGCCGATCGACTGAGCGGCGATGACGCCCACCGCCTCACCCATATTGACCGGTGTGCCGCGGGCGAGATCGCGCCCGTAACACGCACCGCAAACGCCGGTGACGGTTTCGCAGGTGAGCACGGAACGGATTTTGAGCTCCTGGACGCCTGCAGTGACGAGCTTCTCGACGCTGTATTCGTCGAGCAACGTTGCATTCGGCACCAGCACTTCGGTGCCCGACGGATCGCGCACGTCTTCGGCCGTGGTACGGCCGAGGATGCGGCTTGCCAGCGAAGCGACCACCGTGCCGGCATCGATGATGGCGCGCACCTTGATGCCGCGGGTCGTGCCGCAGTCGAACTCGGTGATGATGCAGTCCTGCGCCACGTCGACGAGACGCCGCGTCAGATAGCCGGAGTTGGCCGTCTTCAGCGCGGTGTCGGCGAGGCCCTTGCGGGCGCCGTGCGTCGAATTGAAGTATTCGAGCACCGAGAGACCTTCCTTGAAGTTGGAAATGATCGGGCTCTCGATGATCTCGCCCGACGGCTTCGCCATCAGGCCGCGCATGCCGGCAAGCTGACGCATCTGGGCGGGCGAACCGCGCGCGCCGGAATGCGCCATCATGTAAATGGAGTTCACCTGCGCCTCGGCGCCCTTCTCGGCTGCCGGACGGGAGGTGGAGATCTCTTTCATCATCGCTTCGGCGATGGTCTCGGTGCACTTCGACCAGGCGTCGACGACCTTGTTGTATTTCTCGCCCTGGGTGATCAGGCCGTCGTTGTATTGCTGCTCGAATTCCTTGACGAGATCGCGGGTCTTCTCGACCGTCGCTTTCTTGGAGTGCGGCACGACCATGTCGTCCTTGCCGAACGAAATGCCGGCCTTGAATGCATGGTGGAAGCCAAGCGCCATGATGCGGTCGCAGAAGATCACCGTCTCCTTCTGACCGCAGTGGCGATAGACCGTGTCGATCATTCCGGAGATTTCGCGCTTCGTCATCAGCTTGTTGACGAGGTCGAACGGCGTCTTGGCGAGCTTCGGCAGCACCGAGCCGAGAATGACCCGGCCCGGCGTGGTGTCGTACCAGCGCGTGACCGGCTTGCTGTCTTCGCCGACGCCATGCCAGCGGTATTTGATCCGCGAATGCAGGCTGACGGCCTTCTCGTGCAGCGCGAGGTCGATCTCGGCCAGATCGCCGAATATTTTCGGCTTCTCGCCTTCGACCGCATCGCGGATCAGAGAAAGGTAGTAGAGGCCGAGCACGATGTCCTGCGACGGCACGATGATCGGCGCACCGTTCGCCGGGTGCAGGATGTTGTTGGTCGACATCATCAAGACGCGCGCTTCGAGCTGCGCCTCGAGCGACAGCGGCACGTGCACCGCCATCTGGTCGCCGTCGAAGTCGGCATTGAAGGCGGCGCAAACCAGCGGATGCAGCTGGATCGCCTTGCCTTCGATCAACACCGGCTCGAAGGCCTGAATGCCGAGGCGGTGCAGCGTCGGTGCGCGGTTGAGCAGCACCGGATGCTCGCGAATGACTTCGTCGAGGATATCCCAAACCTCGGGCTTCTCCTTCTCGACGAGCTTCTTCGCTTGTTTGACCGTCGTCGACAGGCCCTTGGCGTCAAGCCGCGAATAGATGAACGGCTTGAACAGTTCGAGCGCCATCTTCTTCGGCAAGCCGCACTGGTGCAGCTTGAGCTCGGGACCGACCACGATCACCGAACGGCCGGAATAGTCGACGCGCTTGCCGAGCAGGTTCTGGCGGAACCGGCCCTGCTTGCCCTTGAGCATGTCGGCGAGCGACTTCAGCGGCCTTTTATTGGCGCCGGTGATGACGCGGCCGCGGCGGCCGTTGTCGAACAGCGCATCGACCGCTTCCTGCAGCATGCGCTTTTCGTTGCGGATGATGATGTCCGGCGCACGCAACTCGATCAGCCGCTTCAGGCGGTTGTTGCGGTTGATGACGCGGCGATAGAGATCGTTGAGGTCCGACGTGGCGAAGCGCCCGCCGTCGAGCGGCACGAGCGGCCGCAAGTCGGGCGGGATCACCGGCACATGGGTGAGGATCATCCATTCCGGCTTGTTGCTGGACTGGGTGAAGGCCTCGATCAGCTTGAGCCGCTTGGCAAGCTTCTTCGGCTTCAGCTCCGAGGTCGATTCCGCGATCTCGACGCGCAAATCCGCGGCGAGCTTCTCGAGATCGAGCGCCTTGAGCATCTCGCGGATCGCTTCCGCGCCGATCATGGCGGTGAAGCTGTCGGCGCCGAATTCATCCTGCGCCTTGACGTAGTCTTCCTCGGACAGGAGCTGACGGTCCTTGAGCGGCGTGAGGCCGGGCTCGAGCACCACGTAATATTCGAAATAAAGGATGCGCTCGAGATCCTTCAGCGTCATGTCGAGCAGAAGGCCGATCCGGCTCGGCAGCGACTTCAGGAACCAGATATGCGCAACGGGCGCCGCGAGTTCGATATGACCCATGCGCTCGCGCCGCACCCGCGACAGCGTGACTTCGACCGAGCACTTCTCGCAGATGATGCCCTTGTACTTCATGCGCTTGTACTTGCCGCACAAGCATTCATAGTCCTTGATCGGCCCGAAAATGCGCGCGCAGAACAGGCCGTCGCGCTCGGGCTTGAAGGTGCGGTAATTGATGGTCTCGGGCTTTTTGATCTCGCCGTAGGACCAGGACAGAATCTTCTCCGGACTCGCGATCGAAATCCGGATCTGGTCGAAGACCTGCGCCGGAACCTGCGGGCTGAAAAGATTCATAATTTCTTGGTTCATCGTCTGCTCCGCTTGCCGACCGTGTCGGCCGCTGTCGTCATTCTCTTAAAGCCTACGAAAGTTCTCGATGACCGGGCATCGCGCATCGCGACGCCCTGCCATGACGTTTGTCTTACTCGGCCGCCTCGGGCACGCCATCACCGCGCTGCTGCTTGGAGTTGTACAGGTCGACATTGAGGCCGAGCGAGCGCATTTCCTTGACCAACACGTTGAACGATTCCGGGATACCGGACTCGAACGCGTCGTCACCGCGCACGATCGACTCGTAGACCTTGGTGCGTCCGGCGACGTCGTCGGACTTCACCGTCAGCATTTCCTGCAGCGTGTAGGCGGCGCCATAGGCTTCGAGCGCCCACACTTCCATTTCGCCGAAGCGCTGACCGCCGAACTGCGCCTTGCCGCCCAGCGGCTGCTGGGTGACGAGGCTGTACGGGCCGATCGAGCGCGCGTGGATCTTGTCGTCCACCAGGTGATGCAGCTTCAGCATATAGATGTAGCCGACGGTCACCCTGCGATCGAACGCGTCGCCGGTGCGCCCGTCATAGAGCGTCACCTGCCCGGAATGGTCGAGGCCAGCGAGATCGAGCATGTGCTCGATATCGGCTTCCTTGGCGCCGTCGAACACGGGGGTAGCGATCGGCACGCCGTGACGCAGATTGGTGCCGAGCTCCATGAGGCCCTTGTCGTCGAGCGACTTGATGGTCTCGTCCTCGCCATAGACCTTCTTCAACAGGTCTTTGAGCGGCTTGGAGTCCTTCTTGCCGTTGTACATGTCGACCGCGGCGCCGATCTTCAAACCGAGGCCGGCGCAGGCCCAGCCGAGATGGGTCTCGAGGATCTGACCGACATTCATGCGGCTCGGCACGCCGAGCGGGTTGAGCACGACATCGACCGAAGTGCCGTCGGCGAGGAATGGCATGTCCTCCGCCGGCACGATCTTCGACACCACACCCTTATTGCCGTGGCGGCCGGCCATCTTGTCGCCGGGTTGGATCTTGCGCTTCACCGCGACGAAGACCTTGACCATCTTCATCACGCCGGGCGGCAATTCGTCGCCGCGCTGCAGCTTCTCGACCTTGTCGAGGAAGCGCTGTTCGAGGCGCTTCTTGGACTCGTCGTATTGCTTCCGGATGGCCTCGATCTCGGCCATGATCTTGTCGTTGGGCGACGCGAACATCCACCATTGCGCGCGCGGATATTCGTCGAGAATGGCGCGCGTGATCTTGGTGTCCTTCTTGAAGCCCTTCGGCCCGGCAACGCCCTGGCGGCCTTCGAGCAGCTCGGCAAGGCGGCCATAGACGTTGCGGTCGAGGATCGCTTGCTCGTCGTCGCGGTCCTTGGCGAGACGCTCGATCTCTTCCCGCTCGATGGCGAGCGCGCGCTCGTCCTTCTCGACGCCGTGGCGATTGAAGACACGGACTTCGACGACCGTGCCCTGCACGCCCGGCGGCACGCGCAGCGAGGTGTCGCGCACGTCGGACGCCTTCTCGCCGAAGATGGCGCGCAGAAGCTTTTCTTCCGGCGTCATCGGGCTCTCGCCCTTCGGCGTGATCTTACCAACGAGAATGTCACCGGCGCGGACTTCGGCGCCGATATAGACGATGCCGGCCTCGTCGAGATTCTTCAGCGTCTCTTCGGAGACGTTGGGAATATCGCGGGTGATTTCCTCGGGGCCGAGCTTGGTGTCGCGCGCCATGACTTCGAATTCCTCGATATGGATCGAGGTGAAGACGTCGTCCTTGACGATGCGCTCGGAGAGCAGGATCGAGTCTTCGAAGTTGTAGCCGTTCCACGGCATGAACGCGACCAGCGCATTCCGCCCGAGCGCGAGCTCGCCGAGATCGGTCGAGGGGCCGTCGGCGATGATGTCGCCTTTGCTCACCTGATCGCCCACTTTCACCAGCGGACGCTGGTTGATGCAGGTGTTCTGGTTCGAGCGCTGGAACTTCATCAGCCGGTAGATGTCGACGCCGGGCTTGGTCGGATCCTGCTCATCGGTGGCGCGGATCACGATACGGGTGGCGTCAACCTGATCGACCATGCCGGTGCGGCGGGCCGCGATCGCGGCGCCCGAGTCGCGGGCGACGACGCCTTCCATGCCGGTGCCGACGAACGGCGCCTCGGCGCGAACCAGCGGCACGGCTTGCCGCTGCATGTTCGAGCCCATCAGCGCGCGGTTGGCGTCATCGTTCTCGAGGAACGGAATGAGCGCCGCCGCCACCGAAACGAGCTGCTTCGGCGACACGTCCATGAAGTCGACCTTGTCCGGCGGAATGAGCTGCACGTCGCCGGCATGACGCACCACGACGAGATCGTCGGTGAAGCGCCCCTTGGCGTCGATCGCCGAATTGGCCTGCGCCACCGTGTAACGGCCTTCCTCCATCGCCGAGAGATAGATCACCTCGTCGGTGACGCGGCCGTCTTTCACTTTGCGGTACGGCGTCTCGACGAAGCCGTATTTGTTCACCCGCGCAAAGGTCGCGAGCGAATTGATCAGACCGATATTCGGCCCTTCCGGCGTTTCGATCGGGCAGATGCGGCCGTAATGCGTGGTGTGCACGTCGCGCACTTCGAAGCCGGCGCGCTCGCGCGTCAGACCGCCCGGGCCAAGCGCCGAGAGACGCCGCTTATGCGTGATCTCCGACAACGGATTGGTCTGGTCCATGAATTGCGACAGCTGCGAAGAGCCGAAGAACTCGCGCACGGCGGCAGCCGCCGGCTTGGCGTTGATCAGATCCTGCGGCATCACCGTGTCGATATCGACCGACGACATGCGCTCCTTGATGGCGCGTTCCATGCGCAACAGGCCGATGCGGTACTGATTTTCCATCAGCTCGCCGACCGAGCGCACCCGGCGATTGCCGAGATGGTCGATGTCGTCGATCTCGCCCTTGCCGTCGCGCAGGCCGACCAGCGTCTTGATCACCGAGAGGATGTCGTCCTTGCGCAGGATGCGCACGGTGTCGTCGACCGTAAGATCGAGACGCATGTTCATCTTGACGCGGCCGACCGCGGACAGGTCGTAGCGCTCCGAATCGAAGAACAGCGACTGGAACATGTTCTGCGCCGTGTCGATCGTCGGCGGCTCGCCCGGACGCATTACGCGATAGATGTCGAACAGCGCTTCCTCGCGCGTCATGTTCTTGTCGATCGCGAGCGTGTTGCGGATATAGGCGCCGACATTGATGTGATCGATGTCGAGGATTGGTAATTCCTTGTAGCCGTGCTCAATCAGCTGCTTGAGCGGCGTCTTGCCGACATTGATCTCCCACTCGCCGTCTTTCTTCTGGGTGCCGGTGATCTCTTCGCCGGCCTCGACATAAATTTCGCCGGTCTTGGCGTTGACGAGATCTTCCGCGAGATAATGGCCGATCAATTCCGGATCGGTCATCCGCAGCGCCTTCAGGCCTTTTTCGGCGAGCTGGCGCGCCGAGCGCACCGTGAGCTTCTTGCCCTCTTCAAGCACCACCTTGCCGGTATCGGCGTCGACCAGGTCGCTGATCGCCTTGTAGCCGCGCATGCGGTTGGCATCGAACGGCACGCGCCAGCCGTCCTTGGTGCGCTTGTACGGCACCTGCTTGTAGAAGGTGTTGAGGATCTCTTCGCCGCTGAGCCCGAGCGCATAGAGCAGCGAGGTGACCGGAATCTTGCGGCGGCGGTCGACGCGCGCATAGACGATGTCCTTGGCATCGAACTCGATGTCGAGCCAGGAGCCGCGATAGGGAATGATGCGGGCGGCGAACAACAGCTTGCCCGAGGAATGCGTCTTGCCCTTGTCGTGATCGAAGAACACGCCGGGCGAACGATGCATCTGCGAAACGATGACGCGCTCGGTGCCGTTGACGATGAAGGTGCCGTTATTGGTCATGAGCGGAATGTCGCCCATGTAGACATCCTGCTCTTTGATGTCCTTCACCGACTTGGCGCCAGTCTCTTCATCGATATCGAACACGATCAGCCGCAGCGTCACCTTGAGGGGCGCAGCGTAAGTCATGCCGCGCTGGCGGCACTCGTCGACGTCGTATTTCGGCGGCTCGAATTCGTATTTAACGAATTCCAGCATCGACGTGTTGGAGAAGTCCGAAATCGGGAATACCGATTTGAACACGGCTTGGAGGCCCTCGTTGGCGCGGCCGCCTTGCGGCTCCAGCACCATCAGGAATTGGTCGTAGGACGCCTTCTGAACCTCAATGAGGTTCGGCATCTCCGCGACTTCCCTGATTTTTCCGAAAAACTTGCGAACGCGCTTCCGACCGATAAACGTCTGCGCCATTATGTCCTCTCGCTCAATCGAACCGTTAGGCCGAGCCGCCGGCCGCTCTACCGTCTGCTCGGACCGCGCCCTCGAACCCATCGCCATTAGGCGCTGCGCCATTGGCGTTGAGGTCCGAGACATCCGGGCGATCAAGGCGACTCTCCAGAAGGCCGCAATCCATCGCGACCGTCGGGACAGGCGTCGAGTGCCCTATTTCCGGTGATTCGGTTGTAACGCCCAATCACCACAACGTAACTGCCGCGAA
>DATHPQ010000010.1:0-13905 GCA_035483735.1 Xanthobacteraceae bacterium | reverse complement strand
CCGTTTCTGACTTACGACCAGAAGATCGTGAATATCGATCGCGGCCAGCGCGTGTTCTCCCAGACTTTTCTGGAATTTTCCGACCGCATGGCTGCCGGCTATCGCATCCAGATGGGCGCCGCCAAGATCAAGACCTATGCGCAAGTGTTTGCCCGCATCGATCAGCAATATGGCGTGCCGGCGCCGGTCATTGTCGCGTTCTGGGCGCTCGAAAGCGATTTCGGCGCCAATATGGGCAATTATCATTCGCTGAGCTCGATCGCCTCGCTCTCCTATGATTGCCGGCGCGCCGACCGCTTCCGCTCCCAGCTTCTCGATGCCATGCGGCTGATCGAGCGCGGCGATCTGCAACCTCAGGAGATGATCGGCTCATGGGCCGGTGAGCTCGGCCAGACGCAGATGATGCCGTCGGAATACTACAAATACGCCGTCGATTACGATGGTGACGGCAAGCGCAATCTGTTGCGCAGCGCCCCCGACGTGCTCGGCTCGACAGCGAATTATCTCCTCGGCCTTGGCTGGCGCCGCGGCGAGCCCTGGCTGACCGAGGTACGCGTGCCGGCAACCCTGCCGTCTAACTTTCCTTGGGACCAGGCCGATCTCGATATTCAGTTGCCGCGGTCGAAATGGGCCTCGTTCGGCGTTACGCTAGCGGATGGCAAGCCGCTGCCGGCCGACAATCTGCCGGCGTCGCTGTTGCTGCCGATGGGACGGCTCGGGCCGGCTTTCCTCGTCTATCAGAATTTCCAGGTTTATCTGCAGTGGAATAACTCGCTGGTTTATTCGACGACTGCCGCCTATCTCGCCACCCGCATCGCCGGCGCATCCCCACTTCGTCGCGGCAATCCGCCGCCTGCCCTGCCGTTTACCGATGTCAAAGCGATGCAGGGGATGCTGGCCCATGCCGGATACGATGTCGGCGCCCTGGACGGTTTTCTCGGATTGAAGACGCGCCAAGCGGTCAAGGCGACGCAGCTCAAATATGGCCTGCCTGCCGATTCTTATCCGACCGCCGAGCTGCTCGCGCGGATGCGATCAGGGCACTGAGGTAAATTCGCCCGCCGGTTCGCCTTGAAGTCCTCATCCCCGCCCATCTCCGGGCCAATCATGTACGGTGCACAGCAGTTGTCGTGGACGAGGCGCATGGCTTGGTGTTACACGACTGCCGATTGCGGCAGCCAAACCGGGGGCGACATCCGGTTTCGGGACGAAAATCGAAGTGCTTTCCTGCCCGCCTCGCTGTAAGCGCTTGACCCTGCCGTGCGCGGTAACACAAGATACTGAAAAGACATCAGTTTTTCTTTATTCCAAAGTAAAAAAGCGTGGCCGCGAAGCGCTTGCGAGCACAATTCGGTGGAATGTTATAATGTTACATTGTCGGGACACATTTCCCCGACACTGTAAATGAACAGCTCCGGCGCGGAGGGTGACGCCGCGACGACAAAAATGGGACGGAACTTGTGAAATACGACATGCAGCAGACCCCTCGCGCACGGCTTGCCAACGGGCACCGCGCTTTTTGGTGCAGTTTCCGCGCGGCTCCGGTCATCGCCGTGATGGCGGCGGCCATGCTGATCGCGCCTGCCGCCTCCGCGCAGACGCAAGATAACTCAGCGCCCGCCACCGCTCCTGCTGCCTCACCCGTCACCCCGCCTTCCGCGACTGCGCCCGTCCCGGCCCCAGCCGCCGCGCCAGCGACACCCGCGATGAGCGCTCCGAGCAGCGCGGCTCCTGCCGAGCCCGCGCCGGATGCGGCGCCGCCGCCGTTCGGCGGCGCGCAATTGACGGAAGATCTGTCGCCGTGGGGCATGTTCCTCAACGCCGACATCGTCGTGAAGCTCGTCATGATCGGCTTGCTGTTGGCATCGATCGTGACCTGGACGGTGTTTTTCGCCAAGACGGTTGAATTGCGCGGTGCGCGCAACGCCGTGCGCCGCGACCTTCGCATCCTCAACGAGGCGGGGACGATCGCCCAAGCCCACGAGCAACTGCGCGACGGCAACAGCGCGGTGGCGGTTTTGATGCAGTCGGCCGCTCAGGAAATCCGGCTTTCCGCAAGCCTGCGCGCCGAGGGCTTGAAGGAACGCGTCGCTCTGCAGCTCGAGCGCATTGAGATGTCGATCAGCCGCAAGGTTTCGCGCGGCACCGGCGTCCTCGCCACCATCGGCTCGACCGCGCCCTTCGTCGGCCTGTTCGGCACGGTGTGGGGCATCATGAACAGCTTTATCGGCATTTCGAATGCCCACACCACGAACCTCGCCGTCGTGGCGCCCGGCATCGCCCAGGCGCTCCTCGCCACCGCCTTCGGTCTTGTCGCCGCTATCCCCGCGGTCGTGGTCTATAATGTGCTGGCGCGCCAGACCCAGCATTATCGCGCCTTCCTCGGCGATGCCTCGGCGCAGATCATGCGGCTGGTCAGCCGCGATCTCGATCGCGCCAAGCTGCCGCTGTCGCAGGCCGCCGAGTAAGCGCGGCGAACAAGAGCTGGTCCCAAGAGCTGCTCCACATGGCTATTCGTCTCGATCACGGCACCGACGAACTCACCGAAGTTCACGACATCAACGTCACGCCGTTCATCGACGTGATGCTGGTTCTGCTCATCATCTTCATGGTGGCGGCCCCGCTTGCGACCGTCGACGTGCCGGTCGACCTGCCCTCCTCCACTGCACAGCCGCAGCAACGCCCGCCGAAGCCGGTCTACATTTCGATCAAAGCCGACGGCAGCATCGCCATCGGAGACGATCCGGTGCCGCGCGATTCGTTTGCCAGTGCGCTGATTGCAGCAACGCAGGGCAACAAGGATCAGCGTCTGTTCGTGCGCGGCGATAAGGCGGTGCCTTATGGCGACGTCATGCAGGTGATGAACGCGCTGCGCGACGCGGGCTATCTCAAGGTCGCGCTGGTCGGCATGGAATCTCGTGACGCCAAATGATCGCGCGCGTAGCGACATGGTTCGAGGATGAAGATCCGGGCGAGATCCGCCGCTGGGCCATCGCGGTGGCCGTTGTGGTCGCCATTCATCTGGTCGTCCTGTGCCCCTATGCCTATTTCTATCATCCGGAAGAAATCGGCGACGACGCGACCCCGATCTCGCTTGATCTGTCGCCGTCCGACGACACCGTCGATCAAGCCGAGATAGCGCCGACCCCCGAACAGCCGCCGCCGCAAGTCGAACAGCCGCCGCCGCCCCCTCCACCCCCCCCGACACCACCGGCGGCGGTCGTGGAGACGCCGCCGCCTCCACCGCCGAAGGTCGAAGAGCAACAGGCGCCGACGCCACCGGTGCCGGCGCGCACCAAAGGCGGCGCGCCGCGCGTCGCGCCAAGCTGGGCAACGTCGGTCACCCGGCGCTTGGAGCAATTCAAGCGGTATCCGGCCAGGTCGCGCGATCGTAACGAAGAGGGTGTTGTCCTCTTGAGCTTTGTCGTCGATCGCAGCGGCCACGTGCTTTCGCACCAGATCGTTCAAGGCTCCGGCCATCCCGACCTCGACGCCGAGGCCTCGGCGATGATCGAGCGTGCCCAGCCATTGCCGCCGTTCCCGGACAGCATGAGCCAGGATCAGCTCGATCTTACCGTCCCCGTCCGCTTTTCCTTGGAACACTGATCGTCTACTTGCCGTATTGCGTCCCGCCGCGGGAAACTCACAGGAAAATCCTTATGCGCAGCAAACCGTGCCTGACGTCGTCCGACGTTAAGAAGATCCTCGCCGCCTGCGAGGCTGAAGCCGCCAAGAACAAATGGGCGGTGTCGATTTCAATCGTCGACGACGGCGGTTTCCTGCTCGGCTTCACGCGCATGGACAGCGCCGCCGCCATCACCGCCGAGGTTTCGGCCGGCAAAGCTCGCACGTCGGCGATGACCAAACGGCCAAGCAAGTTCTTCGAAGACCGCGTCAAAGAGCGCCCGGGTTTTGCCAGCTTTCCCGCCGGTATCCTGATCCAGGGCGGCCTGCCGATCGTTCACGACAACGAATGCGTCGGCGCAATCGGCGTATCGGGCGTGCAATCGCACGAAGACGAGCAGGTTGCGCAAGCCGGCGTGAACGTGCTCGGATAGGTTGCTGAATTCGCAGAATCTTCGGCGGGCGCGGCCCGGCCGGCAAGACGGACGCGTGAGGACAATATGCTCCTCGGGGCGGCGACCGGTATCACGACGGGCGGCCGCCGTGCGGCGACCGCTTTACGCGTTGCTTTAAGCATTGCCGGTTCGGCAGCAATTGCTGCCCTGCTTTTCGCAGATCCGGCCGGCGCGCAGGAGCATCAGGACGCACAAGCGCTTGCCGGCCAGGCGATTCATCGGCTCGATCTGCAAACCAAGCTCCTGGCCGACCAGGCGATCCACAAGCTCGATCTGCAGACCGAACTGCGCCGCGAAGAGAAGCAGGACGAGCCGTATCAACTGACGCTGCCGCCTGAAACCGTGTGGATCGCGGTGATCGTCAGCGTCATTATCCTGCTTTACGCGTTTCGCGACATGATCCCGGTGCTGCGCGCCGGGCGCAGCGGGACGTGGGCCGAAGACGAGACCGCTGCGCTACAGGCCGGCCCGCGCGCACCGGAAGTCGTGCTCGACGCGGCCGACGAGCTCGCCGCCCAGGGCCGCTTCGTCGAAGCCATGCATGTGTTGCTGCTGCAAGCGCTGGCCGATATCCGCAGGCGTCTCCGCGAGGAGTTCGCCGATTCCATGACCAGCCGCGAAATCCTGCGCAGCCGTCAAGTCTCGGACGCGCTCCGCCGCCCTCTGCGCGATGTGATCAGCCGTGTCGAGTGGACCTATTTCGGCGGGCATCCGGCGGTTCGCGACGATTATCTCGCCTGCCGCACGAGCTTCAGCGCGCTTGTCGAGGCCCTGCATTACGGCGCGCGGGCATGACCGGCGTGCTTTCGCAGCGGCTCTTGATCGGCTGGATCGCGGCCGCGGTGCTGACCTTTTTGCTCTCGCTCTATTTCATGGGCAACAGCGAGCAAAGTACGGAGACGGTCGGCGCGAGTACGTTCTCGCGCTCGGCGATCGGTTATGCGGGGATCGCCGACGTGCTGCAGAAACTCGATATGCCGGTGCTCAAGAGTCGCGGCGACTCGCTTGGCAAAGTCACGCCGGGAGGCGTCCTGGTCATCGCCGAGCCGCTTCCCGGCGCCAAGAACGAAGACATCATGCGCACGCTGCTCAAGGCCGACACCATTCTGCTCATCTTGCCCAAATGGGCCGGCCGGCCGAGCGAGAGCAAGCCCGGCTGGATCAGCGAGGCCGTCCCGATCGACCAAGCCGTCGCCAACTGGGCGCTGCGTCTGGTTGCGCCGAAAGCTGATCTCGCCAACGCCGATACGGCGGATTGGACAACGAATGCGCTCAGCATCACGCCCAATATAGAAGCTCCGATCCGCCTCATGCACGGCGACCGCCTGCAGCCTATCATCAGCAACGCCGACGGCATGCTGCTCGGCCAGATCAGAGACCGCAATCGCAACATCTGGGTGCTATCGGATCCCGACATCATCTCGAATTACGGTTTGGCGCGTAGCGGCAATGCCGCGCTCGCGGTCGCGATCATCGAGCGCCTGCGTAGCGGCTCTGGCAGCATCGTGTTCGACGAGACCATTCACGGCTTTATCGCCCAGCCGGCAAATCCGCTGCTGCTGCTGTTCCGCTTTCCCTTCGTCATGGCGACGATCCAGAGCGCGATCGCCATCGCACTCCTACTCTGGGCCACGCTCGGGCGCTTCGGCACGCCACAGCCGGCGCCTGCGGCTTTGAGCGCCGGCCGGCAGGGATTGTTGGAGAACATCGCCAAGCTCGTCGACATCACCGGTCATCGCGAGGTGATGATCAAGCGCTACGTGCTCGAAACACTGCGCGACGTCGGCCGCCAGCTGCACGCGCCGCGCGGGCTTTCGACCGCGGCCTTGATCGGCTGGCTGCAACGCGTCGGCACCGCGCGCAACGTTGCCACCGATTGCGGCCCGCTGATCGCGGAAGCCGCAATGCTCGGCGAAAGCCGGGTGCGCAATCCGGCCTCGCTGGTGCGGCTTGCGCGCGAGATTCATCGTTGGAAGGGAGAGATTCTCGATGGACGTTCAGGACATCCGCGCGATCGCTGACGGCATGCGCGGCGAGATCCGCAAGGCGGTCGTCGGCCAGGACGAGGTGATCGATCTGATGCTGACGAGCCTGCTGGCGGGCGGTCATATTCTCTTGGAGGGTGTGCCGGGAACAGCCAAGACGCTGATCACCCGCGCTTTCGCCGCAAGTCTGGCTCTGCAATTCGGCCGCATCCAATTCACGCCGGATCTGATGCCGGGCGACGTGCTCGGCACGAACCTGTTCAATTTCCAGACCAACAGCTTCCTTCTCACCAAGGGACCGATCTTTACCCAGCTCCTCCTCGCCGACGAGATCAATCGCACGCCGCCCAAGACCCAGGCCGCGCTTCTGCAAGCCATGAACGAACATGTCGTCACCATCGACGGCAAGGACTACGAACTGGGCGACGATTTCATGGTGGTGGCGACGCAGAACCCGATCGAGCAACAGGGCACCTATCCCCTGCCCGAGGCGCAGCTCGACCGCTTTCTGTTCAAGATCACCATCGATCATCCGAGCCGCGATGAGGAACGCGACATCGTGCGCCGACACGGTCACCGTTCCGCTATGCCGCGGCTTGAAGACTTCGATATCGCGGCGGTCGCCGACAGCGCGACGCTTGCCGCGGTGCGCGAGGCCGTCACCTATGTGCGGCTGTCCGACCCGCTGATCGATTATATCGTCGACGTGATCCGCGCGACGCGTGAACATTCCTCGCTCGAAGTCGGCGCCTCGACCCGCGCCGCCAATATGCTGGCATCGGCCGTCCGCGCCTTTGCGGTGCTGCAGGGGCGAAATTTCGTCATACCGGATGACATAAAAATCCTCGCTTTGCCTGTGCTGCGTCACCGGGTGACGATGTCGCCGAGCGCGGAGATCGAAGGCCTCAGCGCCGACCGCATCCTGCGCGAGGTGCTCGACCAGACGCCGGCGCCGCGATGACCCGGCCGACACTGCGCGCGGTCCTCATTTTTGCCGCCGGAATTCCGCTGGCGCTCTTGCTCGTCATTTTCGACCCGAAACTGTGGCCGCTGTCGTTCAATTACGGCGTTCTTGTCCTCATCGTCACCGCAACGGACCTGGCGCTGGCCTTTCCGCCGCGACTTCTCAACGTGAAAATCGCGCCGCCCGATCGGCTCTATATCGGCGAGCGCGGCGCAACGACGATCACGATCCCGGCTTCGGGCTTCCGCCGCGCCACCCGCTTCGAGGCAATCGCCGAACAACGCGGCGATATCGAACCGTCGGAGGCCGTAGCCGGCGAACTTATGCCGGGCGCCGAGGCGCGGATTTCGCTGCCGCTGGCGCCGCGCCGGCGCGGCCGCGTCAATATCGATCAGGTCTGGCTGCGCTGGCGCGGACCGCTGTCGCTGGTCGAATTCACCCGCCGCATCGCCGTGAACCGCACGATCGACGTGCTGCCCAATGTCCGCGGCATTCATGGCACGGCGCTGCAATTCTTCATCCAGGAGGCGATCTACGGCATCAAGACGCAAGTGCAGAAGGGCGAAGGCACCGAGTTCGAAGCGCTGCGCGAATATACGCCGGGTCTCGACAGCCGCTTCATCGACTGGAAGCATTCGGCGCGCCATCTCAAGCTGGTCTGCAAGGAATTCCGCACCGAGCGCAATCATCAAATCGTCATGGCGTTCGACACCGGCTATCTGATGCTCGAGCCGGTCTCGGGCCTCGCCCGTCTCGATCACGCGATCAATGCGGGACTGCAGCTCGCCTGGGTTTCGTTGCAAGGCGGCGATCTGGTCGGCACCTATGGCTTCGACGCCCGCGTCCGCCAATACATGACACCGGTCCGCGGCGTGTCGAGCTTCCCCCGCCTGCAGCGCGCCACGGCCGAGCTCGATTATCATCATCAGGAAACAAATTTCACGCTCGGGCTGGCCGAGCTCAATGCGCGGCTCAAGCGGAGGGCGCTGGTGATCCTGTTCACCGACTTTGTCGACACGATTACGGCGGAACTCCTCATTGAAAGCATGCAGCGGGTCGCCAACCGGCATGTGGTGGTTTTTGTCACGCAGCGCGGCTCGGTACTACAGAACGCCGTCGATGCCGCGCCGCGCCAATTCGCCGATGTCGCGCAAGCCGTGATCGCGCAGGACTTTCTGCGTGAGCGCAGCATCGTATTCGAGCGGCTGGAGCGGCTCGGCATCCAATGCCTCGACGTGCCGAGCCAGAACTTGCCGGTCGCACTCATTAATCGCTATCTGATGATCAAGCAGCGCGGGCTGATATGACGCAAGCCGCCAACCTGATCGACGAGGCCAGGATCGCAAGCCGGCAAGCGGCGCGCGGCGCGGCGCCAGGTAGCGGCACGCTGGTGCTGAAAAGCCGCGAATTTCGCAAAGGTCGCGAGGAAGGCTGGCGCGAGCTTGATGACATGGTACAGCGCGTCGAGCGGCGCGGCGTGCATTCACTTTCGCTCGACGAATTGGAACGCCTGCCGACCCTCTATCGCGCGGCGCTGTCGTCGCTGTCGGTCGCGCGCACCATCGCGCTCGATCGTAATCTCCTGCTCTATCTCGAAAACCTGGCATTGCGCGCCTATCTCGCCGTCTACGGACCGCGCGTCGATCCGATCGATGGGCTGCGCAAATTCTTCGTCTACGACCTGCCGGCCGCGGTGCGCGCGGCCCGCTGGCATATTCTAATCGTTACGCTCGCGCTGCTCGCCGGTGTCGCCGCGGGCTTCATTCTGACCGTTCAGGACGAAAGCTGGTTCACCTCATTCATGCCCGCGAATATGGCAAGCGGCCGCGGACCTGCATCGACGGCCGCGCAACTGCGCGACAAGGAACTGTTCGCGCCATGGCCTGGGCCGGTCGAGGCTTTCGGCATATTTGCCAATGTGCTGTTCAGCCACAATACCGCGGTTGGCCTGTTGTGCTTCGGCCTTGGCCTCGCCGCCGGCATTCCGACGCTGATGCTCGTGGTCTATCAGGGACTGAGCCTCGGCGCCTTCGTCGCGCTGCATTACGATCGCGGCCTCATGGTCGACTGTCTCGGCTGGCTATCGATCCACGGCACCTCCGAATTGGGCGCGCTTATTCTTCTCGCCGCGGGCGGGCTCGTGATCGCCGACAAGATCCTGTTCCCCGGCCGTTATTCGCGCATCGAAAATCTCGCTTTGCACGGGCGCCAGGCGGCGCAGATGGCTGTCGGCGGCATCCTGATGCTGTTCGTCGCCGGTATTCTTGAGGGCGGATTCCGCCAGTTCATCCAAAGCACGCCGCTACGATTTGCCGTCGGGCTCACGATTGGCGCGCTGTGGATCGCCTATTACAGCCTTTGCGGCCGGAGCAAGCGCCAATGAGCGCTGCACAGGATTCAGATACGCCGGTGCTGGCCCACGAGCGCACCACGCAATTTCTCGAAGGCGGCAAAAAGCTCAGGCGCCAGATCGTCACGCCCGAAGGCGTCCCGGTGCCGATCGAGATCGCAAATTACGGCGCTCGCCTGACCGCCTTCGTGATCGATCTGACGATCTGGTTCCTGCTGACGCTCGCCATCTATGTTCCCATTCTCGCATTGATGGGCAGGACCGGCGGCAGCCTGATCGCCGTCTCGATTGCGCTGTTCATCGGCTTTCTCGTGCGTAATCTGTATTTCATCTATTTCGAACTCGCCTGGCGCGGCGCGACGCCCGGCAAGCGCATCGTCGGCCTGCGCGTGATCGACCATAACGGCGGGCCGCTGGTCGCGTCGGCGGTGATCGCCCGCAATCTGACGCGCGAGGTCGAGATGTTCATTCCGCTCGGTGTCTTGTTGCACGCGGGCAACGGCGTCAATTGGGAACAACTTGCGATCGTCGCCTGGGTCATGGTCTGTCTTGCCATTCCGGCCCTCAACAAAGATCGCATGCGCGGCGGCGACTTAATCGCGGGCACGGTCGTGATCTCGTTGCCCAAAGTGGCGCTGCTTAGCGACCTTGTCGAACGTACGCTGAAATTCACCTTCACTCCGGCGCAATTGCAGGCTTACGGCGCTTTCGAACTGCAAGTGCTCGAAGAGCTGTTGCGGCGCCCGCAAAGCAAGGAAGGCGCGCACGTTCTCGACGACGTCTGCGATAAAATCTGCCGCAAGATTGGCTGGACCGGCCCCGTGCCGCGTAATGATGTCGTTATCTTCTTGCGTGACTTCTATACCGCCGAGCGCGCTTTCCTCGAACGCGAGCAGCTTTACGGCAAAGCGCGCGCGGACAAATACGAGCGCACCGAACGCCTGAGCTAGGCGTTTTAGTCTGCGCATGATCTTTTCCGAAAACCGGTTCCCACTTTTCGGGATCACGCGTTAGTCGAACACGGCAGCAATCTGGTCGGTGTCGACGCCCTCTTTGGCGACGCGCAGATCGTGATAGGCCACCACCGCCAGTATGGCGTTGAAAGCGCCCAAGATCGCGCCGCATAGCACCGACACGACAAGGCCGATCACCACGCCGCCGGCCGCCCTCGCCACGCCATTCAAGATGGACTGTGCGGTGCCGCCGACGAACAATACCGCGATCCAGATGCCGAAGATTTTCCAGCGGTGCCCTTTGGTCAGCCAGGCGCTGCGTCCCATGCTCTTAAACGGGCCAAGACGCTCGACAACGCAAGCCGGCACGGCGACGAACAGCATCGTCATCACCATCAAGCCCGGGAACACGAGTAAGATGGCGGCGAGGCCCGCGAGCAAAGGCACGCAGATCGCCACCCCCAAGACCGGAAAAAAACGGCGCAATCCGACCTTGATCGACTCGCCCAAATTGACCGGCAGGCCGCGCATGTCCTCGAATGCGCCGTAAAGCACGATGGCTTGGCTGAGCACGTTCAGCACCAGCGTCGCGATGAAGCCGACAGCAATCCAGCCGCCGTTGCCGCTCGCTAAAACGGCCGTTTTGGAGTCCGGGGAGAGTGCAAGTGCGCTCGGCAAGTAGGCAATCGCCGAGATCATGCCGAACGGCAGAAAATTTCGCGAGAATATCGAGACTGTCCGATTGAAAACGTCGCCTGCACGAAAATCAGTTTCGGCGAAACGCCCCGCCGGCAAAAATCGATCGGTCATGATTATTTCCAAAATGGCTCAGTGCGCGATCTCAGGCCACAAGCTTAGCAGCGCGCAATCCCCGATCAATAACATAAGCGGCGCAACATCATATGACAGCCGCGCTATAGGGCCGGCACGGCCGTTACAATCAGAACACAGGCCAGCGCCGGCAGTAGCCCTACTCGGCTGCCGCCGCCATTTCCTGCTCGGCATTCCCACGCGCCGCGGGATTTGGAATCTTCAGCCAGAAAGCCGAGACGATGGCGGAGACCAGCGAGAACCCGGCGAGCGCGTAAAGTCCGCCGGCAAAGCTGCCGGTATATTCCTTGGCCCAGCCCACTGCGGTCGGCCCGAAGAAACCGCCGAGATTGCCCACTGCATTGATCCAGGCGATACCCGACGCAGCGGCAGTGCCGGTGAGGATCATCGACGGCATGGTCCAGAACGGACCCTTGGAGCCATAGAAACCGATCGCGGCAATTGACATGCCAACCAGCGCCCAGGCCGTGCCGATCGTTTTTCCGGCAATGATCAGGCCCACGGTCGCGACCACGCAGGCGGCGAACAGATTCCAGCGACGCTCGCCGGTGCGGTCGGAGTACCAGCCCCAAGCCAGCATCGCGACCGCGCCGCAGATATAGGGGATCATGCTGATCCAGCCGACCTGCATCGTGGTCAGCCCGAGCTGTTTGACGATCTGCGGCACGAACAGCAGCATGCCGACGCTCGCGCCGACGATGCCGAAATAGTTCAGCGTCAGCGCCAGCACTTTCGGATTCCAGAATGATTCCCAGATGCTGACCTTGCGCTTGGCTTCGATCAGGTTGCGCTCGGTTTCAAGCGTCGAGATCAGCCAGGTGCGTTCCTCGTCATTGAGCCAGCCGGCAAGAGAAGGCCGGTCGGTGACGAGGAGCAGAATGACGAAGCCGATCACGACCGTCGGGATCGCTTCGGCGACGAACATCCATTGCCAGCCGGCAAGTCCGAGCCACCCGTTAAAGCCTTCGAGAATCGCGGTCGAGACCGGCGCACCGGCCGCAACCGCGACCGGCAACGCGATCATGAATCCGGAGACGATGCGAGCGCGATGCCAATCCGGGAACCAATAAGTGAAGAACAGGATCATGCCCGGGAACAGGCCAGCCTCGGCCAGCCCGAGCAGGAAGCGCATGGTGAGGAAACTCCACGGCCCAACGCAGAACGCGGTAGCGCCGGATATCAGGCCCCAACTCACCATGATGCGGGCGATCCAGATACGTGCGCCGAGTTTTTCGAGAATAATGTTGCTCGGCACTTCGAACAGGAAATAGCCCCAGAAGAAGACGCCGGCGGCCATGCCGTAGGTCGCGGCATCGAGGCCGAGATCCTTGTTCATGGTCAGCGCCGCAAAGCCGACATTGATGCGGTCGAGGTAAGCAAGGAAGTAAGCCAGGATCGCCAACGGCAACAGCCGCCAATAGACCTTACGCATCGTCGATTGCTCGACGGCCCGCGTCTGCACTGCCATGTTTCCCTCCCGGAGTATTTTGTTCGGCGCTTCCTATTCCATTTTTGTTTGTGATCAGAATACGCCCGTCATTGCGGCACGCAACGGGGAAACGGCACCGCGGAAGTGGATAGATCGAGCTGAAAATATTTGGCGCCATGTATTTGGCGTCCTATCGTCCCCCCTTTGGTTTTGCCTGTTTTTTGCTGGTAAAGACGCGACGGGTCAGCAAGGCCGGTGCCTAAGTCAATGTCTTGCGAAAACCTATTGAACGCCCAATTGAACAGTCATGAAAATAGGAATTATCGGAACCGGAACCGTCGGCTGCGCCTGCGCCATGGCGGCGGTTAACCGCGGCAGCGCGCGCGAGGTGGTGCTGGTCAACCGCACGCGCAAGACCGCCGAAGCGGTCGCGACCGATTTGCGCTACGGTGTCCCGCTCGGGCCCAAAGTCGCGATCGTCGACGGCGATTACGATTCGCTCGCGGGCGCCGGCGTCGTGCTCGTCACCGCCGGCGTCAACGAAAAGACCGGCGGCGCCACCGACCGCAGCGATCCGCACGGCCGGCTGCGCCTCCTCGGCAAGAATGCCGAGATCTACCGCGATATTGTGCCGCGCATCGCGCGCGCAGCGCCCGCTGCGGTGATCGTGATCGTGACCGATCCGCCCGATCCGCTCGCGGACGTGGCGCGCAAAGCGGCGACAGATGCGGGCGCCAAGGCGCAGGTCATCAGCGCCGGCACATTCCTCGACAGCCTGCGCTTTCGCGTTCATCTTGGCCTGCATTTCGGCGTCGATCCGCGGCAGGTCGAAGCGCAAGTCATCGGCGATCACGGCACCTCGCAAGTGTTCTTGTGGTCGTCGGCGCGCATCGGCGGCGTGCCGCTTGCGACGCTGCTCAAAACCCGCGGTGAAACGCTGCAAGAACTGCGCGCACAGGTCGAAAAGGACGTTCGCTACGCCAATATCACCATCATCGAAGGTCACGATGCGAGCCAATATGGCATCGGCATCGTCTCTGTCCGCATCGCCGAAATGGTCCTGCGCGACGAACACGCCGTCATTCCGATCGGCAGCCTGCAAAAGCAATTCGGCGTAACGCTGTCGCTGCCGAGCGTGGTCGGCCGCAGCGGCGTCCTCGCCGTCCTGCAACCGGAACTGTCAGACGAAGAACGGGAGGCGCTCAATAACAGCGCCGGCAACCTCAAAGCCGCGCTGGAACAACTGCCGCAAAGCTAATCGAGACCGCTCGCCCGCGCCTGATCCTTCGCCATCACCGCCCAGTCGTGCTCGGC
>DATHPQ010000009.1:0-6134 GCA_035483735.1 Xanthobacteraceae bacterium | reverse complement strand
GCTGGTCGAGCGGCCGGCCGGTTTTGCCTATCGCTTCGGCGACAAGCAGCTCAACGTCCATGGGCCCGGCGTGAAGCCTGCCGAAGTGGCGCGGCTTCCGGTCGCGCCGGGCAACAGCGATCTGTGCTTTGAATGGATGGGACCGATCGCCGATGCGGTGGCTCATCTCAAACGCCATGGCATAGCGATCGAGAACGGACCGATGCAGCGTTTCGGCGCCAAAGGCCCCGGCACCAGCGTCTATTTCCGCGATCCCGACGGTTCGCTGATGGAGTTCATGTCCTACACTTCATAGAGCGTGATCCGGAAAAGCATGCCCTCGGACTTGATCCGAGGGTGGGAACCGGTTTTCCGCAAGGATCATGCTCAATCGCCATAGGAGGCGCAGATGCAGGAAGCTCCTGGCAGGCACGATCCGACGGTGCTGCCGCTGGATATCCCGGCGCCGCGCGACGACGGCGGAGCGCGGCACCTCACCGGCATGAAATTGCCCGATATCGCGCTCGCAGCGACCGATGGCGATGCCGTCAATCTGGGAAAACTTAAAGGCCGCACCGTCCTCTATATTTACCCGCGCACCGGCGTGCCGGGCGTCGATCTGCCCCCGGGCTGGAACGAGATACCCGGCGCGCGCGGCTGCACGCCGCAATCCTGCGGCTTTCGCGATCATTTCGCCGACCTCAAAGCGCTCGGCGTCGCCCATGTTTACGGGTTGTCGACGCAGGACGGCGATTATCAGCGCGAAGCGGTCGAGCGGCTGCACCTGCCATTTGCGATCCTGTCCGACGCCGCGCTCAAGCTCGGACACGCCATGAAGCTGCCGACCTTCGTGACCTCCGGCATGACGCTGTTCAAGCGCATGGCGCTCGTGATCGACGACAGTGTTATCGTCAAAGTGTTCTATCCGGTGTTCCCGCCGGACAAGAATGCCGAGGAAGTCGTTGCCTGGCTGCGTGCAGACGATCACGCGCCGACGCCGGCGGCGGCGAAATAACGGGTCATGAAGTCGTTGAACGCGAGCACTTTGGCGGAGCGCTGCTGGCCCGCCGGATAGACCGCGTAAATCGTTGCTTCGGGCAATTTGAATTTCGGCAGCACCTCGATGACCCGGCCGGCATTGAGATCGTCGCGGAAGAAAATCACCGGGCCGTAAGCGATGCCGAGGCCGCGCACCGTCGCGGTCTTAAGAACCTCGCGGTGGCTGGTCACGATCGGCCCGCTGACTTTCACCACGCGCTCGCCGTCATTGCCGATGAGGTGCCATTCGTCGGGCGTGTCCAAATAGCTGTAGGTCAGGCAGGCGTGTTGCGCGAGGTCTTCCGGACGCCGCGGCGTGCCGCGCCGCGCCAGATAGTCGGGTGCCGCGCACAGAATGCGGCGGGATGTATTGAGCTTGCGCGCGATCAGGCTCGATGACGAGCCGCGCGGCCGCCCGACGCTGATGGCGATGTCATAGCCTTCCTCGATCGGATCGGTGACGCGATCGTTCAAGGTCAGATTGATGCGCAGACGCGGGTAGGCGAGGACGAGGTCGGTGATCGCGGCCCCGATCTCGGCCAGCCCAAAATTGGTCGGCGCGATGATGCGCAGCTCGCCGCGCGGCTCGTTGTGGAGCTCGCCGGCCGATCTCTCGGCCTCTTCGAGATCGGCCAGGATGCGCCGGCACTGCTCGTAGAAGGCGCGGCCTGCTTCCGTCACGCTGACGCGGCGCGTGGTGCGGTTGAGGAGGCGGGCGCTCAGGCGTTTCTCAAGCGCCAGCACGTGTTTGCTGGCGGCGGCCCGCGATATGCCGAGCCGTTCGGCAGCGGCGGTGAAATTTCCTGCCTCGACCACGGCCGCGAAAACGCGAGTGTTCTCAAAGCGATCCATTCGAGGCCCGATTGTCAATCATTGATTGACAATCTATTTCAGCCTGCCGCGATGATCAAATCAATTCGACCCGGTACTCTCCTCGCCAACAGAGCAAAAATCTCTCGAACGGAGGAAGCCGCCATGTCCAAGTTCGTCGTCGCACCACATTTCCGGTTGCATGAATGGGTCGCCGAAGAGAAGGGCTATTTCGCTGCCGAAGGTCTCGATTACGAATTCCGCGAGACCATGGATTCAAGCTCCGGCAAAGGTCATCACATCGGCAATAAGGTCGGGGCCTATCAGACCCTGGAAGCAGGCCGCACCTGCAATGTCAGCGGCGCCTGCCATTGGACCATGAACGTCGCGGCGTCGAACGGTCACGGCAAGCTCTATGCCGATGCTTATTCGGTGTCGCCCTGCGGCGTGTTTGTGTCGGCGGATTCCCCGATCAAGACGCCGGCGGATCTCGCGGGCATTCCGATTTCGGTCGGCTATCAATCCGGCAGCCATTACGCGACCATTCAGGGACTCGAACAATATCTCAAGCCCGATCAGATCAACCTGTCGTTTAACGATGGTCTCTTGTTCAGCCGCATGGAGCTTCTGATCGACGGCAAGGCGCCGGCGGCATCGCTGTTCAGCGGGCCGTATTATTTCCTCGAACAGCTCGGCTTCCGCAAAGTCATCGACACGACCTTCATGATGGCGTCCATGGTCACCGGCACGCCCGATCCGGAAGACGTGCGCAAATATTTCCGTGCCTTGCGGCGGGCGCAACGCGACATCGATCTGCGGCCGGAACTGTTCACGCATTACTACAAGAAGGAATTCCCGGCGCGCTTCCACGGCCAGATAGATACGCGCCGCTGGGGACCGGGCGAGCGGCTGGTGTTCGAGCCGTATTCGAAACAGACTTTTGACGAGTCGTTCGAATGGATCGAGCAGCACGGCATCTTCCCGCGCAGCGAAATGGGCACAGGCAAATACGAGAGCTCGATTTTCGCCTGAAAGCATGATCCGGAAAAAGCCTGCCCTCGGACTTGACCCGAGGGTCGGAACCGGTTTTCCGAAAGGATCATGCGCACAGAGTCAGCCGTCGAGTGTTTTGCGCACCAGCGCAAATACGTCGTGGAACATCTGCTCCGTGAGCACGCCGGTATTCGTATTGTAGCGCGAGCAGTGATAGCTATCGATCAGCGTCAGCGCGCCGATCGTGTGTGCCTTGCCGTGACCAAAGGGAAACTGCGCGCGCCGGGCGCCGTTCGCGGTCACAAAGGTCTCGTGCGCGATGCGCCCGAGCGCGACGACGATGGTCAGCTTGCTCATTTCGTTAATCGTCTCGGCGAGGAAATCGCGGCAGGTCGTGATCTCGGCCGGCGTCGGCTTGTTCTCCGGCGGCACGCAACGGACCGCATTGCTGATCCGGCAGTCGACCAGCTCAAGCCCGTCGTCGGGGCTTGCAGCATAGGTGCCGCGGGCGAAGCCGAACTTCGTCAGCGTCGCGTAGAGTAGGTCGCCGGCATAGTCGCCGGTGAACGGCCGGCCGGTGCGATTGGCGCCGCGCAGTCCGGGGGCAAGACCGAGAACCAGAAAGCGCGCATCGGCCGGTCCGAACGAGTCCACCGGCGCGTTGAACCAGTCGGGCTCAAGCTTGCGCCAATGCTCGCGAAAACTGACCAGCCGTGGACAGCGCGGGCAATCGCGCCCCGGCATCCCGCTGCCCCGCGTCATTGCTATTCGTCTTCGAACTCGTCTTCGACTTCGACGCGCTGCGAGGTCGGGCTGCGTTGCAGGAACTGCGGGGTGTGGCGCGAGACGTCGCGCGACTCTCTCGGTTCTCTCGGTTCTCTTGGCTCGCCGCCGCGCATGTCGCGCGGCTCGCGCTGCGGGCGCTCGTTGGGGTCGCGGCCGATCTTGGATTGCAGTTCCATAATGTCGACGAATTGGTCGGCCTGGCGGCGCAACTCGTCGGCGACCATCGGCGGCTGCGTCGAGACGGTCGAAACAACGATGACGCGCACGCCGCGGCGCTGCACCGCCTCGACCAGCGAGCGGAAATCGCCGTCGCCGGAGAACAGCACCATCTGGTCGATATGCGGCGCGAGTTCCATGGCATCGACCGCAAGCTCGATGTCCATATTGCCCTTGACCTTGCGGCGGCCGGTTTGGTCGACGAATTCCTTGGTGGCTTTGGTGACGACGCTATAGCCGTTGTAATCGAGCCAATCGATCAGCGGGCGGATCGACGAATATTCCTGATCCTCGATCACCGCGGTGTAATAGAACGCCCGCACCAGATAGCCGCGCGATTGGAACTCGCGCAGCAGCCGCTTGTAGTCGATGTCGAAGCCGAGCGACTTGGCGGTGGCGTAAAGATTGGCGCCGTCAATGAACAATGCGATTTTTTCGTTTTGTGCGGACATGGTCTTTCTCGCGATGAATGTTGTGTCTCGTGATCAAGCCGGATCGACTGCAATGAACGATGCCGGCGGTCTTTAAATGGTCTCGTCAACGGAAACGTTTGGTGGTCTAAGTGCTATTTCAATCGCTGTTCCAACGGTTCTTCGTCACGTCATCTAACTTCAGGCCGTCCGATCATCAGGCTTTCTGATCTTTAACGCCGTCCTATCGCCACATTATGCCGTAGCAAGCGGCACGCGCTTAAAAGCACTTGCGGCACGCCGTCGCGGTCCCCTCCGAAAATATGATTCAGAACGCCGCGACGCGGTTCCAGAATTTTTTGGGTAACAGAGCCTCCGGCCGCAGCCAAGTTAAATATCCGAAGTGTTAAATATCGGCAGCGTTTCGATGGCGGAGTTCGGAACTCTTCGTGGCATTGTCATGAGGCTCTTTTTGCAGCCGGCAAAAATTGGATAGCAAAATCAGCCGGCAAACGCGGCGAGCAAAATCAGGGAGCAAAATCAGGGAGCAAAATCAGCCAATAAAAACAGGCTTGCGCATCCCGGCCGCGGGCGTTACTTAAGCGCCACATTAAGGACATTGTCCTATAGCGGGAACAGCCGAAAAGACCGGCATTGAGACCCGCCTTAAGGCTAAAAGCCACAGGAAAATCGCCAAATGGCTCGTGTCACCGTTGAAGATTGCATCGACAAGGTCGAAAACCGCTTTGATCTCGTGCTGCTCGCCGGCCACCGTGCGCGCATGATTTCGTCCGGCGCCCAGATCGCCGTCGACCGCGACAACGACAAGAACCCGGTGGTCGCGCTCCGGGAGATCGCGGAAACGGCGATTTCGCCCGAGGACCTCAAGGAGGAACTCGTGCATTCCCTGCAAAAATATGTCGAGGTTGACGAGCCGGAGCCCGAGGCCGTGCCGCTGATCGGGGCGCCGGGGACCGGCGTGGATGTCGACGATACCGAGGTGACTACGGATCGTATGACCGAGGAAGAGCTGCTCAAGGGCCTCGAGGGGCTTACGCCGCCCGAAAGCCAGCCCGAGCCGGATGTCGGCGACGACGAAGAGTAAGGCTGCCTTCGGTCTCCTTCCTGCCTTCAGGGCAGTTTTAACCAAACCTTGGCTTTGACGCTGCCAATTTGCGGCGTTGCCACCATGTTGTGTGCCTAAATCCCGCGCGTCTTGTGGCGCTCGCGCATCTGCATGATATCTTTGTGAGCAGTCGTGGCCGAATCTGGCGTTTTGCCGGGTCGGCCGAGTGCCGTGCCGCGGCACGACCACGGGATTACTATGGCGCGTTCGCCAATCGACCTGCCGCGCATGCAGAATCAGCCCCGCTCCCGGGGGCCTTTGGCGCGCGCACCGAGCCTTGTCCCCGCGGACGCCGTCGAAGCGCCGCAGGCCAAGTCGCGCAAGCCGCGCGTGCGGCAATACGATCTGATCGAGGACGTCAAAAAGTACAATCCTGCCGCCAACGAGGATTTGCTCAACCGGGCCTATGTCTATGCCATGCGGGCGCATGGCGAGCAGAGGCGAGCTTCCGGCGATCCCTATATTTCCCATCCGCTGGAAGTCGCGGCCATCCTGACGCGGCTGAAGCTCGACGACGCCACGATCGCCGCGGCGTTGCTGCACGACACCATCGAGGATACCGACGCCACCCGCGCCGAGATCGACCGGCTGTTCGGCCATGAGATCGGACTTCTGGTCGAAGGCCTGACCAAATTGAAGCGGCTCGATCTCGTCTCCAAAGAGGCCAAGCAGGCCGAGAACCTGCGCAAGCTTCTGCTCGCCATTGCCGACGACGTGCGGGTGCTTTTGATCAAGCTCGCCGATCGCCTGCACAATATGCGCACGCTCGAATACCA
>DATHPQ010000008.1:0-5187 GCA_035483735.1 Xanthobacteraceae bacterium | reverse complement strand
TACATCTTCGTGCAGTCCGAATTCGGACACTGCACGTAAGTGACCCGTCCGCTCGGATCCTTCTTCCACAGATACATCACGTAATCGAGCTTGGTCAGGTCGCCTTTCTTATCGAAGGACAAGGGGCCGAGCACGGTTTTGAACACCATGCCGGAATGCATCTTGTCGGCGACTTTCTTCGGGTCGAGCGACTGCGCGGCTTCGGCCGCTTGTTTGAAGACCTGCACGCCGGCATAGCTGTAAAGCGTATAGGCTTCCGGCTCGAAATTCTTGGCGCGGAATTCCGCAACCACGGCCTTGGCGTCGGGATTGTTGCGCGGATCGGGACCATAGGTCATCAGCGAGCCCTCGACGCCCGGCCCGCCGACCGCGGCGAATTCGTCCGAGGTAATGCCGTCGCCGCCCATCAGCGGCGCGGTGACGCCCTGGTCGCGCATCTGCCGCACGATCAATCCGCCTTCGGTATAGAGGCCGCCGAAATAGACGAGGTCGGCGCCGGATTGTTTGATCTTCGACACCAGCGCCGAATAATCCTTCTCGCCGGTATTGATGCCTTCATAGAGCACTTCGGTCATGCCGCCGGCATTGATGGTTTTTTTGGTCTCGTCGGCGAGGCCCTTGCCGTAAGTGGTCTTGTCGTGCACCACCGCGATCTTCTTACCTTTGAAGTGAGCGAGAATGTAGTCGCCGGCGACCTTGCCTTGCTGATCGTCGCGGCCGCAATCGCGGAAAATGTTCCACATGCCGCGCTCGGTCACCATCGGATTGGTCGAGGCCGGAGTGATCTCGAGGATGCCGTTCTCCTGATAGACTTCCGAGGACGGCATGGTGACGCCGGA
The DNA here is from genome assembly GCA_035483735.1 of Xanthobacteraceae bacterium. GTDB lineage: Bacteria > Pseudomonadota > Alphaproteobacteria > Rhizobiales > Xanthobacteraceae > BOG-931. The sequence goes on along the minus strand of DATHPQ010000008.1, from coordinate 4,348 downwards.
ATTGTAGTGGCCGATGACGAATTTCACGCCAGAGCCGGCGAAATTATTGGCGACCGATACGCCTTGCTTCGGATCGGAGACGTCGTCGCCGTAAACCGCGACGAGCTTCTGGCCCAATATGCCGCCTGCGGCATTGATGTCGGTAACGGCCTGGTCGACGCCGTTCTTCATCTGCGCGCCGGTGGCGGCGCTCGGCCCGGTGATCGGGCCGCCCATGCCGATCTTGACCTGCGCCTGCGACGCGCCCGGGCTGGCGAAAGCAAAGACAAGCGCGACGCCGTGCGCGAGGCCGAACGTGGTGATCCTGTTCATTCGTTTTCCCCTCGTGATGAACGGATAGAAAATTTGATGGCGCATGATCTTATCCGAAAACCGGTGGCCACTTTTCGGGATCATGCGCGGAAACCAACTTTACGTCAGGCCCGCTTGCGGCGCCAGCCCAACAAGCCCGCAGGCTCCATCAGCCAGCGATATTGGGTAACCATCTGCGCGGCGCGCGAGGCCTGAAAACCCAGAAGGCCGAAGGCGATGCAGAAGGCGGTATCGACCAGGTAGTAATGGAGCGACACCAGCGTGCCGTTGAACACGCTGAAATGGATGAAGCGCACGGCGATGCCGAGGATGAAGCCATAGGCGACAACCTGCCACACCGGCCGCCATGTCGCCGCAATCGCGCGCCCGGCGAGCGCGGAGGCGCCGCCGCCGAGCACGATGGTGACGAGGATAAAAATCCAAAGCGCATTCTCGTCGAGCAATTGGATGATCATCCGCTCATCCCGTTTCTCTGCCGCCTTCGAGATAGGCGGACTTGATTTCGGGCCGCGCCAAAAGCTCGCTGCCGGTGCCCGACAGCGTGATCAGGCCGTTGACCATGACATAGCCGCGGTGCGCCAGCATCAGCGCGTGATAGGCATTTTGCTCGACCAGAAAGACAGTGAGGCCGGTTTCAGCATTGAGTTTCTTGATGGCGTCGAAGATCTGCCGCACGACGAGCGGAGCGAGGCCGAGCGAGGGCTCGTCGAGCAATAGCAGTCGCGGCCGCGCCATCAGGGCGCGCGCAATCGCCAGCATCTGCTGTTCGCCGCCCGACAGCGTGCCGCCGCGCTGGGCGAGGCGCTGCTGCAGGCGGGGAAACAGCGCCAGCACGCGATCGAGGTCAGCTGAGAACTCCGACACATCGGCGGTGATCGCGCCCATCTGCAGATTTTCGAGCACTGTCATGCGCGGGAAAATGCGCCGTCCTTCGGGTGACTGCGCCAAGCGCAGATGCGCGATCTCATGCGTCGGCAATTGCGTGATATCCCGGCCGGCAAATGCGATGGCGCCTTCGCTGGCGCGCGGATTGCCGCAAATCGTCATCATCAAGGTCGATTTGCCGGCGCCATTGGCGCCGATCAAAGTGACGATCTCGCCTTCGTTGACGTCGAGGTCGATGCCCTTGAGCGCCATGACGCGGCCGTAGAACGTCTTCACGCCGCGCACCGACAACAGCGGGGACGACGAACTCATAGTCCGACCTCAGCCTCGACTTTGGCGACATCCTTGTCGGCAACGCCGAGATAGGCGGCAATGACTTTGGTGTCGTCGCGGATTTGCGCCGGCGTGCCGTCGGCAATCTTGACGCCGTAATCGAGGACGACGACGCGGTCGGAAATTTCCATGACCACCGACATATCGTGCTCGATGAGCAGGATCGAGGCGGCATCCTGGTCGCGGATCGAGAGCAGCAGCGCATTGAGAGCAGCGCTCTCGCGCGGATTGAGGCCGGCCGCCGGCTCGTCGAGACACAGCAGGACCGGATCGGTGCACATCGCGCGCGCGATTTCCAGCCGGCGCTGATCACCATAGGGCAGGTCGCCCGCCGGATCGTCGGCGCGGGGAAGGAGGCCGATACGGTCGAGCCAATGCCGCGCCTTGTCGATCGCCGCGCGCTCGGCGATGCGATAGGACGGAATGCCGAAAATGCCCAGCAGCGTATAGCCGGACGCGAGCATCAGCCGGTTGTGTTGGGCAACGAGCAGGTTCTCCAGCACCGTCATGCCAGGAAACAGCCGGATGTTCTGAAACGTGCGCGCCACGCGTGCGGCATCGGCGACCAGAAAGTCCGGCATGCGCTCGAGCGCAAACAGCGCGCCGTCCGGCTTTTTGATGCTGCGGCGGCCGCTCTCGGTCAGCGTATCGAGGTCGTTCCACAGAGCGGGCGCGCCGTGGCACAGGCCGATGCGGCCGGTATGCGGCTTGTAGAAGCCGGTGATGCAGTTGAACACCGTGGTCTTGCCGGCGCCGTTCGGGCCGATCAGCGCTGTGATCTCGCCCTGGCGCGCCTGGAAGGACAAATCGTCGATGGCGAGGAGACCGCCGAAGCGCATCGTCAGATGCTCGACGGAGAGCAGCGTGTCGCCGGGCGCCGCCATTAGCCGGCACCTTCCGTAAAATGACCCTGTTTGACGAAATCGGCGGCGATGCTCTTGCGCTCCTTGAGGAACACCGACGGCGTGCGCCGCGTGATCAGGCCACGCGGACGCCAGCGCATCATCAGCACCATGCCGAGCCCGAACAGCAGCATGCGATATTGCGTCGGATCGAAGTCCTGCCCGAAAATACTTTTCAGGAAATCGAGCTGGCGCAGAATCTCGGTGCCGCCGATCATGACGATCGCGGCGATGGCGACGCCGATCTGGCTGCCCATGCCGCCGAGCACGACGATCGCCAGGATCGTCGCCGATTCCAGGAACGTGAACGACTCCGGCGAAATAAAACCTTGTCGCGCGGCAAAGAACGAGCCGGCAAAGCCCGCAAACATCGCGCCGATGGCAAAGGCTGTCAGCTTGGTGTTGGTGGTGTTGATGCCGAGCGAGCGGCAGGCGATCTCGTCCTCGCGCAAAGCCTCCCAGGCGCGCCCGACCGGTAGCCTTCGCAGTCGTACGGTGACAAAGGCCGTCAGCAGCGCCAGCGCCAGGATCAGGTAATACAAAAACACGGTGCGATAGATCGGATAGAATTCGAGACCGAACCGCGCGGCGAAACCGTCGTCATCGGCGTTGAACGGGATGCCGAAGAAAGTCGGCCGCGGAATGCTGCTGATACCGGCATAGCCGTTGGTCAGCGCCACGAAGTTGATCAGCACCATGCGGATGATCTCGCCGAAGGCGAGCGTAACGATGGCGAGATAGTCGCCGCGCAGCCGGAGCACCGGGAAGCCGAGCAACAATCCCCAGAACGAGGCGAGACAACCGGCGAGCGGAAGCAAGATCCAAAACGACAGTCCGAAGGTCTTGGCCAGCAGCGCATAGGAATAGGCGCCGACGGCGTAGAAGGCGACGTAGCCGAGGTCGAGCAGACCGGCGAGACCGACAACGATATTGAGGCCCCAGCCGAGCATCACATAGATCAGAATCTGGATGCCGAAATTGTCGATCCAAGTTACCGCGCCGGCGCGGCCGTTCACCGCCAGCACGATCATCGGATAGACGATGACAAAGCCGATGGCGAAAGGGACAAACCAGGTGCCGGCAATCGCCCACCCGTCGAAGCGCGCCGGGCGCGCGGCGACAACGGGCCGCGCCGCGCGCCGTTCGAGCCACGGTGAAATGGAACACGCGTAAGCCAGCCGACCGACACCGATGCAAGCGGTCAGCGCCACGAGCAGCGGAAAACGCGTCTGCAGGATCAGGACGTTGCGCACATCGGTGACGGTCTGGAAGCCGACCAGCGGCAGCAACAGCCCAAAGGCAACCAGCGTCGTGAAGCCGGCGTCCTTGAGTGCGGCAATACCGTCGAAGCGCCGGCCCGGCGCGGCGCCGACCGTGTTGGACGTTTCCGACATCAGACCTTCTCGACGTCCGGCCGGCCGAACAGGCCTTGCGGCAGGAAGATCAGCGTGATGGCTAGAACGGAAAAGGCCGCGACGTCCTTGTAGTCGATGGAGACGTAGCCGGACCACATAACCTCGATCAGGCCGACGAGCAGCCCGCCGACCACCGCGCCCGGCAACGAGCCGATGCCGCCGAGCACGGCGGCGGTAAAAGCTTTGACGCCGGGGATGAAGCCGTCGGAAAAACTGAGCACGCCGTAATTCATCAGATACATGGTGCCGGCAATGGCGGCGAGGGCTGCCGCGATGACAAAGGTCATGGCAACGGTGCGGTTGACGTCGACGCCGACTAACGCGGCCATTTTCTGATCCTGCTCGCAGGCGCGCATATTACGGCCGAGCGGTGTCTTGGCGACGACGTACCAGAACACGACCAGGAGCGCGGCGGTCACGCCCCAGATGATGAGCTGCTTATAGGACAGCGCGACCGAAAAGCCGCCGCCGTTGAGCAAAGTGAAATCGCCGCGCACCATC
>DATHPQ010000007.1:0-37950 GCA_035483735.1 Xanthobacteraceae bacterium | reverse complement strand
CGCGCCTTGGGATAGCGCCTGGCGGCGCCGGCCCAGGTGAGATCGGCGAGATGCTGCTGCGCGGTCTTGCCGGGCGGCACCGGCTCGTCGGGATATTCGTATTCGAGCTCGCCGAGCGAGAAGCGGCAGGCCTGCGCGATTTTGACGGTGCGGGCGACGGCGTCGGGGAAATTTTCGAACAGCCGCGCCATTTCGCTCGGCGGCTTGATGTGGCGCTCGGCATTGACGGTGAGCCGGAAGCCGGCTTCGGCAAGCGTGCATTTTTCGCGCACGCAGGTGACGATATCGGCGAGCGGCCGGCGTTCCGGTGCGTGATAATAGATGTCGTTGACGGCGACCATCGGAGCGCCTGTGCGCTCGCCAAGCTCGGCCAGGAGCGCAAGCCGGCGCGGCTCGTCGCCGCGATGATAATGGATGCCGGCGAGGAAGCAGCGGCCCGGCGCGGCGCCGGCTAAGGTTTTGAGCCTTTCAGGAAAGACGGACTGAGAAAGCGGCAAATCCTGCGGCGGCAGCGCGATGAAAATCTGGCCCTCGCTCGCCGCCAGAATGTCCTCGAAGGACAGATGGCATTCGCCTTTTTTGGCCTTGCGGTTGCCTTTGGTCAGAAGCTGACAGAGCCGGCCATAGGCTTGCCGGTCGGTGGGATAGGCGATGGCTTCGAAACCATCGGCCGTCACCAGGCGGGTGCCGACCAGAAGCTGGATATTGCGTTTGCGCGCTTCGTCATAGGCGCGCACAACGCCGGCAAAGGAATTGCGGTCGGCGATGCCGATGGCAGTGAGTCCGAGCTCATCGGCCGTTGCCACCATTTCCTGCGGATGCGCCGCGCCGCGCAGGAAAGAGAAATTCGTCGTGACGGCGAGTTCGGCATAGGCACTCATTGTTCAACTCACGTTACAGCTCACGCAAACAGACCGTGCACGTACCACTGCGCCTGCATCGTCTCGCGGCCGTAAAGACCTTCGCGGTAAAGCCAGAAACGATGACCGCCGAAATCCTCGACGAGGTAATAATCGCGCGTTGGCCTGGTCTCGCCGTGCGGCGTGCGCCACCACTGCGCGCCGATGCGTTCGGGGCCTTGGGAGCCGGCGATGTAATAGGTCACGCCACGCCAGCAAAACCGCCGCGGCGGTCCGTCAGGCACAAGCGCGGTGACTTCCGTCGGCTCGGCCTGCGGTAACAGCAGGAGCGGGCGCGTTCTGTCTTCGGCCTGCGGCCAAATGGGTCCTATGGATTCTGTTTCGCCGTCGACCGGCGCCAGGATTTCAGCCTGCTCGGGAATGTGGCTCGCCACAGGCTCGAAGCGCCGCACGCGTTGCGGGCCGAGCCGCCCACGCAGCGTATCGATTAAGGCCGCGTAATCTTCCGCGGCGTTGCTTTCCCCCCACCCTGACCCTCCCCCGCAAGCGGGGGAGGGATGGGAGGGGGAGGCGGAACTGCTCTCGATTTGCCGCGCCGGCATCGGCTCGGCGCGCGTAATGGCAAGGCCAATCGCCTCGTAACCGAATTCCGCGCCCAAGCCCGAGCTGAAATCCGCATCATGCGTGGCCGCAAGCGTCGCGAGTTTCAGATCGAAAAGTCGCACCACATGCGACACGTTGCGCGTCGACAAAGTGAGCCCGATATCGACGGTCTCGACCGCGCCGTCGACGCGGTAGAGCGACAGCCGTAGCGCCCGCGCGCCGGCATCGTCGCGCGCCAGCACATTGGCCAGCGTCTGCATCAGGCGGCTTGCCCGCGCGATCACAGCCTCCTGGGTGAAGATCGGCTCGGGCAGATAATGCAGGCTGTGATAGACCGGCGGCGCGACAATCGGCGCGAGCGGCTCGTCGAGGAGGCCGCGCGCCTGGTCGAGCCGGCGCAAGAGTTGTTCGGCAAAGCGCGCGGCAAAGGGCGCCCGCGGCTGGTCGAGCAGGGCGCCAACGGTTTTGAAGCCGAGCCGCCGCAGCGTGGCGCGGATGTCCGGCGTAAGCCGCAGCGCTTCGACCGGCATGTCGGCGAGCGCCGAAGCTTCATCGCCCGTCGGCAAGACAAACAAATGCGAGTTATGAAAGTGCGACAACGCCCAGGCCGTGCCGGGTGTTGCGGCAACCGCAAGCCGGGCCGGCAGGCCGAAATTTTCCAGCCGCGCGGCGAGATCGGCGATCAATTTGTCCTCGCCGCCGAACAGATGCGCCGCGCCTTCGATGTCGAGGAAGAAGCCGTCGGCGCCGTTCTCTTCGTTCCACGGCGAAGCGGTCGGCGTATAGCGCGTCGCCCATAAGGCAATGCGGCGCAGCGCGGCATCGTCGGCTGCGGCGTCGACTTCGCGCACTTGCAGCCTTTCGGCTTTGGCCCGCGCATCGGCCAAGGATTCGCCGGCCGTAAGGCCCGCGGCTTCCGCAGCCGCGTTCAAGGCCGCGATATGCAGGCCGCCGCTCGCAGCAATAGCGAGGACGAAGGGCCGGTCAGGATCGACCGGCTTGCTTGTAGGAGCGAGCGCCTGCGCCGCCAGAAAACGCGTGATCGGCCAGCGCGGCAGCCAAACTGAAACGATGCGTGACATGATCGTACTCCACCTTCCATTCCCCAGGACGTCCGTTGCGGCAGCGTTCAAGCTGCAAGTGCCAGCGCGGTCGCGCGATAAACCCGAAACGGTCGCGCACGGCTTCCGCCACACCGACGCGCCAGCGCGTCGACGCGGCGCTGGCTTCGAGCGTCTGCGTCGGCCGGATGAGAAAGAGCGGCAGGCCGGTATCGCTCGCGGCGAGCTGCAGTTTTTGGCTGGTCTTCAGATCGAGCCGGTCGATCATCCCGACGACCGCTTGTGGCACACCCGAATGCAAAGCCTCCGCCACGGCCCAGAGGGTTTCTTTCCGGTGCGCCGTCTCGACCAGAGTGACGCGGACCGGATCGAGGCCGAGGCCGTTGAGACCATGTCCGCAAAGGCGGCCATGGTCGCGCTGCCCATAGGCCGGCATGACGAGGAAGAGGGGGCGGCCCGGCGGCAGGCGGCTCAGCACCGCCACGACGAAACCGAAGGCGGCCGAAAGCGTGCCTGCCGTTTCCGGTACGATCTCATGCAGGGCGCCGCAGGTGAGGCCGCTCTGCGGCAGATGGGAATCGATGGCGGGCAGGCCGAAGGGCAGCGTGCTGTGGATATCGCCTGTCCTCGGCAGAAGACGGCGCAATTCCTCGAGAGTGGCACGCGCGGCCGAAGGCCCTTGGGCGCGGTTTTGCGCCATTGCGAATTCAAGCGAAGGGACAGCCGTGTCGGCCATTGAACGACCTCTTGGATCGCGCGGCTTGTGGATAAAGCCGTGCAAAACTTGGGTATTGGCCGGGTACGCGCCCTGTATAAGACGGTGCCTAGGCTGTTTATGTTCACTATACGTTCCAGATCGTTACCATAGAACAAAGAGAGAACAATGCCAAGCGGCTGCAGGTTGAGGAAGCATCAGCCGGTTCCCCAAACGCTTGTGCCGGCGCGATCTCGCGCCAATCCCGAGCCTGGTTTCCGGCAGGCTTTTGCTTTGATTTCTGGCCTTGCTTTGATTTTCGGCTCTGCCGGCCTAAAGTGCCGCCCGTGAAAATCATCATCAGATGGGCACTGGCAGCCGCGCTTTCTTCGGCAGCGGCCATCAGCTTCGGCGTCTCGGCAGGCCGGGCGTCGACCTATGGCAGCGCCCCGTGGTGCGCGGTTGTCGATCAGGGCGCCGGCAACGTCATGTGGGAGTGCGAATATCAATCGGTCGCCGAGTGCCAGCCCAATGTGCTGGCCGGCAATCGCGGCTTCTGCCAGCGCAATCCCTATTATCAGGCGGCCGCGCCCCAAGGTTACCGGGGCTATCGGGGCGCGCCGCCGCCGGCGGCCGACAGCCGCTGGCGCTACATTGGCCAAGGAAATTATGTAGGGGACTGACCAGTAATGCCGGAAGCCGACAAGGAAGGGGAGCGTTACTCCCTGGAGCAGCCGCAGCAGACGCCGGGCTTTTTTCTCAAAGGCACGCATCAGCTCGACTGGGGCATGAAGAACCGCATGGCGCGGGTGTTCGATCCTAAGTCCGGCCGCACCGTGATGCTGGCGGTCGATCACGGCTATTTCCAAGGCCCGACCACCGGCCTTGAGCGCATCGATCTCTCCATCGTGCCGCTATTGCCGCAATGCGACGCGCTGTTCTGCACGCGCGGCATTTTGCGCACCGTCATTCCCGCCGAGTGTCAGAAGCCGATGGTGCTGCGCGCCTCCGGCGGCCCGAGCATTCTGCGCGAGGAATTGTCCGACGAAGAGATCGCCATGGACATGGACGACGCGGTGCGTTTGAACGCCGCCGGCGTCGGCATCCAGGTCTTCATCGGCGGTGAGCACGAGACGCGCTCGGTGCACAATATGACGAAGCTCGTCGATGCCGGCCTGCGCGTGGGCGTGCCGGTGATGGGCATCACCGCGGTCGGTAAGGCCATGGTGCGCGACGCCAAATATTTCCGGCTCGCCTGCCGCATCATCGCCGAGCTCGGCGCGCAATATGTGAAGACTTATTATGTCGACGAGGGTTTCGAGACGGTGACCGCCTCATGCCCGGTGCCGATCGTAATGGCCGGCGGCAAGAAACTGCCGGAGCTCGATGCACTGACCATGGCCTATAACGCCGTGCAGCAGGGCGCAGCCGGCGTCGATATGGGCCGCAACATTTTCCAATCCGAAGCGCCGCAGGCCATGATCGCCGCCGTCGGCGCCGTCGTGCACAAGAACATGAAGCCGAAAGACGCCTTCGAGATGTTCAAGTCGCTGAAGGCGGACGCCGTCGCGCAGGCGGCCGAGTGACGGCAACTGATCGCGCCGCATAAGTTCCCATTGAGCCGATCAAGAACCAAGCGATCACAGCGGCCGTCGCCGCGCCGCCGAGCGCGGCCAAGATTTGCGCCAGCCCTGAGGGAGCGCTGACCGCGCTTGAGTCTTGGTTCGCGTCCGCGCTCGCATCTTCGTCGGTATCTCGGCTCATATCTCGGCTGACGCTTTGCGCGTCTTGGCTGACGCTTTGCGCGCGCGCATTTCGATCGCCGTTATTCCGATTTGCATCGGCGGGGGTGGGCGCGACAAAGGCAGCCGTCGGCGCCGCGGTGGTAACGGCGCTGTCGGCCCGGTCCCCCGGCGGCAGTGTCGATTCCATCGGCGGCGCCTCATTGGCGGCGAGATCGAGCGTATTGACCTGATTTGAAGCCGCGATTTGCGCGGTGTGGCCGTCAATCACGATCGCGCTTGGTTGTGCCTGATCGGCTGCTTGCCGGTTGTTTGAGGAGGGACTTTCCGGCGAATTCGCCGCCGCAGAGTTTCCTGTCGTTCCGGCGCTTTTCGTCGAATCCGGATCGGTATCTTGCACCGCGATTTTGTCATCGCTTTGGGTGCCATCGCTTTGGGTGCCATCGCTTTGGGTGCCATGGCTTGGGGTGCCGTGGCTTCGGGCGCTATGGATTCGGGCGCCATAGCTCCAGTCATCATGGCTCCGGTTATCATGGCTCCGCGCATCGTGGCTTCGCCACGCGCTTTTTCTGAACCTTGTTCTCTCTACGACAATTGTTGTTGTGGTTGTCGTGCTTTGCTGGCCGGGCAGGAGCCGCAAAAATGGATTGCCGGGTCGATCAGCGCTCTGCGCGGCCGCGCCGCTCGCGACGAAGCTTACCGCGACACCGGCCGCGATGGTTGCAACCATAGCCTTAGAAATGATGCGTATAAGTGGCATTGCGTCCTCCGCTTCTCACGCGGGATGACACCCTGTCTGTATCGAACAATGGCGGGTGGCCTGACAATGACGCAAATGCGGATTCTTTGCCGCAACAGCGGATGAAAAAAGGCACGTTTACCGCATCAGCAGAAATGGGATCGCGATTCCGGTCGCAAGCACGGCGAAGGAAATCAGCGTCATGATTGGGATTGAAGGCCGCGGCGAACCGGGTTCCATCGACATTTCGGCCATCGCCGCAGTACGCGCCTTGCCGCCCTCGGGCATCGGGCTGGAATGCGACATACCAGACATTGCACCGGGCATCGCATTGGCGGTCGCGGGGCGCACCGTCATCATGCCGTGCTTGAGATGATTGGCCACAAGCCACCAGTTCATCGGATAGGCGACGACGAAACCGACGAGCAGACCCATCGACATCACGAACCAGAAAGCCGGCGACGCCGGATTTTCGGCGGCTTCGATATATCTCCGCAGCACCATCACCGTCGGCATCATTCCCGCCATCAGGAAATTCATCGACAGGAGTTCGGGCAGGAACGTGCTGGCGAGCGCGCGCCGATAAGATCCCCCGGGCATGCTGTTGCGCATAAACAGCGCCTGGAAAATCGTCCAGCCGAAGGCGAAGCCTAAAATGTATTCAAGCGTCGTCTCGGCCAGCCGCGGAAGAACAAAGATTGCCGAAAGCACCGCGCCGGCGAGGATGCCGACGCCGTCGCCGGCGACGCAATGCATGGTCGACCCAAGCGTCTGTCGCCAGCGCGCGGCCGTGTAGCGTTCGTGCAGGCCGGGCAGCGGCTCGCGGCAGCCGAGGACGTAAAGGAACGCGCCGAACACGCCAGTATAGGCGGTCAGCAGCACGAATCCCCATTTCAGCACTGGAGATTCCGGCGTGGAACGGATGTCGATTGCCACGAACAGCAGTGCCGCGGCCGTCAACACGAACCACAGCAGCATCACGCCGTTCAGCATCGGGATATTCCCTTGGCTTTGCGCAAGGCCGCGATATCCAGCCCGGCCATGGCCGGGCTGCAGAAACTCATTATCCCGAAATCGTGTCAGTCCGATAGCGGTTGGCCGCCATGCTTCGCGCCAGTGCCCCTGGCGCGCTGCAGCGCGGTCTGCGCTATTCCACGGTCACGCCGGCGGCCTTGATCGGCGCCGCCCATTTGGTGATTTCGCTTTTCACCAGATCGCCGAGATGCTGGGGCGTGGAATCCTGATCCGACACGATCTCGGCGCCGAACGCGCTCAATTTGTCGCGCACCGACGGCGTATGCATCGCTTCGAGCACGGCGTCGTGAATTTTCTTCACGATGGCGTCGGGCGTGTTCTTGGGCAGAAAGATAGCGTTCCAGGTATAGGCGACGACGCCCGGCGTGCCTTGCTCTTCCGCGGTCGGAATATCCGGCAGCGCCGGCGAACGCTTGGTGTCGAGCGTGGCGATGCCTTTCATGGCGCCGGAATCGATCGGCGGCTTCGCGGTGGTGATGATGTCGCACATATAATCATCGCGTCCGGCTTCGAGGTCTTGCAGCGCCGGCGCCGAGCCGCGATAGGGCACGTGCGTGACGTTGACGCCGATCACGTAGTTCAGGAGCACGCAGCCGAGATGCACCGCCGAGCCGATGCCGGCCGAGGCATATTGCATCTGCGCCTGATGCTCCTTGGTATAGGCGATGAATTCCTTCAGATCGTTGACCGGCAAGTCCTTGCGCGTTTCCAGCACCAGCGGCACGGTGGCGATCAAGGCGGCCGGGGTGAAATCGGTCACCGCATTGTAAAGCGGCTCTTTGTAGAGCGTCTGGCCCTGGGCATGGGTGCCGACGGTGCCGAGCACGAACTGATAACCGTCCGGCGCGGCATTGGCGACGCGCGCCGAGCCGGTCATGCCGCCGGCGCCGGCGACGTTCTCGACGATGACGGTCTGGCCCAAGACCTCGCCCATGCGCGCAGCAACGATGCGGCCGAGAATATCGGTCGGGCCGCCGGCGGCAAAGGGGATCACCATGGTCAGCGAATGCGAGGGGAAGTCATCCGCATATGCGGGGAGGGCAGATGCAAAGGCGGCCGCGGCCAGCGCGGCAATCACTTTCAACTTCATGGTCGAACGTCCTTGGGTCGTTTTTTAATTGGGTCGTTTCGTTTGGTCATGCAGTGCTGCCCCCCTTGCGGGGTCCAGTCAACCCGACGGTTCGCCGCAATGCGGTGTAACGCGATGCGTTGGTTAAGCGGCGGCGAGCTCTAGAGCTCGGTGATTTCTTCCGGGAACCGATGCAGCCGCTCGCCCGGTCCGTTCGCGCCGATCAGATAATTGTCGCAGACCCAGGACAGCACGTGACCGCGGATATAGGTCGGGTGGCAGACGATGTTCATGTCTTTTTGAATGGACATCGGCTCGTCGCTGCGGATCAGTGGACGTTCGACCAAGTCATAGCCCTGGCCGTGGCAATGCAGGCGTTTCTCTTCCGGCCGCCCGTTCTTGCGCATGAAATCGTTATAAGCGGCAAAAATATCTTTGCAGGGCGCGCCGGGTTTGAGCAGGCTCAAATTGAACTTGCGCGCCTCGAGCGCAAAGGCGAACTCGTCCTTGATCTCATCGGAGGCCTTGCCGACGGTGCAGGAACGGCCAAGCTCGGTATACATGCCGCCGGGTCCGGAATCTTCGACCAACAGCGCCAGCGTGTCGCCCTTCTGGATGACGCGGTTCTGATAGTGGCGCTGGCTGAATTGTGCCGGCGTATCGGCCGGCATCGAGGCGCACAGATAAATGCCGTTCTCGCTGCCGTGGCGCTGGCTATAGCATTGCGCGATGGCGGCGATATCGCGGTCGCGCATGCCTGGCTCGACCGCGGCGAAAGCCGTCCGCATCGCGCCGTCCTGCATCGCAGCACAGCGGCGGATCAGCTCCTGCTCCTCGGGACTCTTGATGACTTTGATGGCGTCGACGAGGTCGGTGGCGTCGACAAAGCGCGTATTGGAGAAGCGGCCCTTCTGCAGATGGTCGACCAGCGCGAACGACATGCCGGCAGTGCCGACGAGGCCGATCGTGCCGCCGGCATAAGGCTCCAATCCCTTCGCTGCCAATTCAGCATCATAGGCCGCGGTGTAATTGCACGACACGAAGCTCGGCGTCGTCAGCCATTGCTTGACGCCGCGGCGGGTGCCGTCGCCGCTTGCCGCGGGATTGCTGGTGCCGCCGAACGGGCCCTGGCTGACCATCGTCATCAGGTCGTCGCGCGGAAACACGACGGTGAGCGGATAGCCGTTGGTCGCCGGCAGATCGGTGAAATATTTGACGTAGCCGCCCATGTAATCGTTGTTGTTTTGCATCAAGAGCGCGTCGATCTTCTCGCGCTCCATCGCGGCGCGCACGGCAGCCCAGCGGCGGTCAAGCTCGGCCGTCGAGATCGGCGTCTGCAGGCGTTCGGGAAGCTTTTCCATTTCCAATTCTCCCTAGACGGTCTTCTGCTCACTCCCGCCTAGGCGGGAGTGAGAATAGTGTCAGTGCGCCACCACGTTGATCATGCCGCCGGTGTCGCCGTTGAGAAAGCGTGCCATGTTCTTCTCGATGACCGGCAGCGCGTAATCGACATAGACATCGCAGAAGCCGCCTTGATGCGTGGTGATGATGACGTTTTGCATCGACCAGAATGGATGATCGGTCGGCAAGGGCTCCTGCGAGAATACGTCGAGCGCGGCGCCGGCGATGCGCTTATTTTTGAGCGCCTCGACCAAGGCCGGCTCGTCGACGACACCGCCGCGCGCGAGGTTGACGAGAAAACTCGACGGCTTCATCGCCGCGAACACATCGGTATTGATGCTGTTACGGGTTTTGTCGGTGAGTGGCGTCAGCAGCACGAAGAAGTCGAAGTCGCCCACGACTTTGAGCATCTCGTCGCGGGAGCACATGTCGTCGAAGCCCGGCGCCGGCCGCGGCGCCGAGCTCACGCCGATCACGCGCATGCCGAAGGCCTTGCATTTGGGCGCCAGCGCTTCAGCGATGACGCCGACGCCGAAAATGCCGACCGTCTTGTTGTGCAGAAGCTGCGCCGGGAAGCGGAACCATTTCTTCTCGTCCTGCAGGCGGACGGCGCGCGGCAGATCGCGGGCGAGCGCCAGCATCGCGGCGAGCGCCGCTTCCGAAACCGGCGGCCCGTGAATGCCGTGAATATTGGTGACGATGACGTCTTTGCGCAGCGCCTCCTGGTCGATGAGGTTGTCGACGCCGGTGCCCAAAGCCTGCACCCATTTCAGCCGCGCGGCATCCTGCAGCACTTTCGGCGACAGCATGGGCGCGAAGGTCAGCAGCGCGTCGGCCTTGGCGATATGCGGCCCGACCTTGGAATGATGATCGGCAATGTCGATCGTGAGTTCCGGAAAGCGCGCTTTGAGCCGGTCGCGATATTGATTGCGGACGTTCTCCGGCAAGGTCAGGAGGATGAGCAGGTTGGTCATGAATTACGCAAGTTTGTCTGTTGTGAATGAGCGGCTGCGTATCAGCAGGCTGGAGGAGGGCGCCAAAGCCGAGATGTCACCGGCGGGTTGCGTGAGCCTTATATCGTCTCTGACGAAGCCTCGGCTAGTGTCCGGCTGCAAAGTTCGCCGCCGGCCAAAGCTTTAGGTCCGGGTGTCGCGCTTCGCGGCGTCCTCGGCTAAGCTAACGCGCTATCGAACGGGCAAATGCACTAAGCAGGTCATTAAGCAGGTCACTGAGCAGGTCATTGAACCGGATACACGGTCATTCAGGAGCAAACGATGCCTATCGACTGGTCAGCCGTAAATTGGCTCTACGTCGCAATCATGGGAGCGTTCGTGTTCGTTGCCGCTTTGGTCGGCAACGTCATCGCATTGGGCAGCCGGATCGGCGGCGCGCTCCTGACGGCTATTCTGTTCGCCGCCATGTATGTGGCCTGGAATTACTATCCGCACCCGCAAATCCAGCTGCCGATCGTGACGACCTACTCCTATCCTTCGAACGGTTGACGTTTCTGCCTGTGCCGCTATGCGTATGAAACGATTTAAGCGCTAAACGATCGCCGGGCGAAATGGAGGGGGCATGAACAAGGTCTATGCCGACGCGCGTTCCGCGTTGGCCGGGGTGCTCAAGGATGGCATGACCATCATGGCGGGCGGGTTCGGCCTCTGCGGCATCCCGGAATCCTTGATTCTTGCGATCCGCGATTCCGGCGTGAAGAACCTGACCTTCGTTTCCAATAATGCCGGCATCGACGGCGCCGGGCTTGGCATCCTGCTCGAGACCCGCCAGGTCAAGAAAATGATCTCCTCCTATGTCGGGGAGAACAAAACATTCATGCAGCAATATCTCGCCGGCGAGCTTGAGATCGAGTTCAACCCGCAAGGCACGCTCGCCGAACGTATCCGCGCCGGCGGCGCCGGCATTCCGGCCTTCTTCACCAAGACCGGCGTCGGCACCAAGATCGCCGAAGGCAAGCCCGAACAGGTCTTCGACGGCGAGCGCTACATCATGGAGCGCGGCATCATCGCCGATCTTTCGATCGTGCATGCTTTCAAGGGCGATACCGAAGGCAATCTGGTTTATCGCAAGACCGCGCGCAATTTTAATCCGCCGATGGCAACCGCGGGCAAGGTCACCGTGGCTGAAGTCGAGCATCTGGTGCAGCCGGGCGAGATCGACCCCGATCACATCATCACGCCGGGAATCTTCGTGCAGCGTTTGATCTCCGTGCCAAACGCGGTCAAGCGTATCGAGCAGCGCACCGTGCGCAAGCGAGCTTAGGAGAAGCGGCTATGCCCTGGACACGCGAGCAGATGGCGGAACGCGCCGCCAAAGAGTTGCAGGACGGTTTCTATGTCAATCTCGGCATCGGCATTCCGACGCTGGTGTCGAATTACATCCCGCCGGGCATCAGCGTGCAGCTGCAGTCCGAGAACGGCATGCTCGGCACCGGGCCGTTTCCGTTCGAGGGCGAGGAAGACGCCGATCTGATCAATGCCGGCAAGCAGACCGTCACCGAGCTGCCGACCACGAGCTATTTCAATTCGGCGGATTCGTTCGCCATGATCCGCGGCGGACACATCAATATCGCCATTCTCGGCGCCATGCAGGTCGCGGAGAACGGCGACCTCGCCAATTGGATGATCCCCGGCAAGATGGTGAAGGGCATGGGCGGCGCCATGGATCTCGTCGGCGGCGTCAAGAAGGTCGTGGTGCTGATGGAGCATTCCGCCAAGGGCGAGTCCAAGCTCCTGAAGCGCTGCAACTTGCCGCTCACCGGCGCTGCCGTCGTCGACATGGTGATCACCGATCTCGGCGTGTTCACGCTCGACCGCCACGGCGGCGGACTGACGCTGATCGAGCTCGCGCCCGACGTGACGCTCGAACACATCAAGTCGCAGACCGATGCGAGCTTCAAGGTCGCCAATACGCTGACGCAGTAAGTCTCGCCGCGCGAGCATGCGCGCCGAAATCTGCGCCTGCGCTATTCGGGGCTCACCGCGATCCCGATCGAGTCGGATGGTACGCCGCTGAGCTCGATGGTCAGCGGCTGTGCCGTAAGTTCGAACTTCACGCTCTTGCGAACGCCCTCGCAGCCGGTCGCGCCGCTGAACGCCGATGATTTCACGGCATGGCCGTCCTGCACGACGTCGACCCAACCTTCGGATGACAGCGTGACCTTATAGGTACCGGCCTTCGCCGGTGCGGCTGCCCGCAGGAAGCCGGCAAAAGAGGCCGGCGATTTCGGCGCAAGCTCGGGCGGGACGGGGAGTTTCGCGTCGGCAAACGGCACCAGCGTCAATATTGTCGCCCATGGGATCGGCCAGGTGATCCGATCGCCGGAAGCCATTTTGGGAAGATCCGTGCCGGTGAGCGTGGCCCGCTCCTTGTCGAGCGGCCATTTGAATTTATCGCAGCCGACGGGCTCTTGTTTTGACTCTTGCGCCAAGCAGGGCCAGCAGATGGCGAAGACAGCGACCATAATGATTCCAGGTTTCACAACATTGTCTCGCGTGGCTAATCGATAGCGATTATCGCGGCCTGCGATCTACTCGCTCTCGCGGGCGACCTTCTCCAAAATCGGCCGCCAGATCTTTTGCTGCGATTGGGCGAAGGCGATCGTTTCCTCGGGCGTCATGTAACGCGAATAGGCGCCGTTGGCGGCAAACTTGGCGGACACTTCTTTGTCTTCCACGGCGCTGCGCAGATCGGCATTGACCTTGCGGACGATGGCGTCGGATGTGCCGAGCGGCGCGACGATGACGTTCCAGGCGCCGACATAAAAGTCGGGCAGTGTTTCCGCGACCGTCGGCAGGTTTTCCATTCCCGGCAATCTCTGCGCCGATGTCGATGCCAGCATCTTCACCAGACCGCCCTGCGTGGCGCCGGCAAGACCGGCATAGGCGTCGAGCACGAGATCGACGCGGTCGGCGACAACGTCGCCCATCGCTTGCGCCGGTCCTCCGGCATAGGGAACGAGCCGCAGCTTGACGTCGGCGCGCTGCTGCAACAGTTCCATGGTCAAATGCGTGAGCCGTCCGCGTCCGGTCGAGGCGTAAGACAATTCGTTCGGCTTCTCCTTGGCACGCGTAATGATATCGGCGATCGAGGTGATGCCGGACTTCGGCGAAGCGGCGATGAAAATCGGCTGCTGCAGCACAAAGCCGATGGCGGTGAAATCGCGCGGCAGTTCGACCGGCAGATTCGGCGCCACGCCCGGTCCGCCGGGCAGCGCCAGAAACACCGAAGTCGCCGGCATATACAATGTGTAACCGTCGGGCGCGGATTGCGCGGCGACGCGGGCGGAGATCGCGCCGCCGGCGCCGGGCTGATTGAAGATCACGACCTGCTCGTTCCAGACTTCGCCGAGCCTGTCGGCGAGAATCCTGGCGGTGGCGTCGTTGGCGCTGCCGACCGCCGAGTCGACCACAATGCGCACCGGTTTGTTCGGGTAGTCCAATTGCGCGAGCGCCCGCTGCGGCCGAGATATCGAAGCCAGTGGCGCGAAAGCCGCCGATGCGCCGAGCTTCAGCAATTCGCGTCGTTTCATTACGCTCTCTCCTCGCTAGGCGCTCCCTGGTGACATTCTTCTCGGGTGCAGCGGTATTTTACGCGGCGGCTGCAAGCTTTAGGAATGGCAGCGTCATCGTAACAGCAAATGACAGCGGCGGCATTTGCCGTTATGGCTAGGCCCGAAATTCAGCCGGGAGGACGCCGCGCCGAAAGAGCGCAGCGGAAATCGTGCCGCATGAACGACGAGCGCCACGTCAGCGCCGTAAGCGACGAGGAAACGATCGGCGAATCCGGTGACGCCTTGTCCGTGGAGAGGTCGGGCGCCGCAGCTCCGTGCGGCGAAACGCCAGCGTTGCCGACGCGCTCCGCAGCGGAGACGCTGTCGCACCGGGAAAAGCGGCTGATTGTCACTTGCATGATGCTGCCGGTATTCCTCGGCTCCGTCGATCAGTCGATCCTGGCCAGCGCACTGCCGACCATCGGCCGCAGCCTCGGTGAAGTGCACAATCTGCCGTGGTTGATCACCGCCTTCCTGATTTCGTCGACCGCGCTCACGCCGCTCTACGGCAAATTCGCCGACATTCACGGCCGCCGCGCCGCGATGTTGATCGGCATCACGGTCTATATGATCGGCTCGCTGATCGCCGCTTTTTCGCCCAACATGCTGATGCTGATCTGCGGCCGCGTCGTGCAAGGCTGCGGCGCGGGCGGACTCACCGTGACCGCCAATATGGTTCTAGGCGACATTGCGCCGCCGAAGGACCGCGGCAAGTACTACATGTATTTTTCCGTGGCCTTCACGACCGCGGGTGGGACCGGTCCCGCGCTTGGCGGATGGATTTCCGAGCATCTGCATTGGTCGGTGATCTTTCTGTGGAATTTTCCGCTCTGCGTGGTCGCGCTTGTGATTGCGCTCACCGTGCTCAAGCGATTGCCGCGGCGCGAACGTCCGCATCGGCTCGATATCGCCGGCGCGGTTCTCGTGATGGCGGCGAGCTCGACATTCATGCTGGCGCTCAATATCGGCGGCGTGCGCTATCCGTGGCTGTCGACCCCGGTTGTGGCGCTGTTCGGTGGCGCGCTGGTGCTGGGTATCGCCTTAGTCGCGCGGCTTCTCACCGCGGCCGAGCCGCTTATTCCAATCGCGATCCTGTCCGATCGCGCGGCGCGGCGCGCGATCGCGGCGCATTCGTTCGGCTGGGGCGCAATGGTCAGCCTCAACGTCTTTCTGCCGATGTATCTGCAAAGCGCGCTCGGCTGGTCGCCGACGTCGTCGGGCCTCAGCATGATCATCCTGATGGTGACGTTGAATGTGAGCGCCGGTCTTTCCGGCCAGCTGCTCGGCCGTGTGCGGCGCTACAAACTCTTGCCGCTGTGCTTTTTAATTCTCTGCATCGGCACGGTGATCACGCTGGCGCTATCAGTCGACAGCATGACGCCGCAAAAATTCGAGATCCTTTTGCTTTTGATCGGTGTCGGCTGGGGGCCGACCGCGCCGCTGACGCAAGTGGCGCTGCAGAACACGGTGCCGGCGCACGATCTTGGCGCGGGGCTCGGCACGATGAACTTCGCGCGTACGCTGGTCGGCACGATTCTGGTAGCGATATTCGGCGCGATCATCCTGGCGCAGGCGCCGGTCGGAGCGGCCGGCGGCACGCTCGGCCACAATTTCCTCGGCGGTGCGTCGCTCGCAGCCTTCGCCATGGTTTTTTTCGCGGTGGCCGCTTCGCTTGCTGTGGCGTTTGTATCGGTGATCCTGCTCGAGGAAAAGCCGCTCGGCGAACAATTGTAGTCCGGGCGGCGCGCGGCGGTCGTCAATGATGGCTTGCGCGGGCGATGGCCTGTGGCCAAAACCTGCGCCAAGATCACGCATCCGAGCCATGCGCCCAGTGCGTGGCCGAGCTTGCCGGAACATTACGCGGAACTTGCATCATGGGCGAAAGCGGCACAATTTGGCGCCCCGGAGGCATGGCCATCATCTGATTTATGGCCTAAGCTTCTGAGTAAGCTGCATAATTTCACGGACCCGGGTGCTATGCCGTGGCCTCATAATTCCTCACAGGCAGTTGAACCTCCGTGCCACAAACCGCGACCAAATCCATGAGCCGACCCTAAGGCGATGCAAGCACCGGCAGACGAAGCGCTGATCGGGCGTATCGCACGCGGCGACCGGCTTGCGATGCAGGTGCTGTTCGCGCGGCACCATGTGCGGATTTATCGCTTTGTGTTGCGTTTGTTGCGCGACGAGATGGCGGCGGAAGACGTCATCGGTGATGTGTTCCTGGACGTGTGGCGTCAGGCCAGCCGTTTCGAAGGCCGCAGCGCCGTATCGACTTGGCTCATCGCCATCGCGCGGTTCAAGGCGTTGTCGTTGTTGCGCAAGCGGCGCGACGACGGGCTCGACGCGGAGACGGCGGAATCGATCGAGGATGCTGCAGATGATCCTGAGCGTGCCGTCACCAAGCAGGACAAAGGCGAGAAATTGCGGAAGTGCCTCGAAAGCCTTTCGCCCGAACACCGGGAGATCATCGACCTCGTCTACTACCACGAGAAATCCGTGGAAGAGGTGGCGCGGATCGTCGGCATTCCGGAGAACACCGTGAAGACGCGCATGTTCTACGCGCGCAAGAAGCTCGGAGAGCTGTGCCGAATGGCGGGAATAGATCGAGGTTGGCCATGACGCCTAGCGAAATGACGCCTAGCGAACAAGCGCGCGATCCGCGCCAGCAGCAAGAGCAGCCGACGGATATCGAGGCTCTGCTGCCGTGGTATGCGGCCGGCACGTTGCGACGCCGCGACCGGCAGCGCGTCGAAGAGGCGCTGCGCAAGGAGTCCGAACTGATGCGGCACGTCGATCTCGTGCGCGAGGAGCTTGCCGAAACCATTCATCTCAACGAAACGCTCGGCGCGCCGCCGTCGCGGGTTGCCGACAAGCTGATGGCGGCGATCGATGCCGAGGCCAATGCCGCGCACAAGCGCGCGCCCGGCGCCGTCGCCGGATGGATCACCGGATTCTTCGCAAACCTGTCTCCGCGCACCATGGCAGTGGCGGCATCCTTCGCCATGCTCGCGATCGCGTTGCAGGCTGTCGCGATCGTGGACATTTTCACCAGGCCGCAAGCCACGGTGCAGGTCGAAGGGCAGGGTGCCGAGCACAAGAACGGCACTTTTGCGATGGTGCGGTTCGCGCGCCAGGCAAGCGCCGCCGAGATTACGAACTTCCTGCAGAATAATCAGGCTGCCCTGGTCGACGGGCCCACGCCGGGCGGGCTCTATCGTGTTCGCGTGGCGATGACGTCGCTCGCCAAAGAGGAAGTCGCCCGCATCGTCGCCCGTATGCGGCAGGATCGGGTGGTCGAGACTGCCGAGGCCGGCCAATAGGCCGATTGAATCTCCGGTAATTGGTTACCGTGTGCGGCATCTGCCGAAAATAGCGATCTTTGCGTCGAACCTTTCCCATGTCCGCGCCGACTAAAATGTGGTGGCAATTTGAGCTGCCATCGGCGCGCTTCTCCCCCGACGCCAGCGCCGATAATTCCCCGACCCGCCCGGTTTCGTCCCCACCGGGCGGGTCCCCTTTTTTTGGTCCGTCCGGTTCCCCGAACGCGTCGCGCAGCTGCGCGGCAATGCCGCGCCTAAAGACTAAGGGGTGCGCTCTTTACGGCCGCGCGGAACATGCCGACAATACCGGCCGTGGGGGAAATCTATTGTGCCTGGTGATACGGTCCTCGAAACCGAAGACCTGACCAAGGATTTTGCCGGTTTTGTTGCGGTGCGTGGGGTGAACCTGCGCGTCGCGCGCGGCTCTATCCACGCTATGATCGGCCCGAACGGCGCCGGCAAGACCACCTGTTTCAATCTCCTGACCAAATTCTTGAGCCCGACGCGGGGCCGCATCATGTTCGACGGCCGCGATATCACGGCACTTAGGCCCGCCGACGTGGCCCAGCTTGGGCTCGGGCGCTCATTTCAGATCTCGGCCGTGTTTCCGCATCTGACGGTGCTCGAAAATGTGCGCATCGCGCTGCAGCGCAAGCGCGGCGGCTCCTTCGATTTCTGGCGCTCAAAGCGCGTACTGCACGCGCTCGACGAACGCGCACTGTCGCTGATCACCGATGTGGGTTTGGCGCCTTACGCCAACGCGCTCGCCGTCGAACTGCCTTATGGCCGCAAACGGGCGCTGGAAATCGCAACCACGCTCGCGCTCGATCCGGCGGTGCTGCTGCTCGACGAGCCGATGGCCGGGATGGGCCACGAGGACATCAAGCGCATCAGCGATCTCATCAGGTCGGTCGCGGCCACCCGCACCGTGCTGATGGTGGAGCACAATCTCAGCGTCGTCGCCAATCTCTGCGACCGCATCACCGTATTGACGCGCGGCCAGGTGCTGGCCGAAGGCGACTATCAGACGGTGTCGGAAAATCCCGCCGTGCGCGAAGCCTATCTTGGGACCGGACACTCTTAGGATTACCCGACACTCTTAGGATCAATTGGAAACAGCTATGCCCGATCCCATGCTCGCCGTGAAAGATCTCGAGAGCTGGTACGGTGAATCGCACATCCTGCATGGCGTGACCTTTCAGGTGCAGCCGGGCGAGGTGGTGACGCTGCTCGGACGCAACGGCGTCGGCAAGACCACGACTTTGAAATCGGTCATGGGCATCGTGCGTCAGCGCAAAGGCTCGGTGCGCTTCGAAGGCCGCGAAACCATCGGGTTGCAATCGGACGCCATCGCGCGCTGCGGCATGGCCTTCTGTCCGGAGGAGCGCGGAATTTTTTCCAGTCTCGATGTGCGCGAGAATCTTTTGCTGCCGCCGCAAGTGCGTCCGGGCGGTCTCGATCTCGAGCGCATCTTCACGCTGTTTCCCAATCTGCGCGAGCGGCTGAACAGCCAGGGCACAAAACTCTCGGGCGGCGAGCAGCAGATGCTCGCGATCGGACGCATCTTGCGCACCGGTGCCCGTCTGTTGCTGCTCGACGAGCCGACCGAAGGTCTTGCACCCGTCATTATTCAGCAGATCGGCCATACGATCGGGACACTTAAAGCGCAGGGCTTCACCGTTCTTCTGGTCGAACAGAATTTCCATTTCGCCGCCGCGGTCGCCGACCGCCACTACGTCATGGAGCACGGCCGCATCGTTGACGAATTTTCGACCCCTGAACTAAAGGCCAATATGGATAAAGTGCACGATTATCTCGGTGTCTGATAAGGTAAGCTGGAAAAGGGCGAAAAAAGCCCGCGCCAAAAAGGGAGGAGTGCTGTGAGGTTCGTAGCCTATGTCGCATGTGCGGCCGCCGCGCTGTTGGCGGAGGCGGCGCAAGCCCAAACCACCCAAGCTCAAATCACCAACGTCAAGATTGGCGTGCTCACCGACATGTCGAGCTTGTATGCCGACGACAACGGCGCCGGCTCGGTTGCCGCGGTGAAAATGGCGATCGAGGACTTCAATCCGGCGGCGCATAACATGAAGGTCGACATCGTCAGCGCCGACCATCAGAACAAGCCCGATATCGGTTCGAATATCGCGCGGCAATGGTTCGACGTTGACGGCGTCGACGCCATCGTCGATGTGCCGAATTCCGGCGTCGCGCTCGCGGTCAGCGAAGTGGCGCGCGAGAAGAACAAGGTCCTTCTGGTCTCGGGCGCCGCGATCTCCGATCTTACCGGACCGAAATGCTCGCCCAATACCGTGCACTGGACCTACGACACCTGGATGCTCGCGCACTCTACCGCGGGCGCCTTGGCGAAATCGGGGGGCGACACCTGGTACTTCCTCACCGCCGACTATGCGTTCGGCCATGCGCTTGAACGCGACGCGACCGCAGTCGTGCTGTCGAGCGGCGGCAAGGTGCTGGGCAGCGTGAGCCATCCGCTCAACAATCAGGACTTCTCGTCGTTCTTGCTGCAGGCGCAGGCTTCGAAAGCCAAGATCATCGGTCTCGCCAATGCCGGCGGCGACACCATCAACGCGATCAAGCAAGGCTCGGAGTTCGGCATCACGGCCGGCGGGCAGCACTTTGCCGCCTTGTTGTTTTATGTCGGCGACGTCGAAGCGCTCGGGCTCAAGGTGGCGCAGGGTCTTGTGCTCACTGAGACGTTTTATTGGGACATGAACGACTCGACGCGGGCCTGGAGCAAGCGCTGGCAAGCCCAGCGGCCGGGCAAATTTCCCAATATGAACCAAGCCGGCGATTACGCGGCGGTACTGCATTATCTCAAAGCGGTCGCCGCGCTCAAAAGCACCGCCGACGGCAAGTCCGAAGTCGCCAAGATGAAAGAGATACCGACCGACGATCCGGTCTTCGGCAAGGGCCTCATCCGCGCCGACGGCCGCAAAATTCATCCGGCTTATCTGTTCGAGGTGAAATCGCCGGCTGAATCGAAATATCCCGGCGACGACTACAAGCTGCGGACCACCATTCCGGCCGACGAGGCGTTCCGCCCAATGAAAGACGACAATTGTCCGTTG
Organism: Xanthobacteraceae bacterium; assembly: GCA_035483735.1. GTDB lineage: Bacteria > Pseudomonadota > Alphaproteobacteria > Rhizobiales > Xanthobacteraceae > BOG-931. The sequence continues at coordinate 17,767 of DATHPQ010000007.1, read as the reverse complement.
CTGACCAGCAACTGACGTGCCCGACCGGATGATCACGAGGAGAACTGCACAATGAAAATCGCGAGCGTAGCGTTAGTCGCGGCCGCCGTATTTGTCGGTACAGCGGCGCAGGCCGAGGATCTCAACGTCAAGATCGGCGTGATGAGCGACATGTCGGGTCTTTATGCCGACCTCGGCGGCCCTGGATCGGTCGCCGCCGCCAAATTGGCCATCGAGGACTTCAACCCGGCGGCCCACGGCATGAAAGTCGAGGTCGTGACGGGCGACATGCAAAATAAGCCCGACGTCGGCGCGAATCTGGCGCGGCAATGGTTCGACGTCGATCATGTCGACATGATCGTCGACGTGCCCAATTCCGGCGTCGCGCTCGCCGTCAACGAAGTGGCGCGTGAGAAGAACAAGGTCTTCATCGTCTCCGGCGCGGCGAGCTCCGATCTCACCGGGGCGAAATGCTCGCCGGACACGATCCACTGGACCTACGATACCTGGATGCTCGCCAACGGCACCGGCAAAGCGCTGGTGAAAAGCGGCGGCGACACCTGGTTCTTTCTCACCGCGGACTACGCCTTCGGCCATGCGCTCGAACGCGACACCACAGCAGTCGTGCTCGCCAATGGCGGCAAGGTTTTGGGCAGCGTCAGCCATCCGCTGAACACGAGCGACTTCTCGTCGTTTCTGTTGCAGGCGCAGGCGTCGAAGGCCAAAGTTATCGGTCTTGCCAATGCCGGCGGCGACACCATCAATTCCATCAAGCAGGGCGCCGAATTCGGCATCACTTCGGGCGGCCAGCAATTCGCCGGTCTGTTGGTGTTCATCAGCGATGTCAATTCGCTCGGGTTGAAGACGGCGCAGGGCCTGGTCATGACCGAGACTTGGTATTGGGACATGACCGATGCCAATCGCGCCTGGACCAAGCGCTGGCAGGCGCAGATGCCGGGCAAATGGCCGACCATGGTCCATGCCGGCGTCTATTCGGCGGTGACGCATTATCTGAAAGCCGTCGCGGCGCTGAAGAGCACGGCCGACGGGAAGACGGTGGTCGCCAAGATGAAGGACATCCCGACCGACGACCCGCTGTTCGGCAAGGGCACGGTCCGTGCTGACGGCCGCAAGATTCACCCCGCCTATCTGTTCGAAGTGAAGAAGCCCGAAGAATCCAAATATGCGGGCGACTATTACAAGCTGCGGGCCACCATTCCCGCCGATGAAGCCTTCCGTCCGCTGAAGGACGGCAATTGCCCGCTGGTGACCAACTAGAGCAAATTTGCCTCTCCTCGCGCCGGGCGGGGAGAGGCGAACCGGGCGGGCTCCATGTTCGAGATTTTCGGTATTCCCTCGCAAGCTTTGTTCGGTCAGCTTCTGCTCGGCCTGATCAACGGCTCGTTCTACGCGCTCTTGAGCCTCGGGCTTGCCGTCATCTTCGGCATGCTCAACATCATCAATTTCACCCACGGCGCGCAGTACATGATGGGCGCCTTCGCCGCCTATATGCTGATGCAATATCTGGGGCTGAATTACTGGGTGGCGTTGATCGTGGTGCCGATCCTGGTCGGCTTCACCGGCATTTTGATCGAGCGGCTGTTCTTGAAGCGGCTACAAAATCTCGACCACCTTTACGGGTTGATCCTCACCTTCGGGCTGGCGCTTATCATCGAGGGCGTGTTCCGCAATTATTACGGCTCCTCGGGCCAGCCCTATCAGATGCCGGACGAGTTGCGCGGCGGCCGCAATCTCGGCTTCATGTTCCTGCCGAATTATCGCGCCTGGGTGATCGCGTTTTCGCTGGTGGTGTGTTTCGGCACCTGGTTTGCGATCGAACGGACGCGGCTCGGCTCTTATCTGCGCGCCGCGACCGAGAACCCGACCCTGGTGCGGGCCTTCGGCATCAATGTGCCGCGGATGGTGACGCTGACCTATGGCTTCGGCGTCGGGCTTGCGGCTTTGGCTGGCGTCATGGCGGCGCCGATCTATAATGTCTCGCCGCAGATGGGTTCCGACATCATCATCGTCGTGTTCGCGGTCGTCGTGATCGGCGGCATGGGCTCGATCATGGGCGCGATCTTGACCGGCTTCGCGCTCGGCATCGTCGAAGGCCTGACCAAAGTGTTTTTCCCGGAAGCTTCCAACACCGTCATTTTCGCCATCATGATCATCGTGCTCCTGGTCAGGCCGGCCGGGTTGTTCGGACGGGGCGTGTAATGGCGAGCGCGGCAGACGTTCCTGCGATGGCGATCCGGCGCGACACGCCGTGGAGCCTCGCCGTCGCTGCGGCTGTCATGGTCATATTCCTCGTGGCCGCGCCTTTCGTGCTTTACCCGGTTTTTCTGATGAAGGCCTTGTGCTTTGCACTGTTCGCCTGCGCCTTCAATCTGTTGATCGGCTATGTCGGGCTGCTGTCGTTCGGCCACGCGCTGTTTTTCGGCTGGGCAAGTTATGTCGCCGCCTATGCGGCCAAGTCCTGGGGCTTGCAGCCCGAATTGGCCATCCTTGTCGGCACGGCGACCGCCGCCGCGCTCGGCCTCGTTGCCGGCGTCGTCGCCATCCGCCGCCAGGGCATCTATTTCGCCATGATCACGCTGGCGCTGGCGCAGATGATGTATCTCGTCGCCTTGCGGGTGAAATTCACCGGCGGCGAGGACGGCATTCAGGCGGTGCCGCGCGGCCGCCTGTTCGGCGTGTTCGATCTCGGCGTCGAAATGAATATGTATGTGTTCGTTCTCGTCGTCACGCTCGGCGCGATGTTCTTGATCTATCGCATCATCGATTCCCCGTTCGGCGAGGTGCTGCGCGCCATCCGCGAGAACGAGCAGCGCACCATCTCGCTCGGCTACAATACCGACCGCTATAAGCTCGTTGCCTTCGTGCTGTCGGCGACGCTGGCCGGGCTTGCCGGCGCGACCAAGGCTCTGGTGTTTCAGCTTGCCTCGCTCACCGACGTGCATTGGACCATGTCCGGCGAAGTCGTGCTGATGACGCTGGTCGGCGGCCTCGGCACCGTATTCGGCCCGATCGTCGGCGCCTTTCTGATCATCGCCATGGAGAACTATCTGGCGCCGTTCGGCCAATGGGTGCTGGTGATCCAGGGCGCGATCTTTGTCGTCTGCGTGCTGGTTTTCCGCCGCGGCATTGTCGGCGAACTGGCAAATCGCCTGCGCGTGCGGCTGTAATATCAACAAAAAGTCGCGGTCCTGATTTGTTTGGAATGTTAAGAATCTCGAATCGATTTGCACGCTGTTATCCACAAACTAAAAGTCAATAACTTGCTCTTGCAGAAACGCATTCATTTTGATTGCCGAATCGCGGCGCTGCCGTAAATATAAAAAACGCCGATTCGGCGGGCGCTTTTGGCTTCATCAACATGTCGGAGCGTGAACAGGGGCGGTACGGCAGCGTTGCGCGCAGATGGCTCGCACTGGTGGAGCGTCGCCAGGAGCATTTGATCGAACTGTGCGACACCGGCCGCTGGCGGCACTACTACACCAAAGCCGAATTTTTGGATGAAATGCGCAGAGTCTTGCGGGTGCGCGACCAATGGGCGGGGATCGCCGGCCTGCCGCCGCATGACGAAGAGCCGGAGTTTCTCGGAAGAATGCAGACGCCGCATCGGCTTCTGCCCGACCGCTTGGTGCCGTTGAATCTAGCGGCCGATGCAGTCCTGGGCGGCGAGGCCGATCTGCCGCCGGTCGCGGCGCGGGCCAATGGGCTCCCGGTCGCGGGCTGGCCCGATTAGGTCCTTGGTCCTATTGGACATTGGCCGGACTGGATTTCGGCCTCCTGACGCGATATCCAAAATCCGAACCGTAAAGGAGCGTGCGCGCCGATGCTTTCCTTGGCGCCGCGCTCCTGATCATTTTCCTCCCCAGCCGATATGAGACAACGATGTCGAGTGTTTTGTTCTCGCCGATAAAGCTTGCCGATCTCACTTTGCCGAACCGCATCGTCGTCGCGCCGATGTGCCAGTACTCGGCCGACGATGGCGTCGCCAATGAATGGCACATGACCCATCTCGGCATGCTGGCGAATTCCGGCGCCGGCCTCGTCGTCCTTGAAGCGACCCATGTCGAGCGGCTCGGCCGGATCACCCATGGCTGCATGGGGATTTATTCCGACGCCTGCGAGGACGCGCTCAAGCGGGTGGTGCTGCATTGCCGGCGCATCGGCACGTCTAAGCTTGGCATCCAGCTCGCGCATGCCGGACGGAAAGCCTCCTCGCAGCGGCCCTGGGAAGGCGCCAAGGCGTTGGGTCCGAACGAAGACCCTTGGCCTACCATTGCACCTTCGGCGGTGCCGTTCGGCCCCGGCTGGCACACGCCGCGCGCCATGAACGAAGAGGATATGGCGCGGGTGCGCAAAGCCTTCGTCGATGGCGCCAAGCGCGCGGTGCGTGTTGGTTTCGACGCCATCGAGCTGCATCTGGCGCATGGCTATCTGCTGCACAGCTTCGTGTCGCCGCTATCCAACAAGCGCAATGATGAATTTGGCGGCTCGCTCGCCGGCCGTATGCGCTTTCCGCTCGAAGTCGCGCGTGAAACCCGGGCCGCGGTACCGCGCGGCATTCCGCTCGGCGCCCGCATCACCGGCACCGACTGGCTCGAGGGCGGATTGACCGGCGACGACGCCGTCGCGCTGGCCAAGGCGCTCAAGGAAGCGGGCCTCGACTATGTCGATATTTCCTCCGGCAATATCACCACCGAAAGCCGCTGGCCCAACGATCCGGGCTTCAACGTCCCGGTCGCCGAGCGCGTGCGCAAGGAGACCGGCATCGCGGTGCGCTCCGTCGGCATGATCGTGTCCGCCAAGCAGGCCGAAGCCATCATCGCCGAAGGCAAGGCCGACATGGTGGCGATGGCGCGCGCCTTCCTCGACGATCCACATTGGGGCTGGCATGCCGCACAGACGCTCGGCGCCGAAGTCGCCCGGCCGGTGCAATATGCGCGGTCGGCGCCGGCTTTATGGGCCGGAGCCGCTTTGCGCGGCTGATCACGCCGCGGCAAATCCGATGCGGCCGTAACCGGGAAGCTTGATCGCCGGGTGACGGAAGTCGAACCCGGCGACAAGCCCCAGCACATTGAGCTCGAGGCCTTCCACCCAGCCGAGCTTCACGCCTAAAACGCCCCAGAGGCTGATCTCGATGCCGGTACCGCTATCGGTGAGACCGGCATAGGGCAGGGATCGGTAATCGCGGCCAACGGCATTCGGCGGCAGTTGCAGCTCCAGTTCCGGCACCGCGCGCAAAACCGCGGCGACGAAAGTATTGCTGTTAGGTCCCGGCCAGATCCGATAGTCGCCGGACTTGCCGTAGGGATAGTGTTGCGCCGCCGTCTCGATCTTGGGGATCAGCGCCTGCGCTTCCGCGCCGCTGATATCGGCAACGATCGTCGGCACCGTGTCGAACCAGCGCGCGTCCGCTACCCAATAGTTTGTTTGCACCGGCACTGGCGTCCAGCCAACGACGTCATAGCGCGTCCAGCTCTCGGCGTTGGCGCGCTTGACGACGATCCAGCTATGGATGGCAAGCACACCTTTAAGACCGCCGGCGCGGCCCGACATAATGAGGACGCGCGCCGGCGCATAGGTCTCTGCTCGCGGCAACAATCCACTGCTCGACCAATCGGCCTTACGCCAATTCGTCGTACCGCGATAGAACGCGTAAGCCGAGGCACGCACGACAACAGGAAGGAGAAAAGCGGCAAGGAGGATGAGCACGATGATCTTTCGCAACCGTCGGGATGTGGTCAAGATGGGCTGCATGGGAGTTTGAGCAAGAGACAATGGTAGATGGTTATCCGGAGGCGATGCAGCAACTGGCGCGCCCATTCCTCGACGATCCGCGTTGGGGCTGGCATGCCGCACAGACGCTCGGCGCCGAAGTCGCCCGGCCGGCGCAATATGCGCGATCGGCGCCGGCGTTATGGGCCGGAGCCGCTCTGCGTGGCTAGCGCCTGTCCCGGAAAACTGCGGACCGGTTTTCCGATGAGGACATGCGCAAATTAAAAGCTCTTATCGGCGGATAGCGCGACGCCAGATAAGCGGGTGCGGCGCCGAGGTAATAAGCAAGCCGCAGCCGCCACATCAGAAAGATGGTGCGGAACACGCCGTTATATTCCCAGCGGCGGTCTGATGTGATAGCCGGTGTGGCGATGCAGAACGGCGGACCGAGCCGCTTGAGTTTTTGCGACAGCGCGACGTCCTCCATCAGCGGCAGATCGGGAAATCCGCCAACTGCTTCGAACGCCGCGCGGGTCATGAACATGGCCTGATCGCCGGTGGCGATGCCGCTCCATCGCGAGCGCCAATTTATCATGCGCGCGACGACGGCGAGAAACGGATGCCGCCCGGCGATGCGCAGATTGAAACGGCCCCAGGCGTGCCGTTCGAGCGCCTGCGCGATCAGGCCGTCGGCACTGTCCGGCAGTGCTGTGTCCGCATGCAGAAACAAAAGCACGTCGCCCGCGCCGAGCGTCGCGCCTAAATTCATCGGTGCGCCGCGGCCGCGCGGCGCGGCGACGACGCGATCGGCCAAAGGTACAGCGAGGCCGGGGGTGCCGTCGGCAGAGCCGCTGTCGACGACGATGACTTCGGCGCCGCGGGCGCGCAGCGGCGCCAGCGCCCGCAGGGCGGGCACGATGATCGCTGCCTCATTGAGGACCGGAACGACTATGGTGAGCCGGCGCATGGTGATGTCCTGACAGTAGACTCGGACGAGGAGTCTGCTTACGTCCGTCCCGGCGAATCCAAATTATGCCGATCAATGCAAGATGGCCACGACGGAATGACAATGACCGATCCGATTCTTGTCGAAATTACGCGTGGAGCGCTGGTGGAAAGCTGCCATCGCGGCGCTATCGCCGTAGCCGACGCGAACGGAAAAACGGTGCTCGCCGTCGGCGATGTCGCCGTCCCGGTGTTTCCGCGTTCAGCAATCAAGGCATTTCAGGCCTTGCCGCTTGTGGAGCAGGGCGCGGCCGAGCGTTACGGCTTTGGCGACGAGGCATTGGCGCTCGCCTGCGCGTCGCATAGCGGGGAGCCCGCGCATGTTGCTGGCGTCGAGCGCATGTTGGCGGCGGCCGGGCTTGATGCATCAGCACTGCGGTGTGGCGCGCATTGGCCGATGGCGCAATCGGCAGCTTACGCGTTGGCGAAGACCGGCACGGCGTCGGCGGTGCATAACAATTGCTCCGGCAAGCACGCGGGTTTCCTGTGCCTCGCATGCGCGATGGGGATAGATCATGCCGACTATTGGCAGCCCGAGCATAAAGTCCAGCGCGAAGTGCGCGCCGTGATCGAGGGCCTGACCGGCGCCGTGCTGTCTGACGATCGCCGCGCGACCGACGGCTGTTCGGTGCCGACCTGGGCGATCCCGCTGCAAAATCTGGCGCGCGGCTTTGCTAAATTCGTAACCGGCGAAGGCCTGTCGCCCGTGCGCACCGCGGCCGCGCAGCGACTCCTTCGCGCCTGCGCGCAGAATCCCTGGCACGTCGCCGGCACCGGCCGGTTCTGCACCGAGATCATGCAGATCTTCGGCGCGCGCGTTTTCGTCAAGACCGGCGCCGAAGGCGTCTATTGCGGCGCGCTGCCGGAAGAGGGCCTCGGCGTCGCGCTCAAATGCGACGATGGCGCCGGCCGCGCCGCGCAGGCGATCATGGCGGCGATGATCGCGCGCTTCTTGCCGATGAGCGACGCCGAGCGTCGGGCGCTTGCGCCGTTCATGCAGCCGGTATTGCGCAATTGGAACGGATTTGAGGTCGGTGGGGTGAGGGTGACGGAGGCACTGACGCAATCCGGATGAGCAAGCCGATCTCCAGTGTCAGACTGCGGCTTTCAGCACAATCAGAATAGCTTCAGCGGCACGCATTAGTTCGGCGAGCGACAGGGGCCGCTGTTTGCGGGGCCGGCGCGGTCCGATCCTGACCGGTGGAATGTGGATGAACTGGACCAGCGGGCGGCTGTTCTGCGCAGACTGCAGCGCCTGCCAATAGACGTAGTTGCAGAGATAGCGCCCGGCATCGCGCGATAGGCGAGACGGAAAACGGCCGCGCGCCGCACCGAGCATTCGCATGAACGGCGCATGGCCTCTGCGCGATGACGGCGCGTCGGCCGCGATCACGCTGTGTTGCGGCTTGTTCCGATCAGCATCCGGAAACAGCAGCGTCACTGCGTTTCGTGCGCGTGTCTCGATGCAAAGGTGGCGCCGCCGCCCAGCCAGGCCGAACAGCAACACCACGTCCGGCTGTTGCGCCATGAGCTTCGGCAAATCGCGATCGACCGCCGCGTAGCTCGTGGCAAAGACATGCGTGGTCAGTTCGATGTCCGCCAGAGCTGGCCGGCGCCTTCGGGCAAGCGCCTTCACCAACAGCGCGCTGGGATTGAACGGCGCGCCGGGGAACGGACCAAAGCCGGTGATCAGAACCCGCATCATCAACCCGCGAGCATGGCGGCGATCTGTTCGACGGCGTTTGCCGGCCCAAGACGTCCGGCGGCGACGTCAGCCTCGATACGCGGCAAGGCCGCTTTCACTGCGCGGTCGGAGCGCAACGGCTCGAACAGCCGCTCTTCGAGCATGGTCCACATCCATTTCACCTGCTGCTCGCCGCGGCGCGCTTTGAGCTCGCCCGAGGCGGCAAGCCTTTTCCGATGATCGAGAATATGCGACCACAATTTCTCGATGCCGTCGCCTTTGAGCGCCGAGCAGGTGACGACCGGCGGCGACCAGTTCGGCGAGCGGGGGCTGAGAATATGCAGCGCCGCGCTATATTCGGCCGCGGCAAGCTTGGCGCGGGGAAGATTGTCACCGTCGGCTTTGTTGACCGCGATCATGTCGGCGAGTTCGACCACGCCTTTCTTGAGCGCCTGCAATTCGTCGCCCGCCCCCGGCATCGCCAGCACAAGAAAAAAGTCAGTCATATCAGCAACTGCGATTTCGGATTGGCCGACGCCAACGGTCTCGACCAAAATGACGTCATAGCCCGCGGCCTCGCAGAGCAGCATGGTCTCGCGCGTTCGCGCAGCAACACCGCCGAGCGTGCCTGAAGACGGCGAGGGACGGATGAAAGCTTGTTCATCATTGGCAAGCTTTGCCATGCGCGTCTTGTCGGCCAGGATCGACCCGCCGGTGCGACGCGACGAAGGGTCGACCGCGAGCACCGCGACTTTGTGGCCTTGAGCCGTCAGCATGCTGCCAAGCGCCTCGATCATGGTGGATTTGCCGACGCCCGGCGCGCCGGTAATGCCGACGCGCACGGCGTTGCCGGTATCTTTCAGCAGTTCCTGGGTCAAAGCCGCTGCGGTGGCGCGGTGATCGGCGCGTTTGCTCTCGATCAGCGTGATGGCGCGCGACAGCACCACACGCTGACCGGAGCGAATGTCGCGCGCAAGACGTTCGATGTCAGGGCTTGGAGCGGGCGGCGTCATGATGTTCCGAAAGCATGGCTCAGGCGCATCGAGTCATCTATTCGATTCGAAGTTCTTTAACGCCGTGTGAGGAAAGGGCCACGCACGCCGCGCTATTGCGATAGAGACACTGACACAGCGAAGCCGCCCGATCCGGAACAAAATTCATCGCTGAATGACCCCGATATCGCCGAATTGAGGCCGCATCGGGCGGCTGTCATCGACAAGTTCATGATCGACGCGGAGTGCGGCGTCGTGCGTCCTCGAACAGGGAGACAATCGATGAACTGGGACCAGATCGAAGTCAATTGGATGCTATTCAAGGGGAAAATCCGCAATAACTGGGTCAAGCTCACCGACGAAGATATCACCCGCATTGCCGGCCGGCGCTCGGAACTGGTCGCGCGCCTGCGCGCCCGTTACGGCTTCGCCAAAGCCGAAGCCGAGCGCGAGATTGAAGCCTGGACCAAGGCACAGCGCCAAGCCGCGTGATCACCATTTGCGCCGTCACCACTTATCACTGTCGCTTTTAGGCCGCGTCCCGCCGAAGAGCCCGGCGCCCTCGGGGGTCAGATATTGCCGAAAGGCGGTCCACGGCACGAAGGCGGTATAGGAGCCTTCGACATAGGGTCCGACCGCATAGGGCCCGTAGTGAAACGTCAATCCGGAGCTTTTACCCGCTTCGGACGACGGCGCGAGCGTGACCGGGCCGAGCTTGAGCAGCGTGGGCTTGATGCCGTCGCTGATGAAGGTGTCCTTGCGCAGATATTGCGCGGGCGTGATGTTGGCCGGCAGCTTGTCGTCGCTCCCGGCGGGGACGCCATTGGCGATCTTCACGCTGGCGACCGCAAGTTTCGCCTCGGCGGCGAGCGCGTTCATTGTCGGGCCGTCATCGGCGGTCTCGGTGAAGAACGGCCGGATCGAGATGCGCTTCTGCGCCTGCGTATCCCACAGGACGGTGTCGACCACGTGATTGGGATGAGCACCGCCTTCGAACGTATCGTCGCTGCGCACGACGCTGATATAGCGACCGATCGCCGAGCGCAGCTCATAAGCGCGGTCGTAGGTCCATGCCGTGCCGTCGCGGAACATGGCCGGGTCATCGTGATGTTCCTTCTCGGCCTGCGCGCGCATCTGCGCCGCGTAAGCTTTGCCCTCGGCGACGCAATTGTCGAACAGGCCCGGATAGGATTTCAGCGCGTCGGCGACATCGACTCCGATCTCGACGATGTGGGTTTTGATCGAGACTGCCGTTGCGGCGTGAACTGGCGGCGCGAAGCCCGGCCAGCCAAAAATCTGCAGTATCAAGAAAGCCGCGGCTGAGGCCGCGCGGCTTTTACAACACTTCACCTTGTTCATTTCTGATTTTGGTCCGTGTTTTTGCCCGATGGATCAGTCGCGCGACGGCGGTAATCCGTTCACGGTAGAATCGCAAACGCGCGCGCTGGAAAGCCTAGACCTTTTTCGACCTTCGGCCATGTTACGACGATCAGGGCGCCCGTCGGTGGTACTTTGTCGAGATTGGCCATGACCTCGATCTGATAATGGCCGTGCTGCAGGATGTAAGTCTCCGACTCCATCTTGTCGGTGGTATCGGTATCCATCGACTCGTGGCCGGTCGCGGTCACGTCGCGCTGCGCATAGAGATATTTGATGGTCTCGAACGACCAGGCAGGAAACGGCTCGCGCTTGAAGCGCTCGGGATTGGTGTCCCAGTCCTTGTACATGTCGGTGCGGAGTGCGACGAAAGCGCCCTTGGGCACGCGGCCATGCGCGCGCTCCCAGGCCTTGAGGTCGGCCACCGAGAAAGCGTGGTTCGGATCCTTGGCGAGGTAGGGCGTGTCGTCGAGCACGACCAGCCGCAGGATCATCTGTTTCAGCGGGATCTGATCCATGGTGATCCCGTCTTGCGCAAAATGCGCCGGCGGATCGACATGCGTGCCGTATTGCCCGACCATTTGATAATAGGTGGCGCGGAATTCGTCCTTGGCGATGGTATAGGGCGCGCCGGTTTTTGGATCCGCGGCCGGCGAGAATCTCGCCTGGCCGAAGCCGGCCCAGACCGGCGTCTCCGGGCCGAACGAATGGGTAAGATCGACGAATTGCTTGCCGGCCATGATGCGATAGGCGTGCTCGAGGTCGGATTCGGCGCGCGCTGGCGTCATTCCGCCCGCGAGCATCGCAAAAATCGCGCCGATCAACAGGAAATGAACACGATAATGGGCGGTCATCGGACTTTTCCCCTTTTTGGGTCCTTCCCACGGCCGTGGCAGCCGCTAATTTACAGCGGCGCGAGAGCCGGCGGAACTTCATATGGTGGCGGCCGTTGAAGCAATGCCGGCGCTGCGGGCGGGGCGCGGCTTGTTTTCCGACTGGTCCACGATATGCGCGGATTTGTCAGAACTGTTTTCCTTCTTTGCGTCGTTTTGATTCTCGGACTTGTTGTCTACGCTATTCTTGCGTTTCAGCCGCCCTATGGTCCGATTCCGCCGCCGCAGGCGAATAGCTTTGATTCCGTTGCGGTGAAGCGCGGCGCCGAGCTTGCCGCGATCGGCAGCTGCGGCGTCTGCCATACCGCGCCGTCAGGCCGGGAATTCGCCGGCGGGCTCGCGTTGCCGACACCATTCGGCACCATCTATTCAACCAACATTACGCCCGATCCGGAAACCGGTATCGGCAATTGGTCGTTGGCGGCCTTCCAGCGTGCGCTGCGCCACGGCGTGCGCCGCGACGGCGCCCATCTTTATCCGGCTTTTCCCTACGATCATTTCACTTTGGTGTCGGACGACGATGCTACGGCGCTCTATGCCTTTCTCATGACGCGGCAGCCGGTGCGCGCTACCGCGCCGCAAAATCGGCTGCCGTTCCCGCTGAACGTGCGGCTCGTGATGCATGGCTGGAATCTGCTGTTTCTCAAGCCCGGCCCGTACCAGCCGGACCCGGCGCACGACGAGGCCTGGAATCGCGGCGCCTATCTCGCCGAAGGTCTCGGTCATTGCGGCGCCTGCCACACGCCGCGAAATGTTCTGGGCGCGGAGAAGGCGGGTGAGAAATTCTCCGGCGGCGAGGCCGAAGGCTGGAGCGCCTATGCCATCAACGCGTCGTCGCCGGCGCCGGTGCCTTGGACGGCCGACACTCTGCTGCAGTATTTAAGCAATGGCTTCAATGCCGATCACGGCGTGGCGCGCGGTCCGATGCTCGAAGTCGCGAGCAATCTCGGCACGGCGCCGGGCGACGACCTGCATGCGCTCGCGACTTATATTGCGGCGCAGATCGGCGCGCCGGACGCACCCACGCCGCAAGTCACGAAACAAGTCGCGACGCAAAGCGCGCGCGGCAAGACGATCGCTGCGGCAAGCGCTGACAGCCAAGCCGACACGTCGCAAAGCCGCGATCCGGCCGCCGACAGTGAGCAGGGCGCGCTGATCTATGCCGCCACTTGCTCCGGATGCCACCAGGGGCCGCGCGCGGCGCCGTTCGGCGGCATCGATTTCGCACTGTCGAGCAATATCAACGGGCCGAGCGCGCGCAATTTGGTCAATGTCGTGCTCAACGGCTTGCCCGCGGCCGAAGCCAAACGCGCGCCGATCATGCCGGGCTTTGCCAATGCCATGGACGACGCGCAGGTCGCGGCTCTGGCGCGCTATTTGCGGGCAAACTTCACCGCCAAGCCGGCTTGGACCGACATCGACACCAGCATTACCGCCGCGCGCGCGGCTTTGCGCACGCCGCCAGCCAACGCCGCGCCGGCCAACGGCTCCGCTTCCACCGCTACCCAACAAGGGACGACACATGAAGCTCAACGTGAATAATGCCGAGCATGACGTGGATGCCGATCCGCGCACGCCGCTGCTTTACGTGTTGCGCGGCGATCTCAAGCTCAACGCCGCCAAATTCGGCTGCGGGCTCGGTCAATGCGGCGCCTGCACAGTGCTCGTCAATGGCGAGCCGATCTTTTCCTGCGTGACGCCGATCGCATTGCTCGCCGGCAAGGAAATCACGACGCTCGAGGGGCTCGGCACCGAGGACAAGCCCGCGCCGATCCAGCAGGCCTTCATCGAGGCGCAGGCGGCGCAGTGCGGCTACTGCATTCCCGGCATGATGATGCGGGCGCAGGCGCTGCTGCAGCGAAATCCGCATGCCAGCGACGGCGAGATCCGCGCCTGGCTCGAACCCAATCTGTGCCGTTGCGGCAGCCATATGCGCATCCTGCGTGCCGTGCATCGGGCGCAGCATACGTTGACCACGGCGCAACGAGGAGAGGCCGGATGAGCGACACCGGGATCGTCATCTCGCGGCGCGCGGTGCTCGCCGGCTCAGGCGCGCTGGTCTTCAGTTTCTCGTCTGCGGCTTTGGCGCAGGACGGCGCCCCTCCGCCAGTTGCGGCGCCGCAACCCGCTCTGGCGCCGCCACCGCCGCTTCCGGGCAGTCTCAAGCAGGCGCCGTTCCTCGATTCCTGGATTCGCATCGATGCCGACGGGACGATCACGGTGTTCACCGGCAAGGCCGAGCTCGGGCAGGGCATCAAGACGGCGCTGCTGCAGGTCGCCGCCGAGCAATTGGACGCCGATTTCGCCCGGCTAACGATCGTGACGGCGGATACCGGGCGCACCGCCAACGAAGGCTACACCGCCGGCAGCCACTCCATGCAGGATTCCGGCACCGCGATCATGCATGCCGCGGCGCAGGTGCGGCAACTTCTGATCGCGCAAGCGGCGCAGCGCGCCGGCGTCCCTACAGAGCAAATGACGACGGACAGCGGCGCAGTCATCGCGCCCGACGGCCGTCATTTTGCCTATGGCGATCTGGTGGCGAGCGAGATGCTGCATGTGCAAGCGTCGCCGCAATCGGTGCTGAAGGATCCCGCCCAGTACAAATTTCTCAACCGGCGCATTCCGCGCGTCGATATTCCGGCCAAAGTGACCGGCGGCGAAGCCTTCGTGCAGGATTTCCGCCCCGACGGCATGGTGCATGGCCGGATCGTGCGGCCGCCGAGCTACGGCGCGGTGCTCGACAGCGTCGATACGTCGGCTGTCGAGAAGATGCCGGGCGTGGTCAAAGTCGTGCGCGACGGCAGTTTTCTCGCCGTCATCGCCGCGCGCGAGTTTCAGGCGATCGAGGCGATGCGCGCGCTCGCAGCCGCCGCGCGCTGGCAGGAGAATGCCAAGCTGCCGGATATGACGGCACTCCCGGCGCTGCTTGCAAGCCTGCCGGCGCAAGACATCAAGGTGATCGACCAGCCGCAGCCAGTGCCGGCGAATACCAAGACCGTCTCGGCCACCTATACCCGGCCTTATGTGTCGCATGGTTCGATCGGCCCGTCCTGTGCGGTGGCGCAGATGCAGGACGATACGCTGACAGTGTGGACCCACACCCAGGGCGTCTATCCGGATCGCGACGCCATCGCCGAAATGATGCACATGCCGAAAGACAAGGTGCGCTGCATCCACAGCCAGGGCTCGGGCTGCTACGGCCATAACGGGGCCGACGATGCTGCGGGCGATGCCGCTTTGCTGGCGCGCGCGCTGCCCGGCCGGCCGGTGCGCGTGCAATGGACGCGCGAGCAGGAGCACGCCTGGGAGCCTTATGGCCCCGCCATGATGGTGAAGGTCAACGCCGCCTTGGACGAGTCCGGCAAGGTCGCCGACTGGGATTACACGGTCTGGAGCAACACCCATTCGATGCGGCCGGGACCGGCGGGGTCGCTGATCGCGGCGCGCTATCTCGCCGCGCCGTTTCCGGAACCGAAGCCGTTTCCGATTCCGATGCCGGAAGGTGGCGGCGACCGCAATTCCAATCCGATCTATAAATTTCCGAGCATGAAAGTGCTGCATCACTTTCTACCCACGATGCCGATCCGGGTCTCAGCGCTGCGCTCGCTCGGCGCCTACATGAATATCTTCTCCATCGAGAGTTTCATGGATGAGCTGGCTGCGGCCGCCGGAACCGATCCCGTCGCGTTCCGCTTGAAGCATCTCGACGATCCGCGCGCGCGCGAAGTGGTGTCGACGGCCGCCGAGCGGTTCGGCTGGTCGGCGAAGCTGCGCGCCGGCACGCCCAGCCATGGTCCCGGTCACGGCTATGGCTTTGCCTTTGCGCGCTATAAAAATCTCGCGGCCTATTGCGCAGTCGCATGCGAGGTCGAGATCAATCACGAAACCGGCCGGGCGCGGATGTTGCGCGCGGTCGCCGCCGTCGATAGCGGCCAGGTGGTCAATCCCGATGGCATCGCCAATCAGATCGAAGGCGCCATCCTGCAGTCGATGAGCTGGACGCTTTATGAGAATGTGAGTTTCGACGACCGCCGCATCACCAGCGTCGATTGGGCGACCTATCCGATCCTGCGCTTTTCCGCGGTGCCTGACTCGATGGAGGTCCACATCATCAATCGGCCGGGTGCGCCGTTTCTCGGCAGCGGCGAGGCCGGGCAGGGGCCGGCAGCAGCAGCTGTTGCGAATGCCATCGCCGATGCCACAGGCCACCGCTTCCGCGATCTGCCGCTATCGAGCGAGCGGATCAAGGCGGCGATCGGCGTCTGAGCTGAGCTGCGGTTATTTTTCCGGCAGCGGAATGAACTCCGTCGAGTCGCCCGGCACGGTGTCGAAGTGGCCGGACTTCCAGTCGGCCTTGGCGGCTTCGATACGGTCCTTCCGCGAGGAGACGAAATTCCACCAGATATGGCGCGGGCCGTCCATCGGCGCGCCGCCGACGAGAATAACGTGTGCGTCGCTCACCGCTTGGACTTCGATGCGCTCGCCCGGCTTGAGCAGCAAAAGCCGTTCCGCTCCGTGACGGTCGCCGGCGATCTCGATCTCGCCGGCAACGACATAGAGCGCGCGCTCTTCGTGCTCGGCGCTGATCGGCAGTGTCGTGCCGGCCTTGAGATGCGCCTCGGCGAAAATCGTTTCCCATGTGGTGCCGACGGGCGATGTCAGCCCGTGCATCTTTCCGGCGATGACGCGCAGCGCCAGGCCGTTGTCGCGCAATTCGGGAATATCGGTTGCCGCGGTGTGGGCGAAGGCTGGCGCCATTTCTTCGTCTTTGGCCGGCAGCGCCACCCACAACTGCAGCCCGTGGAGCGGCTCGCCGCCGTCGCGATGATCGGCTGCGGTGCGTTCCGAATGCACGATGCCGCGGCCGGCGGTCATCAGATTGACCGCGCCCGGCCGGATCGGCAGCGCCGAACCGAGACTGTCGCGATGCACGATCTCGCCGTCGAACAAATAAGTAACGGTCGACAGCCCGATATGCGGATGCGGCCGCACGTCGACACCGTCGCCGGCGCGGAACACCGCCGGCCCCATATGGTCGAAGAAGATGAAAGGGCCGACCATGCGCTGGCGCGCCGACGGCAAGACACGATGCACCTGAAAGCCGCCGAGATCGACCGTGCGGGGAATAATCACCTGCGCGATGGCGTCACACGAAGGTGCATCGCCGAATGTAGGGTCTTTCGCCGGGAAGAAGCTCATGACATGCCTCGAGATTTGGCCTCACGCGCTGTTGCGTGGCGCCATCCTAAAGGCAGGCTGTGACGCCTGTCATTCACGATTTCGCGCGCGTTTTGGCTGCTCTCGCCACCGCCTCGGCGATGAAGCGCGGTTGCGCAAACGACGCGACATGGACTTCCGGCGTCCAATACATCGTCTTGAAGCTGCCGGCCTTGCGATAGCGCCGTGCGATCGTCGTCACCGCGTGCCGGCGCAGCCTTTTGTTGTCGCTGGCAATTCCCATCGCCATATGGCCACCGATATAAATCGGGATCGCGGCGACAAAGCAGCTCGCGTCGGCGAACAGCCGCCGTAACTTGGCAATGGATGATACGAGTTCACGCTGCTGGAAAAACGGTACGCCGCTCTGCGTCACCAAGACGCCGCCTTTGGTCAGGCAGCGCCGGCAATTGGCATAGAATTTCTCGCTGAACAGGATTTTTCCAGGCCCTTGCGGATCGGTCGAGTCGACAATGATGGCATCGAAGGCGCGCTCCGTCTTGGCCACATATTTCGCGCCGTCGTCGATGACGGACTCAAAACGCCTGTCGGCAAAAACTGGCCGGGTGAATTCGGGAAAATGCTCCTTGGCGAATTCGACCACTTTGGGGTCGATCTCGACCTGGGTCAGGCGCTTGACGGATTTGTGCTTGAGCACCTCCTCGGCGATGCCGCAATCGCCGCCGCCGATGATGAGCACGTCGCGCGCGCGGCCGTGGGCGAATAGCGGCACATGCGCCATCATCTCCTGATAGATGAACTCGTCTTTTTTCGAGATTTGGGCGGCGCCGTCGAGCATCAGCATCTTGCCGAAGAACGGCTGCTCGAACAGCACGAGATGCTGATGCGCGGTCTGCAATTCGTAGAGCACCTTGTCGACCTGATAG
>DATHPQ010000006.1:0-3086 GCA_035483735.1 Xanthobacteraceae bacterium | reverse complement strand
TCCATCCGCACCCGCTCGCGCGACAGCGTCTCGAGCCCTCCCCGCGCGGCGATGCTGGCGTGCAGTCCGGCTGCGTCCGGAGCGCCGGAGCCGTACCAGGCGTGAAACCGGAAGAACCGCAGAATGCGCAAATAGTCTTCGGCAACGCGCTGCCCCGGATCGCCGATGAAACGGACGCGGCGCGCGGCAATGTCGGCAAGGCCATCGACATAGTCGTAAACCGTGCCGTCCGCGCCCGCCGACAACGCGTTGACAGTGAAGTCGCGCCGCTGCGCGTCCGCGGTCCAGTCGCGGCCGAACAGGACTTTGGCCTTGCGGCCATAGGTTTCGACGTCTTGCCGCAGCGTCGTGACCTCGAACGGCTTGCCGTCGATGACGACGGTGATGGTGCCGTGCGCGATGCCGGTCGGGACCGCTTTCCAGCCGGCCTGTTCGACGCGGCGCACGACCTCTTCCGGCACCGCGGTGGTCGCGATGTCGACCTCGCTGACCGGAAGATGCAGCAATTCGTTGCGCACCGCGCCGCCGACGACGCGCGCCTCTTCGCCGTCGCGGCCAAGCGTCACCAGCAGATCTTGCACTTTGCCGCGCCTGAGCCAGAGCGCATCTTGCAGATGCGGCGCCGCCGTCACTTGGTCGTCCCCGGAATAAATTGGCCGTTCTCGATATGCGCGGGCACATAGGTCGAGTTCGGCGGCGCGCCGGAGAAATTGGCGAGCAGCACCAGGCTGCCGATCACCAGAATAAGCGAGGCGACGAGCAAGCCCGACACGCGCTGCATGGTCCAGGCCGAAGGGTGCAGCACGCCGATGCTGGTCGCATAAAGGAAGGCCGCATAGAGCACGAAGGGCGTCAGAAACAGCGCCAATTCAGTCGAGATCGACCTGATCATCCGGCACAGATCCGCTCGTAAAGGTTCCGCAGAATACCCGCGGTGATGCCCCAAATGTAGCGGTTCTCGAACAGTATTTCGTAATATTCGCGCTCGATGCCTCTCCAATCGCGCGTCTTGCGGGCATGGTTGGCCGGCGTCATCAGGAATTTGAGCGGGACTTCGAACGCTTCGGTCACCTCGCTCGGATTGAGCGTCAGGGTAAAACCGGGTTGGACACGCGCCACCGTCGGCAGAATGCGAAATCCGGAAAACGTCAGATAAAGATCGAGATAGCCGATCGGCTCGATGAGTGTCGCTCCAAGTCCTGTCTCTTCCCTGGTTTCGCGCAAAGCTGCGGCCACCGGACTTGCGTCGTCGCGCTCGATCTTGCCGCCGGGAAACGCGATCTGGCCGGCATGCGTCGTCAAATCCGGTGTGCGCTGCGTCAGCAGCACCGTCGGCTCGCTCCGATCGATCACCGGCACCAGCACCGCCGCCGGCCGCGTCGCCTTCACCCCGACCTTGATCCAGCTTTCCGGATTGAGATCGAGATCGCCGCGCGCACCCGGCGCATCGGGATCGGTCAAAGACGCCGGCACGTCCAAATTGAGCCGCGCGCGGGCGCGATCGAAAAAACTCTCCGTTGCCGGCCGCTCCAAAGTGGCACTGCTGTCGCTCACGTAAATTCCCTCACCTGATCCGCCGGCGCCATCGGAAAGAACTCGCCCATGGAGGACACCCCGAACATCGCCATGCCTTCGACATCGCGCTCTTCGCCGAGTTCGACAAGATCGAAGAACAGCGCCCGTGTCACCTTGGCCCAAAGATCGCGGCGAACGTGGAGATAAGGTTTGAGGCCGCCGGTATCGGCTTCCGGCTCGAAGCGCAGCCGGTGCTGCGGGCCGCAGGCGATCCAGTCGTCGACATTTGTCCTAAAGTTGAGCACATGGCCGTCCGCGCCGTCTTCGACATTCATCTCGACGGCGAGAAACGGCGCATCCTCGACCCGGATGCCGCACTTCTCCACCGGGGTGACGAGGTAATAATTGTCGCCTTCGCGCTTGAGCACAGAGGCGAAAAGCTTGACCAGAGCCGGCCGGCCGATCGGGGTTTTCAGGTAAAACCACGTCCCGTCAGCGGCGATGCGCATGTCGAGATCGCCGCAAAACGGCGGGTTCCACAGCTCGATAGGTGGCGCCCCGGCGGTTCGCCCAGTGGTGCCTTTTGCCGCGCGACCTAGCGCCCCCGTGATCGCCTCAAGGCCTGATTGCCCTTCCTTCGCCATGGTTTGCCTTGAGTCTAGGCCCTGTCGTCAGTCCCCGGGGGCACGGTCAGTCGCGAGTTTGATTTTTGTCACTTTGCATCGCGCCGCCTCTCACACCAAGCCGTGTTTCCCCAGTGGTTTCCCGCGTTGTTTCCTTCTTGGCGAAGAATCAGCGCAAGATCGGTAATCGTACGGCTGGCGCATATATTGCATATTGTGTGCCTAATAGCAGTGCAGAGGCGCTGCCACCGATTCGGGCATGTGACGCGAATCTGACCCGAAACAAATGCTGCCTGACCACAAGGAGTTAGTCATGCCCGTTGCCGGCGGAGAAGGGCTCGAAAAGCTCGAAGACATGATCGTGCGCTCGGCGGAAACGACCGCGGATCATGTCCGCGCGGCCAAGGCCGCGATCGGCACCGTCATTTTCGGCCAGGAGAAAGTCGTCGAGCAGGCGCTCATCACTATTCTCTCCGGCGGCCACGCGCTTCTCCTCGGCGTACCGGGCCTCGCCAAGACCAAGCTCGTCGACACCATGGGCACCGTGCTCGGTCTCGACGCGCGCCGTATCCAGTTCACGCCAGATTTGATGCCCTCCGACATTCTCGGCACCGAAGTGCTGGAAGAAAGTCAGGCCGGCAAGCGCAGCTTCCGTTTCATCTCCGGTCCGGTCTTCGCCCAGTTGCTGATGGCCGACGAGATCAACCGCGCCTCGCCGCGCACGCAATCGGCGCTCTTGCAGGCGATGCAGGAGCAGCACGTCACTGTCGCCGGCACGCGCTACGATTTGCCGAAGCCGTTTCATGTGCTGGCAACGCAAAATCCGCTGGAGCAGGAAGGCACCTATCCGCTGCCGGAAGCTCAGCTCGACCGCTTCCTGATGGAAATCGACGTCACCTATCCCGACCGCGCCGCCGAACGAAAGATTCTGTTCGAAACGACCGGGTC
>DATHPQ010000005.1:0-28373 GCA_035483735.1 Xanthobacteraceae bacterium | reverse complement strand
GTATCGGAGATTGCCGATATCCTTGGCGAGTCTTGCAATGTCCATAGCGGGCCTCCGTCGCTGCCCAACCAATACCAGAGGCGCGATTTGTGTCCGGTTAAGGCCGACCTTCGAATTGTTCCTATGCGTCACCCAAAGCAGAAAGCCGATGCTGTTACCGCCCCAGCTTGGATGCTGGGTCGTCGCGCCCTCGTGACCGCATACCGTACAACGCGCCCGCTGGCGCAGCACGTCGCTTGATGCGTCCGGCCCTCATCGGATGACTGCGGCGGCAACGGCGAACGGGGCGCAGTGCTGGCAACGCTCGCAATAGAGCCAGCACCACTTACCGTCGCCGCGCTGCAGATCGCCAAGCGTCGGCCGCGGTCCCGGCGGGGACTTGTGAGTCTTTCGGGACGACCAGTAGGCGTAGTTTTGCAGGGTGCGTTCGTTCGCCGCTCATGTCGGCGAGTCAGATTGCTACTCGATGAACGGAATCAAGCCGCTACATTTAGTGTGAGCGGCAGCTAAAACCTAATAGATTCCCGCCAACGGCAGTACCCGCTGGAGGATCGCCCCCAAGCATATTAGCACCACGAGCAGTTTGAGAAGATTTGACAAACGACGGTCTTTAACGAACTGGTCGATGGCCCAAAAACAAATCGCACCGACGACGCAAATAATCAGAACCGCGATTAAGACTGAAATCATAGCTACCCTCGCTGGTGCGGTGATGAATTACGGCGGGCAACACTCGACCATAGGGCCAAGGACCCTTCTGGTCAAAGCTGCCGCGCTAAGGCGGAGATTCCAGTCGTGCGTTCTTCGGCCCCACTGCGGCGGGAGTGACGATTGTCCCGCCCCAATTGGTCGTGTGCCCTGCCCCGGCCGCTCAAAATTCCCCGTGTCGTGGATCTGGTCACGCTCGCCGATGTGCGGATGCTGCTCGGGCATCTGCCGAAAGAGACGCGCGCGAGGAAGACGTGGCAGCACGTCGAGTCCGAACTCAAGAAAGCTGCGGCCGGTGCCGCCACGGCAGATGTCGCAGTGGCATTGCATTTGGTGCTTAGCTTGGAGCACGTCGAGTGCCGGCCGCGGTGAAACCCGCACGCCAAGTGTGAGGCCTGTCCAGCCATTTTTGTGCTAAGTTCAGCGGCATGAAGCCTCGCGCGAAAAAAAGCGCAGTGGGAGAATGACTATGACGAGAATTACATCCTGGCTGATTGTGACTATTGCGACCGTGCTCGCGGTGTTCGGCGGCAGGGCCATTTCCGCGCAAGACAAATACACTGTGCAGATCCCGGGCGGCCTCGCGTTCTCCGAGTTCAGAGGCTACGAGGACTGGCCTGTCATCTCGACCAGCGACAACGGCGGCAAGTTTGCTGCGATTTTGGGGAATCCGGTCATGATGGATGCCCTTCGGGCAGGCGTGCCCGGCAACGGCAAGCCTTTCCCGGACGGCGCCAAGATGGCGAAAATCCATTGGACCCCAAAAACGCAAGAGACGTATCCCGGTCCGCCGAGAGTACCCGGTACCCAGTTGAACGCCGATTTCATGGTGAAGGACAGCAAGAGGTTCGCGGACAGCGGCGGATGGGGATGGGGCACGTTCGACTATGACGCGGCGTCCGACACGTTTAGCCCCGGCACTGAGGCAGACAGTCCACCGCAGGGACACGACGCGAAGTGCGGGTTCGCGTGCCACACGATAGTGCAGAATAGAGATTACGTTTTCACGGAGTACGGGCACAGGTGACCTGCAAGCTGATGAAGTGACGCGGGGCAAGCGCCTGCCCGCGCCCATCGTGATCGCGCTGCAGATGGTGCTGATGTTGGAAAACGTCGAGTATCGGCTGAAATAGCGGTCCAACTGAGGCGGCTTATTTCTTGTCGTTTGGTTGCGACTGTTCTTCTGCGTCCGCCAGCTTCTGCCAAGCTTCGAGCCATTTCGAGAAGCGGCAGATGGCCGAACACGTTCCTAGGCGGTCGGTGAATGTGCGCCGAAATGAAAGAGGCCGCCAACCGAGGCGACCTATTTGCTGGAATTACGTGGAAGCCGAACGACTAAGCGATTAAAGCCCCAAACTTCCACGTCGTGACCGTCAACAAACCCGAGCGCCTTGTCGGTAGCTTCATTGTCGTCGGCGCACTCGATGACTTCTGGCGGCCGGGAAATGTGGTCGTCGCGGTCAATAAAAAAGACGCGATACATCGGCATGGTGCGCTCCCTTCACAGGCGGGAGCGTTACCGAACTCTCAGCCACCGACGCGTGACCAAAGGTCGTTGTCGGTGATCGCAGTAACGTGCGCCTGATTAGAACGAATAGCGAATAACTAATTAGGACAACGCATGCGGCAAATTAGGATGTCAAAAGACGTACCGACGCGAATTAGGTTCGGACAAGATCGGTGCCATAGGCGCCGACAACTGCCGTTCCACTATCGCGGCGCGTGTCCAAGTCTCCGAAAGCTCCACCAAGCATTTTCTTTCGTCATCGGATTCGGCGGATAACGCTAAATACAGTGCTTCCTTCGCGTACTGCCAGAACTGATCTGTGCTCGACATGGGCGATCTCCTGCCCCGATCCCGTTACCTACGGTGCGCTCCCTGGCAGTGGTCGTCCGTTCAAAACTGCTCACTTTGAGTTCCGTCTCAAATCTCTCCACAGGAAATCCTGGCCTATTCGTCCTTATCGTCATCCGACTGTGGCTGTTGCTGTTGTTGGGCGACGTAAGATGGCGACTTAGCGTTCGCTGGTCCAGCAAGCGCCTCTGAATCCGATGGAGGGAGTGGTGACTTGGCAGATGCCGAAAGGGTTGCCGCGTAAGCCCACTCTTCGGCCATTTTAAGAAGCGTATCGCGATCAGAAGCGGTCTTGGATTCCTTGGCTAGGCGAAGACACTCGGCGGCATTCTGGCGACATTCTGCGGCGGACGGCATTCTATCAGCTTAGGCGGCGGGGGCGCTGCCCTAGTTCCCCAATAAGGTGCAGCACGACCTGTCAGGCCCCGGCGCGCCCGACGTGCGGCACGCGCCGAGCGTGTCGGGGCGCTATGCCGCCGGCCATCAGCTACCGACATCGTGGGCCTCATCAGGATCAGGATCGAAGTGCATGGCTAGGATGCTGCGGAGCGAGAGAAGCAGCGTGTTCGTGACAGGCACTAGAATTTTTCTGTTGTTTGCTTCTGTTCTGAAAAACAACTCCGAGCTCTCGTCCTCGCGCACTATCAATTTGACGTCGTCGCACCGCGGCAAGCGCAAAGGATCTCTCCTCGTGTCGTGCTTTTCCGTCATATGGTGCTTTCGGTGCTGAGCTCGTGGATTGAGCGGTCCCGGCGTGTCCTTGATGATGGCAGCGCGCGGATCGAAATAGCGGCCGCGCGGGCGCCAGCGTTGGACTTCTTCGCGTTGCGGCGGCACTTGCGTCGGATCGTCGCCTTGATTGTACGTCTCGACGCGGCGCGTGTTCATGATCGTGCCGAGTGTGGGCGATGTCGGCGTGGGCGGACCCGAGAACAGCCGCACGTCAGGCGTCCAACTGGCGCGTCCTAGCAAGCGGGATCGTCAAGAACCACTACGCCACAGCGCCTTCGTGGTCGCCGCGGTGGCGGACTTGGTTCGTGGTGCGCTTCACGAGGCGCCCCTTGATGCGGCGCATGGCCTCGTGGTCGACAATCAAGACAAGCCGGACGCCGAGCGCACCTAGGATCGGCCCCAAGGGTTTTCATACTCAACCTGCGGACTTTTTCCTCCGGTCGCGAACCGCCGCGAAGCAATTTTTGCGCATAGCGATCGGGAAAGCCGGCGATTTCATCCAGCCATTCGCCGGATACATCAAGCTCGTCGCGGCGCTTGCGCAGCGCAGCGATCAACTGCGGATAGTCTGTGATGTCTGCCAAAGGCCGCTGAGCCATGCGGCGGGCTCAGCTTGCGAGCCAAAAAATCATTGACGCGGTTGCTTACACCCTCAGCTTGCTTATCGAGCGCTGCCCGAACATTTGGCGAGATCATCGTAGCGCCCGGCGCAAACTCAGTGCCGGGCTTGCCGCCGTCAGCTGTCACAGCGCCGCGGCCATGCGGATCTGAATCGATCGGCGTCATACTCAGGATACCCTCGGGCATCTCTTTGCCAGCCATGTCGGGGCCTTTCGATTAGTTGGGTTTGAGGACAGGCGCCGGATGCCGGAAATCGGCCGGCCGCACTGGATTGTCAGGGCGCGGCGTCAGCCTGAATTTTTCGGCAGCGCTTACCGGAGCGGGTGCGGGTGTCACGCTGGTACCGGTCGGCTGCCGATCCAACCATTTTTGGACCGTAGCCGCTGCGGCGACGACGTCCGGTGGCGGGTTGGGGGTGTCGGTCATCAGTGTGACGCTCCGCCGCTTCACGCTGGCGGCGGCGGCCCACGGCGGTTCCCACGGGCCGCTGATTGTGGATCAGAGGGTCGAACACGGGCGCCCGCCGCAATGAAATTCCCTCGGGGGGCACCCTCAACCTTGCCGGCATCATCATCGAATTTGTGAGCGGCATTGATCCTGGTGATGGCCGCGGAAACCATCTCGGGCAGCGTCTCGTCCAATTCGGGAGGGATCAGGCTTTCGTCCGCGTCGGACTGGCCGCCACCGCCTGCGAATTGTAGCCGCACCGCACGGCGCTTCGGTTCGAGAGCTTCCGCCAAACCTCGCACCGCGTTCTGCAGCGTTCGGGTTGCCGCCTCGGCCTGCTTCGCATTGGCGTACAGTTCGCCGGCCTTGGCCCGCTGCTTCTCGATTGCAGCCTTCTCTGCAGCGCTCTCGCGCTCGAAAGCTGCTGAGCGCTCGGCCAGCGCCGCCTCACCGGCCGTCACGGCGGCTTGGCGTTGCGTGAAGTCGGCCAATTTCAATTTGTTGGCTGTCGGGTCGCTGAAAATCGTCAGCGCTTTATCGAGCAGCGCCAAGATGGCGGGCCCGATATCTGGCAGTACGTGTTCGCTGTCGGCGTCCATTGAAAATCCTTTCATGCTTTTGTGGCTGTCGGCGTGTACGTCCATGAGCCCAACGACGTATTCGGTGCGCCGCTAGCGCTGTGACCGACGATTGAACTGCTGGTGACGTTGCCTTGGGACCGGCTCAACTCCTCGGCGATGGTCTCCAGCACTCGGCGCATGTAGCTGACTTCGGCCGATTTGTGCTCAAAGGCCGGGCTCGGATCGTTGATTGTCACCACCAACACAGTCATGCCGCGGCCTCGTTTTGCGGGGCTGCATTTCGAGCGCCTTCGCAATCAAATAGCGAAGCTGTCCCGAGAAACTGCGGCACTCGCGCTCCGCCGCAATCTCAACTCGATTATTCAGTTCGGCCGGCAATCTCACCGTGACCGGCGCTGCATCTTTGAAATTCTTCATTGCCAGCACCTTTGCTGCGTTGTGTTGTGTCCGTCATACGCGGGCTGCAGATGACCGCAACGCATACTCCGCGAAGGGTTGGCACTCCTGAAATTTCGCCAAAACTGCGGAAAATTCGCGCGCGCCCGTTAGGCCGGTCGCAAGGTGTCCAAGCTTCATTGCTGCGGAAGTGGTCAACCGGGGCCCGCGCATGCCTTCGCCACAACCCGAAAAGCTCGATGACAAGCGCCAATCGCCGCGCTACCCGGTCGAACGTCTGGCAAAACTCCGGCCGACCAAAGGCGGGGCGCCGGAATACTGCTTGGTTACCGACATGTCGGACGGTGGCGTCAGGCTCAACGCCTTTGGGCGCAAAATCCCGGACGAGTTCGTGCTGTCGCTTGCCGGCGACGGTCCAGCCCAGAATGGCCGATACTTGGTGATCTGGCGGCTTGGATCCGACGTCGGCGCCAAGCACCTGCCGCCTGTTTCGGATGCTGAGTGGTCCTATTAAATTTCGGCAGTGCCAAATTTTTGGCGTTCCAACAAATTTCGCCGGCAATGCGCACGCACGATCCAGGAGCGCGATCGCAAACTCAGATTTTCCCTGCCGGTCGCCGATTGGCGGTTTCGGCCGACGACCATCCGGCGCGCGGAGGGCCCGCGGTGCCTCGCGCGGGCGCACGCCGCCGGGCGTGCGCGGCCTTACTTCGACTAGCTGAAGCTCAGTAGAAACGTGCGCACAAATGCCTTTCATTCGTCGCCCCGTGACTCTTAATCATGGGGTCGTGGGTTCGAATCCCGCCGGGCTCACCAATAAAATCAAGGGGTTCCATGATTTTCCCCTGACCTTTGTTCCCAAAAACTCGATTGGGGAGCACATGGGAAACAAGGGGAGCACATAGGAACAAACCTGCACCGCCCGCTTCCGACGTTCCTGGCGGATCTCGCCGGCAGTCGTCAGCGCGTTCACTAATCCTCCGATCCGCGCGGGTCGCGGCCTGGCTGTTCGGCCGAAATTGGATCGGATGCCGGAAAGGTATTCTTGAGGGCTTCGTCCAGCGCCTCTTCCTGCTGCCTGCGCTTGTCGCGGCCACTCTTGTCTTGAAGAGTTTTGCGTTTCGGATCGGTCGTCATTTTTGTTTTCTCCGACCCCCCAAAGAGTTTCTAAGCTGACCAACATAGCATGGATGTGGTCCGGTTTCCGCGCGGCCTCGACCGGCATCAGCAGCCGCGATCCTGTGTTCTTGACGTTCCCGACCGCCTTGCCGACGGGCCAGATCGTCAATGCCTCATCGGAACATGGTCTAAGCATCTCCTCTTCCGTTGCGGCTCTTCGCCGAGCCTTTTTCGGCCAATTATGGTACGCGCACTGGTTGTCCAACCGTCCTCGCCGAAGATGGCTGACACGCAAGCCTGATATGCGCTAGGTTTGCATCATGCTTGTTATGCCTGGGTTGGGGCGTCTTCATGTGTGGTTTCGCCTGCGCGGCGGCGATGGCCGCCGGCGCCTTTCGAACCGCCGAGCCACGATCGACGGGACGACCCCTGCAGCGGCGTCCATCCTTGTCGAATGTGCAGGCGGCACAGACCCGGATATTTGATCGAAGATCAGCTCGGCCGGCACAGGACGGATGACACTCATTTTGGCCCAACGGACCGCGTGACCATTTCAATGACGAAGATTCCCAATCCAACCGATAAGTATGTCGGCAGCCGCGTGCGCATGCGTCGGATGATGCTCGGCTTGAGCCAGGAGAAACTCGCCGATGCGCTCGGGCTGACCTTCCAGCAGATTCAGAAATACGAGAAGGGCACCAATCGCATCAGCGCCAGCCGGCTGCAGGCGATATCCCAGATCCTCGACGCGCCGGTGCATTTCTTCTTCGAAGGAGGGCCGCAATTGGCGAAAGGTGGACAAGCGCTCGGGGATTCTCCGTCGCCCGCCTATGTCACCGATTTTCTGACGACGACCGACGGGCTGGCTTTGGTGAAAGCCTTTGTGCGTATTAAGGACGCCAGCCTTCGCCGCTCGATCGTTCGTATGGTGCAGGCCATCACCGGGGAGAGCGAGTGAGCGGCGGCTGCAGCCGATCACGCCAGTACTCCTGCTTCAGAATTGTTGCTTCAGAAAATTGTCGCCAAAGGCAGCAGCCAGAATCCGGCAAATTGACCGAAAGCTGGCCAAGCTATCTTTGCGCGGCGCGTAGCGTGGACAGCCGAATGACGTTTGTGGATTCGAATGGTCCGGTGTCAGCGTCCTGCACGACCGTCGTGTTGCCCGCCATATCGCCAGCAATGATGCCAGCCAGGTCGCTGGGCGCAGGCTCCTCCGCAACATTCTCAACCCGTCCGCAGATTTGCTCGGATTGAAGACGCGCCATTTCCAAGATGCGCGCGAGATCTGTGTGATCCGCCCAAGCGGCCAGCACCGCCAATTCAGCCGTCATATCGCAGATATAGTCGGCGATCGCTGTTCGATCGTCGAGCGACTCACAGTCCATGATGTCGTCCCCCCAGCCAGGAGCAACCAGCATGGCGCAGGCTCTCCGCGTTGGGAAGAAAATAGAAATTCATGGTCCATCAAAATTCATTCGGCACCGAGGCTCCGACGTCTCCGGTTGCCTTTTCCAAAGGCCGCCCCAGCCTTTTGACCATGCCGCTCGGTGGCGCGACGGCCGAAACGAAAGCTTCGACGAGCGCCCGATGACGTTTGACGTCGAATCCTTCCTTATAAAAAACCGCCGAGGTCAACTGCGGCAGCTTCGGTAAGATTCGATCCTTGGTGACAAGAAGCGAATCCGGAACGGCGCGTAAAGGCGCGACCATCACGCCGATGCCGGCTTCGACAGCGGCGGTAAGCGCGGTCAAATCGCCGGCATTGAAGACAATCGTGTAAGGCACTTCGTGCTCCTCGAGGACGTCCATGACCTTACGGTCGATGAATCCCTCCTCGCGTCCGACGAATGGAATTGGCTCGTCGTCTGCAACCGGAAATTGCTCAACTGAACGGCACCACACAATCGGCTCGCCCCACTCCGCCAGAACATTCCGCCGCGATTCCGTCTGCGCCAGCATGAAGACCAGATCGACATAGCCGGCTTTAAGTTTCTCCGCGAGCACCGGCGCGCTGCCGCAGACAAACCGGTAGTGCCCGTCCTCCGGCATCTTGCCGACGACGTCGGCCAGAACGGCGCGCGCGAATATGTTCTGGATGCCGAGATGGATGGTTTCGTGTTTCGGCACTTGGCCGGCGATGGCGATGATCTGGTCGTTGAGAGTCAAGATGCGCCGTGCATAGTTCTCGACGATCGAGCCGAGCTGGGTCAGGCCCACGCCTTGCGTCTTTTTGAAGAAAAGGTCGCCACCGACGAGGCGCTGCAGCCGCTTGATCTGCGCGCTGATCGCCGGCTGAGTGAGATTGAGCTCCTCAGCCGCCTTGGTGAAACTGCCGTGTCCGCTGATCGCAATGAAAGAGCGCAGCAGAACAACGGGAATATTATGTCCGCGGCGAAGCTGCATCATCGAGTTTGTCGGCGCCACCGAACCATTGTCCGACCTCCCACCAGCGCATAGTGTCACATTGTTTCTAGTGTAACACCAAACAACGGGTGAAATTGCAGATTTGTGACCGGCAATATCGTGCCGTCAGCCCCGCCAGGGCGGGAATCACAATCCAATGTTGTAAAAAGCGAACGCTCGATGCGGGAAAGTTACGACGTTGTCGTGGCCGGACTCGGCCTTGCAGGGGCGATTGCGGCCATCGCAGCGCATGATGCGGGCGCCAAGGTGCTTGTGCTCGAGAAAGAATCCAATCCGGGGGGCATCTCGATTTGCGCCGGCGGCGGCGCGCGCATCGCCCAAAATGCCGATGCCGCGTTCGCCTATCTCAAAGCCACCTGCGCCGACACCACCCCGGATCCGGTCTTGCTGGCGCTGGCGCGCGGGGCCGTCGAACTGCCAAGTTGCCTGCGCGCGCTTGCTGAACCGCTTGGCGCCACCACAAGGATCGTTCCGGCCAAGGCGAATTACCCCCTGCCCGGTTACGACACTTGGAGCCATATCGAAGTCGATCACGTCCCAGGATTTGATGCCGAAAAGGACTACCCGCACATTCGCCTCGAGGGCGATGTCAACGGCAAGAACATGTTCAAGGTCGCGCATGAGCACGTCAGAAGACGAGGTATTGCTGTGCGCTATGGCAGCGCGGTCCGCCGCCTCCTACATCGCCAAAGCGGGCAGACCAGCGGCGAAATCACGGGCGTGATTTGCGACGGTGAGACCATTCCGGCGCGGCGTGGCGTCGTGCTTGCCTGCGGCGGGTTTGAAGCCGCTGACGATATGCAGCGCCAGTTCTGGCCGACGCCGCCGATGCGGCCGGTGGCAACTCACGGCAATACTGGCGACGGCATTCGCATGGCGCAGGAGGCGGGCGCAGCACTATGGCATATGTGGCACCTGCACGGCGTCTATGGCTTCCATCACCCGGACCCCGAATTCAAGTTCGGCATTCGCGTGCGGCGAATGCGTAATTGGATTCCCGGCGTGTCGTTAGATCGCGCGACGCCGATGAGCTGGATCGTGGTCGATCGCCACGGCAAGCGCTTCATGAACGAATACGATCCCTATATGCAGGATACCAATTACCGGCCGATGGCCTTTTACGACCCGGTCACGCAAACTTTTCCGCGAATCCCCTCGGTGCTGGTGCTCGATGCCAAAGGTCGCGCGCTCGGTACGGTTTGCGAGCCGAGTTATAACGATGCCGCGACCGCCGCGCGGTTCAATAGCCGCACGCTGCAGGAATTCGACGAGCAAGTGCTGGTGACGCAGCAAAGCTTGCGCGACATCGCTGCTGAATTCGAACTCGACGCCGACAATTTCGTTGCCACGATCGCCGAATGGAACAGTGCCTGCGCCGCCGGCGCCGATCATGCGTTCGGACGACCGCGCGCGAGCATGATGCCGATTGCGGAGCCGCCGTTCTCCGCGGCCAGAGTCTGGCCAATCGTCTCCAATACCCAAGGCGGTCTGCCGCACGACGACCGGCAGCGTGTGCTCAATGCCTTCGGCGAGCCGCTGCATCGCCTCTATGTCGCCGGCGAGCTTGGCAGCGTCTTCGGTCATCTTTACTTCTCGGGCGCCAATTTTTCAGAATGTCTGATCGGTGGACGCATCGCCGGCGCCAACGCCGCGCAACTCGAACCGCGGCGCGTGGCCGCGTAACCGGACTTCGTTTATTGAAAATTGGATGCGCCAATGAAACATCGATCGATCGCACGTGAATCAATGACGCGTGGCGCGCGACCGCTACATTGGCTGCGCGCGGCTTTTGCGGCGAGCGGGCCGGTCGTCGCGATTGCTGCGATTTTGACCTTTATGACCGGGCTGGATGTCGCGCGCGCGCAGGACTACCCCGATAAGCCGATCCGCTTGATCATCCCCTATCCGCCCGGCGGCGGCATCGATGTGGTCGCGCGTATCTTCCAGCAAAAATTGGGCGACCTCCTGGGGCAGCAAATCGTCATCGATAACCGGCCGGGTGCGAGTGGCGCAATCGGCGCGCAAGTGGTGTCGAAATCAGATCCGGACGGCTACACGCTGCTATTTTGCGCCGGCGATTTCATCACCATCCCGCAACTCATGCCGCAACGGACATTCAGCCCGATGAATGAGCTGCTGCCGATCGCGATGATGACCGATAGTCCGATGGTGCTGGTGGCGAGCGCGAATGCATCCTTTGGCGACGTCAGGAGCGTTGTGGATGCCGCCAAGGTGAACCCGAACGGACTCGCTTATGCAACGCCCGGCGTGGGCACCGTCAACAATGTCGTCGGCCAATGGATCGCCGTATCCGCCCGCATCAAGATGCTGCAGGTCTCTTATCGCAGCGGGCCGGACGCGGCGAAAGGCGTCGCCGCGGGCGATGTTGCGCTCGGCATCGTGCAGCCAGTCGCCGTTTATCCCGGGCTCGTCGCGGCGGGCAAGATCAAGGTCATCGCCTTGACCGGTGCGCGGCGGCCGGATTTCGCGCCGTCCGCCTGGCCGACTTTGGCCGAGGGCGGCCTGCCGGTCGATGCGACGCTGTGGCTCGGCATGTTTGCGCCTTTGGGCACGCCGGATGCGATCGTCGCAAAACTCGACAAGGCCATCAGTCAGATCGTGCAAGATGGCGACATTCGTAAGCGGATGAACGAGGCCGGCATTAATCCTCAGCACATTGGTCCGGCCGCATTCGCTGAACGGATCCGCAGTGATGCGTCGCGCTACGAGGCCATCATCCGCGAGGCCGGCATGCGCTTTGAGCAATAAGCCGCAGCCGGATTGCGTCCCGCTAAGCCGTCTATCAGGATGTTGTCGCCGGGTACCCTGATCCGGTCGCCGGCGCGGCCTGCCATCAACAAGATAAAATGCGATTTGGATCGCGTCGGTCGTGTTTTCGCGCCGCCGTCATCGAATCTCGTCTATGATGAACATTCACTGGCGTTTTGTCGTTGGACGACGCAACACACCATCCACTGATCGACCGACAAGGGGCACCCGTGATCCGCGCATTCTGCACTTTTATATGCACTCTTGCTCTTCTTCCCGTTGTATTGCCGGCTCGCGCCGAGCCATTGAGCCTTGCCTCACATTACGAGGCAAGCGGCACCAATCCAGATGGATCCAAATATAGCGGCACTGCCGATGTCACAGTCATTTCCGACACGACCTATACGATCGTATGGAAAATCGGCGACGAGACCTATAAGGGGTTTGGCATGCGGCTGAACGACTCGCTTGCCGCCACCTATACGATTGACGGCGAGCCCGGCCTCATCATCTACAAGGTCAACGGCGATGGCCTGACCGGCGCCTGGGCGATCCGCGGCCACGACGGTGTTGGCACCGAGCACCTTCGTCCGCTGAATTAGTTGTTAATGGAGCGCACGGCGATCTGCGCGCGCATTGTCGCCGCGACATCGCCGAGATATTCACTCTACTTCTGGATGGGAGATTGTCATGAAGTACGTCGCTGGTTTTCTTGCTGCCGCGATGCTCGCCTGCAGCTCGCCCGCTTTCGCCGAAGACATCGATCTGTCGACCTGGACCTGCAAAAAATTCCAGACCGCCGACAAGGAAACCATCGAAATCATCCTGACCTGGCTCGACGGCTATTACAAAGACCAGGACGATCCGCCGGTCATCGAGACCGATGCCTTTGTCGATAACGCCAAAAAGCTCGGCGAGTATTGCGCGGCCCATCCCGATATCGGTCTGATTACGGCCGCCGACAAGCTGTTCTCCACCGACGACAAATAACGAGCAGCGACCAGCTTCCGCCGAGCAGCGGGTCGCGACAAATAACTGTCACAAACAACACGGCTTTATGACGGTGGATTCATCCGTCGCGCGCCGTCGTGTTTGATGCGAATCGGCCGTCGCTCAGTTAGCTTGCGCCCAAACTGCTTTGGGGTGCAGTCATGAATGTGCTTGTCTTTGCGTCGCGCAAAGGCGGATCGGGCAAAAGTACGCTCGCCGCACATCTGGCCGTGCACGTCTATAAGCCGTCACGGCCATGCCTGCTCGTTGATGACGATCCGCAAGGCTCATTGCGGTTATGGAACACGCTGCGCAATTACGATGCGCTGCCGCTGAAAACGGTTGAGCGTAGCATTTCGGATGTGCTGAAAGCGGCAAAGCGCGACAAGATCGAATGGGTCTTTGTCGACACGCCGCCGAACGCCTCGTTCAGCGTCGCCGAAGCCATCCAATCGGCGACCTTGCTCGTGATTCCGTGCCGGCCGAGCATTTTCGATCTCGACGCCGTTCAGGAGACGATTGCCGTCGCGCGCGAGGCGCGCACGCCCTATGCCGTCGTCATCAACGGGGCGCCGCCGAAACGCGGCAACAGCGAGTCTTCGGCAGTCGCCGCGGCGCGCGACTGTCTCAACAAACTGGAGATTCCGGTCTGGGGCGGCCAGATCACGCATCGGACGAATTACTCGCTCGCGCTTGCCGAGGGCGAAGGCGTCAAGGAATACGATGCCGATGACAGTTCGGCGACCGAGATCTCCCGCCTTTGGATCGCCATCGAAAAGTCTGTCAAAGCGATCCGGCGTGCCCGCGACGGTACCGGTATGCATCGTGTCGCGGCCTGAACATGACCGCGAATTCATTCGACCCTCCGCCGGCCTCGTGCTTCAACGGTGGGAGTTCGGCGTATCCTCGCGTCAGGTCTTTCGGCTTCAGATTGTTCCGCTTCAGGTCGCCGCAGCTCACGTTAAATACAAATAAATTCGGCCTGTTCCATCACACCAAAAATACTCCGTAACGCAATGCGCTTGGTGTACCCCTTGTTGCAATCGTTGTTACAGTCCCCGGCACAATAATGGCCAGCGGCAACGAAGAAGACGGTAATCGGCGCGGGCCTCTGGTCGCTCTTGGCGTTGTTGTCGTGCTGTTTGCCGTCGGCTGGTTTCTGGCGCGCGAACTTTATGCCAGCGGCAAACTCGAAGATTGTTTGATGTCGGGCCGCACCAATTGCGCCCCTATCAACACGCACTAGCGTCGATGTGACGCGCATCGCGACGGGCCGGGACCGCGTTGTGGGCTGTGCAAGCTGTGGATTCCGCCACGAGAGTTTCACGCCCTCGTCGCTGTGGCGCCACAGAGCCTATGCAGGATAGTCGAAGGGTGCGGTGAGGGCGTCGAGGAGGACCGACGATGACTGTCCAATCCGCCTGTCTCGCGTTCGCGACACGAGATCGAATGACCAAAAGCCTCGGGCGGCCAAATTGCCCGCAATGCGGTAGTATGCTGCTCATGGCCGAGGAATCCTGGTTCAACATTCGGGGCCGGATCGATCACGCCTGGTCGTGCGACGAATGCGGCAACGAATTCGTCACCTCCATCCGGCTGCTGTCGCGGTAGAGGCCCGCCGGTGCCGCTCGGCGCTGGTGCAGCCGGCGTGGGCGTGCGTTCTCGAAAATTCTGCGTAAACATTTCCCCACATGCGTTCTCGGCATCCGTGTTCTGTGTGTCGCGGCAGGGCGGCGATTGGCCGCCCTAGGCGCGGCTGCAACGGCGCGCAATAATTGTGGTCTTGCGGTGTTGATATTGCTGCAGGCTCGGATTTGTCCAGAAGGAGGAACACATGACTAAAGCATTAGATCAGGCAATCGATCGTCGTTCAGTATTGGGCTATTGCGTGGGCGGCGCGGCTGGTGCGGTTTTGCTGGGTTCGGCGACGCCCTCGCGCGCCGCGCCGGTTAATTTCAAGGCCACGATGAACGGGGCGACCGAAGTCCCGCCGAACCAAACCACCGGTACCGGCACAGTCACCGCGAGCTTCGATCCCGCGACCAAGGAATTGACTTGGTCGGGCAGCTTCTCCGGCCTCTCTGGCCCGGCAACCGCCGCTCATTTCCATGGCCCCGCGGAACCGGGCAAGAATGCCGGCGTCGCGATCTGGATTTCGGAAAAGGGCAAGACGCTCGACAGCCCGTTCAAGGGTTCGGCCACGCTCACGGATGCGCAAGCCTCCGACCTGCAGGCCGGCTTGATGTACGCCAATGTTCACACCGCCGCGAATCCTGGTGGCGAGTTACGCGGCCAGCTCGTGAAAGCGTAAAGCGCACTGGTTTGTTGCGTCATTACCAGCTGCGGGATTTCTAGCTGAGGCAGCCAAGATTGCGATGGGCAGCCTCGCCGCCGAACATGGCTAGCCCGCCGGTCTACCATTTCAGGACCCGGCGGGCTTATCTATTTTCGCCGCCCATTGCGCTTCGGTTTGCGCGGCATAGTCGGCAAAGCGGCCCGCAGCGATCGCCTCGCGCGCGCCGACCATGAGATCCTGGTAATAGTAGAGGTTCGCGATCGACAGCAAGGTGCCGCCGAGCGCTTCACCGGCCTTGAACAGGTGATGCAGGTAGGCACGCGGGAAATCGCGCGCCGCCGGGCAGCGGCTTTCCGGGTCGAGCGGACGCGGATCCTCGGCGTGCTGCGCGTTCTTGATATTGATCGGTCCAAAACGCGTGAACGCCAGACCGTGGCGGCCATTGCGTGTCGGCAAAACGCAATCGAACATGTCGATGCCGCGAGCGACGGCGCCGAGAATATCCGACGGCGTTCCGACGCCCATGAGATAGCGCGGCCGATCGGCCGGCAGCACAGGCGTGGTATCGCCGACGATTTTGAGCATCACTTCCTGCGGTTCGCCGACCGCGAGCCCGCCGACGGCATAGCCATGAAATCCCATATCGGTGAGCGCCCGCGCGCTTTGCTCGCGCAGATTTTGATCGTCGCCGCCCTGCACAATGCCGAATAGCGCGCGGCTCGGCAGTGCGCGTTCGAAAGCGCGCTTGCAGCGCTCGGCCCAGCGCAGCGAGAGCTGCATCGCGCGCTCGATCTCGGCCCGTTCGGCCGGCAGGCCGACGAGTTCGTCGAGCTGCATGGCAATGTCCGAACCGAGCAGGATCTGCACTTCGATAGCGCGTTCGGGCGTCAGCTCGACCATGGCGCCGTCGATATGCGAGCGGAAAGTGACGCCCGCCTCGGTCACTTTGCGCAAGGCCGAAAGCGACATCACCTGATAGCCGCCGGAATCGGTCAGGATCGGCAGCGGCCAGTGCATGAAGGCGTGCAAGCCGCCTAGCGCCGCAACCCGTTCGGCCGACGGCCGCAGCATCAGATGATAGGTGTTGCCCAGCATGATATCGGCGCCGGAGGCGCGGACATCGTCGTGATGCACACCCTTGATCGCCGCTTGCGTCCCGACCGGCATGAAGGCGGGCGTGCGCACCGGGCCACGGGCGGTTGCGATTTCGCCAGTGCGAGCGGCGGCGTCGGTGGCGATGAGGCGGAAGGAGAAAGGTTGCATGAGCCCTTCAATCAACGAAACAACAGGCAGGCATCGCCGTAGGAATAGAAGCGATAGCCGGTTTCAATCGCATGCGCGTAGGCGTGGCGCATGACGTCAAGCCCGCAAAAGGCCGAAACGAGCATGAACAACGTCGAGCGCGGCAAGTGGAAATTGGTCAGCATCACGTCGACAGCACGGAAGCGATAGCCGGGCGTGATGAACAAAGCGGTGTCACCGGAAAAGGCCGAGAGCGTGCCGTCGTCGGCCGCGGCGCTCTCGATCAGCCGCAGCGAGGTCGAACCGACGGTGACGATACGGCCGTCGGCGCGGCGCACAGCATTGAGCGCCGCCGCGGTCTCGGCGCTGACGCTCCCCCATTCGGCGTGCATTCTGTGCCCGGACGTTTCGTCGGCTTTGACCGGAAGGAACGTCCCAGGCCCGACATGCAGCGTGACGCGATGCAGGCTGATGCCGTGTTCGCGCAACCCTTCGATCATCGCTTCGGTAAAATGCAGCCCCGCCGTCGGCGCGGCGACTGAGCCCTCTTCGCGCGCAAACATCGTTTGATAGTCGCTGCGGTCGCGCTCGTCGACGTCACGCCGGCCTGCGATATAAGGCGGCAACGGCATGTCGCCGCGCTCGGCCAGCGCCTGGTCGAGCACCGCGCCATGGAAAGAGAAGGCAAGCGTCACCTCCCCGCCCGCTTCGCCGTCGCCCTTCACTTCGACCGTGGCATCAAGCTGGCCGAGGAAACAGACACGTCCCTCGTCGCCGAACCGCACAACGTCGCCGGTGGCGAGGCGTTTGGCCGGTTTGACCAAAGCCCGCCAGCGCGCTCCGTCGAGCCGTTTGATCAGTGTTGCGGAGATCGCTGGCTCATGCTCGCCGCGGCCAATCCGCCGGCCATGGAGGCTTGCGGGAAACACCTTGGTGTCGTTGACCACGATGGCGTCGCCGCGCCGCAACAGGCTCGGTAATTCCCGCACCGTGCGGTCCTCGAAGTCGGTGCCGGGGCGCACCACCAATAGCTTCGCCGCATCGCGCGGCGAGACCGGCCGCAGCGCAATGCGATCTTCCGGCAGCGCGAAATCGAACAGGTCCGTGCGCATCAAAGCTCGGCTTTCCACTCGCTGACACACTGCTTTACGCAGTAAGCATGATCTTGTCGGAAAACCGGTTTCCACTTTTCCGGATCATGCTCTACAAGCCGGATATCGCAACCTTTGGCGCGGCAATCAACGTGTCGGCAAACGCGGTCACCCACGGCACGAAAATCGGCACAAGCGTCAAGGTCGCCGTTATCCAGGTCAAGCGCGGCATCGGCGACGTCATCTGGCACCTGCCGTTTATCCAGGCGATCGCGGCGACGACCCCAAGCGGCCAGGTCACCTTCCTCGCGCCGCCGTCGAGCTGCGCCGAGGAATTGCTCGCCGCCGATCCAAGCGTCGCCGAAACGATCTATTTCGAGCACGGCGGCTCCGAGCTCAAGCGTGCGGTCGATCTGCTCAAGCTCGCGGCGCTCTTGCGCTGGCAGCGCTTCGGCAAGGTCTTCGTCCTCGACCGCACGCTGCGCCCGGCGCTGGCGGCGCGGCTTGCCGGCATCCCTGAGCGCATCGGGCTTGGGCTCGGCGCACAACGGTATTTCATCACCAATCCCGGTATCGATCAGAGCCACTTTCACGATCAACCGGTCGACTGGCTGGTGGCGCTGATGGCGGCGGCAAAGGTGCCGTTCGCCTCGACGGAACCGGAGCTGCGCCTGCCCGCGTCGGCGCTGACGGCGATCAGCGAGAAATTTGCCGCCGTGCCGCGGCCCTGGATCGCACTCGGGCTCGGCGCGTCGCACCCCGACAAGGATTGGCCCGACACTCATTGGGCGGAATTCCTCGCCGGCCTGCGCCAGCGCATTCAAGGCGCTGCGTTCATGGTCGGCGGCGGCATGAATAGCGCGCGCGGCCAGAGTTTCATCGCGCAAAGCGCGGGCGCGCCCGTCATTAACGCCTGCGATCTTCGCCTGACGGAAGCGGCCGCTCTGCTACGCTTGGCCGATCTTTTTGTCGGCCCGAGCTCCGCGCCGATGAATCTTGCGGTCGCCGGCGGCACGGACGCCTTCGGCCTGTTCGGCTCGACGCCGGTGCTGAAATATTCAAAACGCATTCACGCTATCGTTCCGCCCGGCGGCCCTTCGCCGGACGGCATGAAGCGGATCCTGCCGGCGCAGGCGCTCGCGCAGATGGCGTCCTATCTCACACGCGCGAAACGCGCCTGAGACGCGTTATTCGACGTCGGCGGCAACCTGCATTTTGACGATCTTGTCGGGATTACGCGGCGGCTCGCCGCGCTTGAGCTTATCGACCACATCCATCCCGCTCACCACCTCGCCGACCACGGTATATTGGCCGTTGAGGAACGAGCCTTCGTCGAACATGATGAAGAACTGGCTGTTGGCGGAATGCGGATTGCTGGTCCGCGCCATGCCGACCGTGCCGCGCACGTAAGGCACGTCGGAGAACTCCGCCTTCAAATCAGGATGTTCCGAGCCGCCGGTGCCATTGCCGTGTTCGCCGTCGCCGGTTTGCGCCATGAAACCTTCGATGACGCGGTGAAACGGCACGTCGTCGTAAAATTGTTCGCGCGCCAGGAGCTTCAGGCGCTCCGCGTGTCCCGGCGCAACATCGTTGCGCAATTTGATGATGATCCGGCCCGGCGTGGCATCGAGGATCAGCGTGTTCTCGGGGTCGATTCCCGACGGCAATTCTACTTGTTCGGCCATTGTTCGTTCCTCTAGGGTCGTATCGCGCGCGAAGACTACGGCACGATGGTCGCGGACTTGATATAATCGAGTTTAGGGAATGACGAGGTCAGATAGGCGTTGCCTTCGCTTTGAACTCGGCCCTGCTCGGGCCCGCCACCCGAGGGAGCGCCTTCGCCGTAGCCGCTGTAGAGCGCGTCAACGACATTCATGCCGGATGTGACCTGGCCGAACGGGGCAAAACCCTGACCGTCGAGCGCGGCGTTGTCGGCGTAGTTGATGAAAACCTGAGTGGTGCGCGTATTCGGTCCGGCAGTCGCGAAAGTGATCAGGCCGCGCCCGTTGCTCTTCTTGACCGGATCGTCATTGATGCGCGCGCTGCGCCATTGCGAAGAAATCGCCGGATCGCCGTTAATGCCGAACTGCACCATGAAGCCGGAAACCACACGGAAGAAGCGCGTATTGTTGAAAAACCCATTCTTCACCAGATTGTAGAAGCGGTCAGCGCCGAGCGGCGCCCAATCGCGATGGACCTCGACGATGAACGGCCCTTTGCTGGTGTCGAACTTCACCTTGTAGGTCGGCGGCGCTTGTTCGCGTAGCGACGCCGGATTGGCGAGGCTCGGTCCGGCAGGCTGGGCAAAAGCGGGGACGGCAATTGTCAGTGCAAGCAACAACGCGGCGAAGCGGATCATGGTGACTCCGGTAGTTTCGGCAATGCGGTTTCAGTAAGGGCTTGGATCTTGTTACTTCTTGGCGAATTTCTTCTTCAGATGCGCCGCGACCGCCGCGGGTACGAAGGGAGAAACGTCGCCTCCCATACCGGCAATCTGGCGAACCAAAGTGGCGGTGATCGGGCGGACCGCCGGCGACGCCGGCAGGAACACGGTTTGCACGCCGGGCGCCATAGTGCCGTTCATGCCGGCCATCTGCATTTCGTAATCGAAGTCGGCGGAATCGCGTAAGCCCCGAATGAGCATGGTCGCTTTCTCGCGCTGCGCCACCGAGACCACGAGATCGCTGAAGGTGACGCAGGTAATCTCGCAGCCGGCTTTCTTGGCCAGCGGCGCGCAAATGTCCTGCAGCATTTCCAGCCGCTCTTCGACCGGAAACAGCGGTGTCTTGCCTGGATGCACCCCGATCGCCAGCACCAGCCGATCGGCGAGCCGAACCGCGCTCGCGACGACGTCGAGATGGCCGTTGGTGATAGGATCGAACGATCCGGCGAACAATGCGATGCGCGACGTGGGAGCGGGCATGTGGTTGGGTCTTGGTGTGTTGGCAGTGGCGGTCTAGCCCGCGCCCCGTCCGGCCGCAAGCTGGCAACAACCAGCCCCGTTGCTAGGGGACGTCCGGGATTCGATAGATCGAACGCGCGTCGCGTTATGAAATTGAACGCGCTGTTTGGCCGGCAACAGTCAGATTGTCGCTTATATTCAATCGCTTATTGGCAAACGCCGGAATTGTGATCGCGGTCAGGGCCCGACTGATGCGCCGATGCCAAAGAGGAGCATACAAATAAGGAACCGAGAACGTCGTGAACGCGTTGCATTTTACTGACGTCGAAGGCTGCGAACGGGGACGGTGCAATGATCAAGATCTTCTACGCCGTAGCTGTATCTGCAATTGCGGCCGCGTGTTTTGTTGCTTTACCGACTTTGTCGCAGCAAGTCCGTGCTAATCCGCCGGCTCAGGCGGTGCTGGCCAGCCCGATCGATACCCGTCCTGCCGTCAGCACCTGCGGGCAGAACGCCTGGCCGTATCTCGATGCCGGCTGTCTGCGTGGCGCCGGCGGCATGCTCGTGCAACCGCACGATGTGCGACTGGTATCTGCGGATCGTGTTGTGAGTTCGACGGGCCGCTAGGCTTGCAAGAGTTTCACCGGAGTTGCCGTGCCGGTTCAGGCGGAAGGTGCTGTCCACACCTTCCGCCTTCGTTTTATCTCGGGCATGATCTCCCCCAATTGACCGGTGCGGCATTGATCGAACCGGCATTACGGGGAGGAGATCATGACGATCGGGTCGCTCATCCGCCACCGGAGACTGGTTTTCACCAACGTGCTGGCGTTTGTCATCGCCGCTTTATCTTATGCGACCCTTTGCTCTTTCGCGTTTGCCCAAAACGCCGCTGAAACGGCGTTTCCCGATCGTCCCATCCGGCTCATTGTGCCCTATACGCCCGGCGGGCCGTCCGACGTCATGGGCCGCTTGATGGCCCAATCCTTGTCGGCGACCTTCGGCCAGCAGACCTATGTCGACAACCGGCCCGGCGCGGGCTCGACGCTGGGAGGCAAATTGGCGGCGAGCGCCGATCCCGACGGCTACACCTTGCTGGTCGCCACTGCCGCCACGCTTGCCATCGGGCCGACGCTCTATCCGAGTACCGGGCTCGATCCCAAAGTGTTCGTGCCAATCGCGATGTTTGCCACCGTGCCTTTCGTGATGGTCGGCGGACCAAAAACGCCGCCTGGAAGCATTGCGGACGTCATCGCCTATGCCAAAGCGCATCCCGGCAGGCTTACGATTGGTGTCCCCAATGGTGCCCCGCCGCACATGCTGGCGGCATGGTTTAGAAGCCTCACCGGAACCGATATCGTCATCGTGCCTTACAAGGGCGGCGCCGGCGATCTCGCCGATCTCATGGGTGGCCAGATCGATCTCGCGATCGAAACGACGTCAGTGGTGCTGTCGCATCTCGCCGACCATTCGCTGCACCCGCTGGCGACCGCAACACCGGAGCGGCTTAAAGAGACGCCCGATATTCCGACGCTCATCGAAAGCGGCGTCCCGGGCTTTGTCGCAACCTCGTGGACCGGGCTTGCCGCGCCGCCCGGCACACCGAAGCCGGTGGTCGCCAAACTCAATGCCGCGATCGACGCCGGCCTCGCCTCGCCTGACCTGCAAGCGAGACTCAAGACGCTTGGTGCTCAAGGCCGGCCCGGCACGCCTTCAGATTTTGCCGACTTTATTGCTGGCGAAGTGCCGAAATGGACCGCGATGGCGAAGTTGTCCGGCGTACAGGGCGAGTAACGAGCACTCCAGATTCTTGAACACGATCTTTTCGGGACCACGCTCTAATGGTTTTCGCCAAGCCCGAGCGACTTGACGAGCGGCGTCCAACGCGCGAGCTCGGCCTGCATCGTTTGTGTGAAATCCGCCGCCGTACCGCCGAGCGGATCGACGCTGACCTTGGCCAAGGCGCCCGAGAATTCCGGTGTTTTGAGGCCCTGATTGATCGTCGCGTTGAGTTTCTTGATGATCGGCTCCGGCGTATGCGCCGGTGCCAACAGGCCGGTCCAGGCGACGGTGACAAAATCCGGAAAACCGCTTTCGATCATGGTCGGGACACCGGGCAATTGCGGAATGCGTTTCTGCGTCGTCACCGCGAGCGCGCGCAGCGCGCCTGACTGAATCAGCGGCAAAAGCACGCTTGAGTTTTCGAAGGTCATTTGCACGTTGCCGGCCAGAAGATCGGTGATCGACGGTCCGCCGCCTTTGTAAGGCACATGAACGATGTCGATGCCGGCGCGGGACTTGAACAATTCGCCGATCAGGTGCGGCAACACGCCGATGCCGCCGGACGAGAAATTGACCTTGCCGGGATAGGCCTTGGCATAGGCGATCAGCTCCTGCACCGTCCTCGCCGGCACGGCCGGATTGACCACGAGGATGGTCGGGCTTTCGCCGACCAGCGCGATCGGATCGAAGCTCGTCAGCGGATCGTAGCCGGCGTCGGGATGGAGCAATGGCGCGATGATCAGGCCGCTGGCCGCCGAATAAAGCAGCGTATAGCCATCTGGCGTTGCTGCAGCCGCGTCCTTGGAGCCGATCGTATTGCCGGCGCCGGAGCGGTTTTCGACGACGAAGGCTTGGCCGAGCGCAGTTTGCAGGTAGTTCGCGGTGAGCCGCCCGACCACGTCGACCGGACCTCCCGGCGGCGTCGGCACAATGATTTTGACCGGTCTGTTCGGATAATCCTGGGCATGGGCCTGGGTCAGCGCAGGCCCGACAGGGCCAGAAATCAAGCCAAATGCCAAACCAAAAGCCCAGCCGGCGGCTATAATTCTTGCAGCAGCCCGCAATCCGACCACCCCGAACATAGCGTTTCCCCTCGATAATTCTTCTAAGCAACCTCCCCTAATCTACCAGGACAATTGAATTTTTGGCCACCGTCCGGCATCCAAATGCGGCGTTGTGCCAACCGTGGGCCTCTTGCGCGCGGATATGCTATTCCTGTCCAAAATGGTCGGCGACGCGACGACATGGCGCTCCCGAGGCAGTAAGAGCAGTTTGGAATGATCGTTCTTATCGACAACTACGACAGCTTCACGTTCAACCTCGTCCACTATCTCGGGGAGCTGGGTGCGGATGTCGTCGTGCATCGCAACGACAAAGTGACGAGCCGCACCGTCATGGCGGCGGAGCCCGACGCCATCGTGCTGTCGCCCGGGCCGTGCACGCCGAAGGAAGCCGGCATTTGCCTTGACCTGATCAAGGAAGCGGCGCCGAAGATTCCGATCCTCGGCGTCTGCCTCGGCCATCAGGCGATCGGCGACGCTTTCGGTGGCAAAGTGATCCGTGCGCCGGTTCCGATGCACGGCAAATTGTCGGAGATCCGCCACCAGGGCCAAGGCATTTTTCGCGGCATCAACGGCCCATTCAAGGCGACGCGCTATCACTCGCTGATCGTCGAGCGCGCGAACCTGCCGCGCGACTTAAGCGTCACCGCCGAGACCGATGACGGTGTCACCATGGGGCTTGCGCATACGCGGCTGCCGGTGCA
Organism: Xanthobacteraceae bacterium; assembly: GCA_035483735.1. GTDB lineage: Bacteria > Pseudomonadota > Alphaproteobacteria > Rhizobiales > Xanthobacteraceae > BOG-931. The sequence goes on along the minus strand of DATHPQ010000005.1, from coordinate 4,656 downwards.
CGGCGTGCAATTCCATCCCGAAAGCATTGCCTCCGATCACGGCCACCTGATGCTGAAAAACTTTCTCGATATCGCGGCCGCCTGGAACGCGGCGACCGGCCGCGGCGCGGCGCGGCGTGTGTCGCATCGCGCCGGCGCGTTGGTGGATTGAGAGCGAAGCCCGTGGATTTCAAAGCTCTCATCGGCAAAGTCGCGACCGGCACCGCGCTCACGCGCGACGAGTCAGCCAACGCCTTCGAACAGATGATGGCCGGCGAAGCGACGCCTTCACAAATGGGCGCGTTGCTCATGGCGTTGCGCGTGCGCGGCGAGACGGTCGAAGAGATTACCGGCGCCGTGACGACAATGCGCAACAAGATGCTGCGCGTCACCGCCCCGCCAGACGCGATCGACGTCGTAGGCACCGGCGGCGACGCCTCGGGCTCCTACAATATCTCGACCTGCGCCGCGCTGATCGTTGCCGGCGCCGGCGTCCCGGTCGCCAAGCACGGCAACCGCGCGCTGTCATCACGCTCAGGCGCGGCCGACGTGCTGGCGGCGCTCGGGGTCAATATCGATCTCAATCCCGAGCAGATCAGCAACTGCATTCGCGAGGCCGGCATCGGCTTCATGTTCGCGCCGGCGCATCATCCGGCGATGAAAAATGTCGGCGCGACCCGCGCCGAGCTCAGCACCCGCACGATCTTCAATCTGCTCGGCCCGCTGTCCAATCCGGCAGGCGTCAAACGGCAAATGGTCGGCGTGTTTTCAAAGCATTGGACCGAGCCATTGGCGCAAGTTCTCAAGATCCTCGGCTCCGAAAGCGTGTGGGTCGTGCACGGCTCCGACGGGCTCGACGAGATCACCACCTCCGGCCCGACCAGCGTGGCCTCGCTCGAGGGCGGCGTCGTGAAAAGCTTTGAAATTTCGCCGCAAGATGTCGGCCTGCCCACGGTCAAGCCGGAGGCGCTCCGCGGTGGCGACGCCGCTGCCAATGCCAAGGCCTTGCAGGACGTGCTGGAAGGCAAGTCGACGCCCTATCGCGACGTCGCCCTGTTCAATGCAGCCGCGGCGCTCGTCGTCGCCGGCAAGGCCAAAAACCTCGCCGCCGGCCTCGATCTCGCCGTGCAATCGGTGGATTCTGGCGAAGCCGAAGGCCGGCTCGACCGCCTGATCGTGGTTTCGAACGATGGCTGATATTCTGGAAAAAATCGCCGCCTATAAGCGCGAGGAAATCGCCGCCGCCAAACGCGCCCGTCCGCCTGCCGTGATCGAGCGGGAGGCGCAGGCGCAAGATGCCCCGCGCGGTTTTGCCGAGGCCATTGAACGGCGGCTTGCCGCCGGCGACTACGCGCTGATCGCCGAGGTCAAGAAAGCAAGTCCGTCGAAGGGGCTCATTCGCGCCGATTTCGATCCCGCCTCGCTCGCTTTGGCTTATCAAGCCGGCGGCGCGGCCTGTCTTTCTGTCCTGACAGACGCGCCATCGTTTCAAGGCAGCCTCGGTTATTTACGCCAGGCGCGCGCGGCGGTGACGCTGCCTGTGTTGCGCAAGGATTTCATGTACGACACCTACCAGGTGACGGAAGCACGCGCTTACGGCGCCGATTGCATCCTCATCATCATGGCCGCGGTCGAAGACACCTGCGCCGGCGAGCTTGAAGCGGCGGCGATGACGCTCGGCATGGATGCGCTTGTCGAAGTGCACGATGAGGGTGAATTGGAACGCGCGCTGCGCCTGAAGTCGAAGCTTATCGGCATCAATAATCGCAATCTGAAAACTTTCGCGACCACGCTCGCCACCTGCGAGCGTCTGGCGCGGCTTGTTCCTGCGGGCCGCATCGTCGTCGGCGAGAGCGGCATATTCACGCCGGACGATTTGGCGCGGCTTTCGAACAGCGGCATTTCGACCTTCCTCGTCGGCGAAAGCCTGATGTGCCAGGACGATGTAACTGCCGCGACCCACGCCCTCCTCGCGCGCAAGCCCGCGCTTGCGTCCGCCCGGTAACGCCGTGGCAGGGCGCGCAAAGAAGCTCAGCCATCTCAGCGGCAGTGGCGACGCCCGCATGGTCGATGTATCGGGCAAGGCCACGACCGAGAGGGTCGCGGTCGCCGAAGGCAAAGTGATCATGCAGCGCGAGACGCTCGACATCGTCCGCAAGGGCGATGCGAAAAAGGGCGACGTGCTCGGGGCCGCCCGCATCGCCGGCATCATGGCGGGCAAACGCACGCATGAACTGATCCCGCTGTGCCACCCGCTCGCCATTTCCCAGATCGAGGTCGACGCCGAGCCTGACGCCAAATTGCCGGGCATCAAGATCACCGCGCGGGTGAAGGTCACCGGCCAGACCGGTGTCGAAATGGAAGCACTGACCGCGGTATCGGTCGCTTGCCTCACCGTTTATGACATGGTGAAAGCCGTCGACCGCAGCATGCGCATCGAGGGCATCAGGCTGATCGAGAAGCGCGGCGGCCGCTCCGGGCATTATCGCGCCGAACAATAGTACGGGAGTGACAGGCTTGATCTCGGTCGAACAAGCGCTGCAACAGGTGCTGGCGCATGCGGTGACGCTCCCCGCCGAACAGGTGCCGCTCGCGCAAGCGGACGGCCGCGTGCTCGCCGAGGATCTCAAAGCACTGCGCACCCAGCCGCCCGCCGATCTGTCGGCGATGGATGGCTACGCGGTGCGCGCAAGCGACGTGACCAAGGCGCCGGTGCGCTTGAAGGTTATCGGCGAGGTCGCGGCCGGCCGGCCGTTCGATAAAAGCGTCGGTCCTGGCGAGGCCGCGCGCATTTTCACCGGCGGCGTCGTACCCGACGGCGCGGATACGGTCGTGGTCCAGGAACAGGCGAACCGCGACGGCGCCACGGTCGAAATTCAAAAGCCGGCGGCCAAGGGCCGCAATGTGCGTCCGCGCGGCCTCGACTTTCGCGCCGGCGAGACGGCTTTCGCACGCGGACATCACTTGCGGGCACGCGACCTGCAACTTGCCGCCGGCATGAACCATCCGCTGGTGCCGGTCTATCGCAAGCCAAAGATCGTGCTGTTTGCGACCGGCGACGAACTCGTGCCGCCCGGCGCCGAGCCCGGCCCGGGACAGATCGTCTATTCCAACGGCTTTGCGCTCGCCGCCTTGGCGCGCGAGGAAGGCGCCGACGTGATCGAGCTTGGCGTGGTCGGCGACAGGCTCGACGAGACCATCGCCGCGGTGCGCAAGGCCCGAGAGCTCGGCGCCGATATCCTGGTGACCACGGGCGGCGCGTCGGTCGGCGAATACGACCTGGTGCAGAAAGCGTTCGCCGCCGAAGGCATGGAGCTGTCGTTCTGGAAGATCGCCATGCGGCCGGGCCGACCATTGATGCACGGCAGGCTCGGCGCGACACAAGTGCTCGGCCTGCCCGGCAATCCGGTGTCGTCCTATGTCTGCGCGTTCCTGTTTCTCGTCCCGCTGATCCGCCGCATGAGCGGACGCAGCGATCTTGCCGCGCCCGTCGAATCGGCGCTGCTCGGTTGCGACCTCGCCGCCAACGACGAGCGCGCCGATTACCTTCGCGCCACGTTGCAGACGGGCAATGACGGACTGGTAGCGACGCCCTTTCCGATCCAGGACAGTTCCATGATGGTGCCGCTGGCGCAGGCTGATTGTCTCGTGATCCGAGACCCTTACGAGCCCGCCGCCAAAGCCGGCAGCCGCTGCCGCATCGTTAAATTCGAGCGTTAAGCGGCGGTTCGCGAAAGCCCCTGCTTTCTTCACCCCAAATTAAATGGTTGCGGAACACATATGGAACGGATAGTGTCCGTTCATGATTTGTTTCGGCAGCCAGTGATCCATATCCAGAACTCGCCGCCGAGCTACCGCCAACCTGCACTCGCTTTAGGGTTATTGGGGAGAGAGCGTCGATGTTGACTCGCAAGCAGGCTGAACTCTTGCGTTTTATCCATGAGCGCCTCAAGGAGGCCGGCGTGCCTCCGTCCTTCGACGAGATGAAGGACGCGCTCGATTTGCGCTCCAAGTCGGGCATTCATCGCCTCATTACCGCGCTCGAGGAGCGCGGCTTTATCCGCCGCCTCCCCAATCGTGCGCGCGCCATTGAAGTGATCAAGCTGCCGGAATCAGTCGCGCAGGGCGTTGCTGGAGGGCGGAGCCGCGGCTTCACCCCGAGCGTCATCGAAGGCAATCTCGGCCGGGTGCGGACCGCATCGGAGGACGAAGGCGGCCGCCCGGTCGCAGTGCCGGTGATGGGCCGCATTGCTGCGGGCACGCCGATCGAGGCGATCCAAACCCGCAGCCACACCGTCAACATGCCGCCCGATCTTCTCACCTCGGGCGAACATTTCGCCCTGGAAGTGCGCGGCGATTCGATGATCGAAGCCGGCATTCTCGACGGCGACATGGTGCTGTTGAAGCGCACCGACGCTGCCGATACCGGCGATATCGTCGTCGCGCTGATCGACGACGAGGAAGCCACGCTGAAGCGCTTCCGCCGCCGCGGCGCCTCGATCGCGCTCGAGCCGGCCAATACCGCCTATGAAGTCCGGATCCTGCCGCCCAACCGGGTGCGCATTCAGGGCAAGCTGGTCGGGCTGTTCCGCCGCTATTAGGCCATCATTTCAACGCTTCGGTTTACCGTGTTCGCGGCAAAAGGTCCGCGCGCCACTGCCTCGTGCGGCGGCGCGC
>DATHPQ010000004.1:0-164458 GCA_035483735.1 Xanthobacteraceae bacterium | reverse complement strand
AGAACCGGAAGGCCGCCCGCCGGCGTCATGAGTTCGCGTTTGACCGCCGCCATGTCCAGTGTCGGCAGCACGGCAAGAAGCCAGGCGACGATGAGGATGCCGGCAAGCGACGTCGACCACGGCAGCGCCAGTGCAACCCCGACGGCAAGCCAGTCGGCGAGCCATTGCAAGGCCGCGCGGTCGAAGCGGGACATGGTCGCAGGCATATTGGTGGGCTTGTTGGTAGACTTGGCCGTCATCCGCCAAGCCTTACGCGGTTTCCGCGGCTTCGATCAACATCATAAGGAAATCCGCCGTGAAATGGCCCCGCCGAATTTCTATGCTAGAGCCTGCAAGCGAACCAGGGACCCGATGAAGGCGGCCCGGAATGCTGGATGACGCGATCACAATCCCGGCGGCGATCGTCGTCAGCGCGATGCTCATGTGCATAGCGCTGATCATTTTCCTGCGTCCGGTGTTCAAGCGTTACGCGCTCGCCCGCCCCAATGCGCGCTCTTCGCACCGGATCCCGACGCGGCAGGGCGGCGGCATTGCCGTGGTCGCCGCGACGATCGTGGTCTCTGTCGGCATATTGTACACGGCGTCGGACGAAGCCGGCACCATTCCGCTTGCCATCGTGTTTTCCGCCGTCGTTCTGATCGCGATCGTCGGTACTATCGCCGACATTCACCCAGACTATGTCGTGCCGCGATTCCTGCTGCAGGCGATCGCGGTCGCCGCCGTGATTTTCAGTTTGCCCGACGAGCTGCGCGTTGCGCCGTTGCTGCCATGGTGGGTCGAGCGCGCGCTGCTGATTTTCGGCGGCCTGTGGTTCGTCAATCTCGTGAACTTCATGGACGGGCTCGACTGGATGACGGTCGCCGAAGTCGTGCCGGTCAGTGCGGCGGTGGCGGCGATCGGGCTTCAGGACATGCTGCCGCCCTGGGCCATCGTCGTCAGTCTCGCGCTATGCGGCGCGATGATCGGCTTTGCACTTTTCAACCGCCCGGTGGCGCGGCTCTTCCTCGGCGATGTCGGCAGCCTGCCAATCGGACTCATGCTCGGCTGGCTGCTGGTTCTCGTCGCCGGCAATGGCGCGCCGGCAGCTGCGGTCCTGCTGCCGCTCTATTACCTCGCCGATGCAACCATCACGCTTTTGCGCCGCGTCTTCAACGGCGAGAAAGTGTGGCAGCCGCATCGCTCGCATTTCTATCAGCGCGCGACGGATCATGGCCTCACCGTCATTCAGATCGTGCGGCGCGTCTTTGCCGTCAATCTGCTGCTCGCGGCGCTGGCGCTCGCGACGGTGCTGCGGCCAAGCCGTGAGCTCGATATCGGCGCGCTGATCGCGGGCGCCGCACTGGTGGCCTGGCTGTTGCTGAGTTTTGTCCGCGGCCGCCGGCCGTAGAGCATGATCCGGAAAAGCATGCCCTTGGACTTGATCCGAGGGTGGAAACCAGTTTTCCGAAAAGATCATGCTCAATGAAACCGCGCGGCAATCACCCCGCGGCGGCGGGCGGCCGGTTGCGCTGATCGAAGCGGCGGTCGAAGACATGTTCGGCGATGCGGTTCTTCAGCATTTCGAGAGAGCCGCCGGCGATCAGGAAGCCGCGCGTCCGCCGCATGCAATATTCGACCAAGGTCTCGCGGCTATAGCCGAGCGCACCCATGATCTGCACCGCTTCGTTCGCGGCCTCGAAGCCGGCCTGATTGCAGGCGGCCTTGGCGACCGCGGTCTCGTAGGCCGACGGCAGGCCGCGATCGGCATTGGCCGCGGCGCGAAATAACAAAAGCTCGGCACTATCGAGCTTGATCGCCATGTCGGCGAACTTCCATTGCAGGCCCTGGAATTCGCACAGCGGCCGGCCGAACTGCCCGCGCTTCTTCGCATAGTCGCGCGCGGCGTTGAAGGCATAGCGGCCGAGCGCCAGCGAGCGCGCGGTATTGCCGAGCCGTTCGACATTGAAGCCCGCCATCTGCTTCTTGAAGCCGCCGGGGCCGAGCAGCACGTTCCCCGCCGGAATACTGCAATCCTTGAAAGTGAGCTCGCTCCATTCCTCGCCGCTCATGAAGGCCTGCGGTGCACCGACGGAAAAACCCGGCGTGCCGCATTCGACGAGAACCGAGCCGATGCCGTCGAGCCCCGGTCCGAAACGCACATAGACCAGAAAGACATGCGCGTCGGGACTGAAGGTCGCGAACACTTTGCTGCCGTTGATGACGTAGTGGGAGCCGTCGGCGCGCGCGCTGGTTTTCAGATCGGTGACGGCCGAGCCCGCGTCTGGCTCGGTCATGCCGAGAGACATGACGACGCGGCCTGACAAAAGGTCGTCGAGCCAGCGCGCCTTCTGTGCTTGAGTGCCATATTCGGCGAAGGTACGGATCGGCCCGAAATTGCCGAATTGCACGACATCGGCGCTGCGCGGACAGACGGCCGCGACTTCCATGATGGCGACCACGGCATCCATCAGCGTGCCGCCCGGCCCGCCTTCGCTCTGCGGCAGCGTGATGCCCATCAGGCCTTGCTTTGCCATCAGCGCCGCCACATCGAACGGATAACCCGGCGCATGCGCGCGCCTGAGTGCATCCTTGGCGAGATGCGCGCTGGCGAAGCGCCGCACCTCTTGTGCAAATCGCTGCTGCTCCGGCGTGAAATCGAAATTCATGGCACCCTCCGGTCTCGGCCGGCTCTTTTACCAGCCGCCCCTCGCGTTCCGGTCTATTGGCGAGTTCTGTTTAGAAGCTTAGTCTCAAGCCGCATCTGTCATCGGGCTGCAATACTATCGTGCGCCTGCTTTTAACACATCATGTCACATGTCATAGCATCACTGGCTTGCAGCACTGGATCTTTGGGAGGCGGAGCAATGCGCAAACGGTTTCAGACTTGGCTTCAGTCTTGGATTGCGGGTTTGTTTGTCGTCGCGCTCACGGCGATCGTGCCGCACGCGACGGCAAAAGCGGCCGATGTCATTTGCTACAATTGTCCGCCGCAATGGGCCGACTTCGCCACCATGCTCAAGGAGATCAAAGCCGATCTCGGCTATGACATTCCCTTCGACAACAAGAATTCCGGCCAGGCGATGTCGCAGATCATCGCCGAGAAGGCGAACCCGGTCGCCGACGTCGTCTATTGGGGCGTCAATTTCGGCATGAAAGCGAAAGCCGCGGGCGATCTGATCGAGGCCTATAAGCCGAAGCTGTCCGAACAGGTCCCCGACGGCCTGAAGGATCCCGACGGCTATTGGACGACCATTCATTCCGGCACACTCGGCCTTTTCGTCAACAAGGACGCGCTCGGCGGCGCACCAGTGCCGGCATGCTGGAAGGATTTGTTGAAGCCGCAATATAAAGGCATGGTCGGCTATCTCGATCCGTCCTCCGCCGCGGTGGGTTATGTCGGCGCGGTGGCGGTCAACACAGCACTCGGCGGCAGCGACGGTGATATGACGCCGGCGGTCGATTTCTTCAAAGAGCTGCACCAGAACCAGCCGATCGTGCCGAAGCAGACGTCCTATGCGCGCGTCGTGTCGGGCGAAATCCCGATCCTGTTCGATTACGACTTCAACGCCTACCGCGCCAAATACAGCGAGAACGGCCATTTTGAATTCGTCATTCCCTGCGAAGGCACGGTCGTCTTCCCCTATGTGACGTCGCTGGTGAAAAACGCGCCGGATAAAGAGAAGGCACAAAAGGTGCTGGACTATTTCCTGTCCGATAAGGGCCAGGCGCTGTGGGCCAATGCCTATTTGCGTCCGTCGCGGCCGATCGAACTGCCGCCCGCCATCAAGGCCAAATTCCTGCCTGACAGCGAATACGCCCGCGCCAAGAGCGTGGACTGGGCCAAGATGGAGTCGCTGCAGAGCGGCTTCACCGAGCGCTATCTCGCTCTCGCGCATTGATGCATTTTGTGGTCCGGCGCGTCTCGCCGAGCCACACTCGCTCATGAGCAAGAAGACGTTCATTGTCCTTTGCTTTGTGCCGCTCGCCATTCTGGTCACGGCCTTCTTCGTGCTGCCGATGGCGCGGCTCGTCGTGGTCGGCGCAAGCGGCAGCAAAGGCTTGACCGCCTATGCCGCCATTCTGCTCGATCCGCGTTACCGCTCGACCTTGATCAATACCGTGCTACTGGCGGCGGCGACCACCGCCGCCACGCTCGTGATCGCGACCATCAGCGGCATCTTTCTGCAGCGCCATCGTTTCGCCGGACGCGCCTTTCTGATCGCGATGCTGACGTTCCCGCTGGCTTTTCCCGGCGTCGTCGTCGGCTTCATGATCATTCTTCTCGCCGGCCGGCAGGGCCTGATCGGCCAGATCACGCTCGCACTGTTCAACGACAAGCAGGTATTCGCCTATTCGCTGCAGGGCCTGTTTCTCGGCTACCTCTATTTCTCCATTCCGCGCGTCATCCTCACCATCATGGCGGCGGTGGAGAAACTCGATCCGTCGCTCGAAGAAGCCGCCCGCGCGCTCGGCGCCGGGCCGTGGCGCGTCATCCGCGACGTCGTGCTGCCGGCGCTGACGCCCGCCTTCATTGCCTCGGGCGCGATCGCCTTCGCCACCGCGATGGGCGCTTTCGGCACCGCCTTTACGCTCGCGACCGACATCGACGTGCTGCCGATGCTGATCTACACCGAGTTCACGCTATCGGCGAATTTCGCTGTTGCCGCGGCGCTGTCGGTGAGCTTGGGCCTCGTCACCTGGGCCATTCTCGCGCTCGCCCGCACTTTCGGCGGCAACACCGTAGCGGCAGCCGGATGAAGACGACCCGCGACCGCGTGATCTTCGCCGCGCAGCTTTTGTTCACGCTGCTGGTCGCGGCATTCCTGATCGTGCCCGCGGTGCTGTCGATGATGGCGGGCGTCACCGTCAATTATTTCCTCGGCATCAAATCCGGACTTACGCTGCAATGGATAGCTCAGGTCTGGGGCCTCTATGACGACACCATCTTCCGTTCGTTTCTGATCGCGTTCTCGGCGCTCGCCATCACCCTCGTGGTTGGCGTTCCCGCGGCTTACGCGCTGCATCTGCGCAACGACCGGCTGTCGCGCGCGGTCGAAGAGATCATCACCTTGCCGCTCGCCATTCCCGGCCTCGCCATCGCGCTCGGGCTGCTCCTCACCTACCAGAGCTTCAGCGACTTCCGCCGTTCCTGGCTGTTCATTCTGGCCGGCCACGCGATCTTCACTCTGCCCTTCATGGTGCGCTCGGTGATGGCGGTGTTCGCTGCCATCGACGTGAAGACGCTCGACGAAGGCGCGTCCTCGCTCGGCGCCTCGCCGTGGCGGCGCTTCCGCGACGTCATCGTGCCCAATGCACGGCCCGGCATTCTCGCAGGTTCTTTGATGGTGGTGACGCTGTCGCTCGGCGAGTTCAATCTGACCTGGATGCTGCACACGCCGCTGACCAAAACGCTGCCGGTCGGGCTTGCCGACAGTTACGCCTCGATGCGGCTTGAAGTGGCGTCGGCCTATACGCTGGTCTTTTTTGTTATGATCATTCCGCTGTTGACGGCGATGCAGATCTTTGCCGGCACTCGCGGCGGTCCGACAGGGATGCGGTGATGAGCGATCGGCAAAACGGACAGAACGCGGCGCGGGGATCGGGCCAACAATCCAGCCACGGTGTCGCGCTCGGCATCGAGGCCTGCGGCAAGACCTTTTCCGACGGCACGCGTGCGCTCGAACCGGTGACGCTTCATGTCGCGCGCGGCGAGACCTTGGTGCTGCTCGGTCCGTCCGGCTGCGGCAAGACCACGCTGCTTCGCATCATTGCCGGGCTCGAGACGCCGGACACCGGCGGCCGACTCCTGTTCAACGACGCCGACGTGACGGGGGTGCCGATCGAACGGCGCAATGTCGGCATGGTGTTTCAATCCTACGCGCTGTTTCCCAATATGGATGTCAGCGACAATATCGGCTACGGCCTGAAAATCCGCGGCATTCCCAACGGCGAGCGCAAAGGGCGCATCGCCGAACTGGTGAAACTGACCGGCATCGAAGGGCTCGAACATCGCCGTATCGATCAGCTCTCCGGTGGCCAGCGCCAGCGCGTGGCGCTGGCGCGGGCGGTGGCGGCGCGGCCGAGCGTGCTCCTCCTCGACGAGCCGCTGACCGCGCTCGACGCGGCGCTGCGCGACCGGCTGCGCGGCGAACTCAACCGGCTGCTTCGCACCCTTGGCATCACCGCGATCTATGTGACGCACGACCAGGCTGAAGCCATGGCGCTTGGCGACCGCATCGTCGTCATGCGCAAGGGCGCCATCGCTCAGATCGGCACGCCGCGCGAGATTTATTTTGCGCCCGCCAACCGCTTCGTCGCCGAATTCGTCGGCGCCGCCAATATCGTCGAGGCGCAATGCGACGCCGGCGCGCTGATGCTGCCCGGCGGCAAGCTGCCGCTTACGCAAGGCGCCGTTAATGGCCAAGCTGGCAGCACGGTCTTCGCGATGATCCGCCCCGAGTCGATCTGCATCGTCGCGCCCGACGGCGCGGCACTTGCGGGCCAGGTGGACAGCGTCAGTTTTGTCGGCGACCGGCAGCGCGCCTGGATCGGCGGCGTCGCCGCCAAGGCCATCACCGTCGACGTACCGAACTCCACGGCGATCAAGGCTGGCGACCGCGTCGGCCTGGCGATCGATCCGGCCGCGATCCGCCTGCTTCCGGAAGACGCGCCGTGAGCACGCGTCCGCTCCTGATCGCGCAAATTTCCGATCTGCACATCAAACAGCGGGGCGAGCTTGCCTATCGGCGGGTCGACACCGCAGCGGCGCTGACCCGCGCCATCGCAACACTAAACCGATTCACGCCTCGGCTGGATCTACTGGTGATCTCCGGCGATCTCGTCGATACGCCGCTCGCCGCCGAATACGATCATCTGAAAGAGCTGCTGGCGCCACTCGATCTGCCGTTCGCCGCCATTCCCGGCAACCACGACAGCCGCGACCTGATGCGCGCGGCGCTGCCCGGCCTCGGCTATGCGCAGTCAAGCGGCGCGCTCCATTCCGTCCGCAAAGTCGGCGATGTCGATATCGTGCTTCTGGATTCGACCGTGCCCGGCGCGGCGCATGGCGAGCTCGACAGCGCGGGCCTTGAATGGCTCGACACCGTGCTCAGCGCATCAACCACACGGCCGGCGCTGCTGTTCCTGCACCATCCGCCGTTCATAACCGGCATCACGCATATGGATGTTCAGAACCTGCGCAATGCGGCTGATCTCGCCGCGCTCATCAGAAAACATCCGCGCGCGCGGCTGGTCGCCGCCGGGCATGTTCATCGCGCCACGCTGACGGCTTTCGCCGGCATTGCCGCAACGATTTGCCCGGCGCCCAATCATGCCGTCGCGCTCGACCTCGACGCGCATCTGCCGCCGTCGTTCAACATCGAGCCGCCGGCCTTTCATCTGCATACCTGGTTTCCGGGCGACAGCTTTGGCGCCGTCGTCACCCACAGCGTGCCGATCGGCGATTTCGACGGCCCCTATCCGTTTCATGGTGACGATGGCCGGTTGCTCTAAGCCGTTCTTCGTGAATGTCCACTTAGGAAGCTGACATCGCCGGCCGTAGAAAGCGTGGTTGCTGTCACCACACGTAACGCAGCGTTCCCGTGCCGGCATAAGTCTGCGAGCCGGAGGCGAACTCGCCATCAAACTTGGCGAGCAGCGACCAGTTTGGCGCGAAGAACAGTTGCGCGCCGGCGGAGGTGAGCGCGGAATCGTGCGGAATCGGCGCGCCGTTCACGGTGAAGTTCGAGCCGGGCAGCGCCTCGAACACCGCGTTCAGCGCCGGAGTGCTGACGAAATCGTGCGCCCAGGCAAGCCGCATCCGCAGGATCAGCGGCATTGAGCTCAATGTCGTAAAATTATCGAAGCGCGCGCCAAGCTCGGTGCGGGTGTCGTTTGCGGTCATGGAATTGTAGGCAAGCGCAAAGTCGCCTCCGGTCTCGCTGTAGGCTGGCGTGTGAAACCATTGCGTCTGCAACGCCGCGTACGGTGTGACTCCCGCGCGGCCGCCAGGCGCTGCGAGCCCGTAACGGTTGCCAGCCTCCAGGCGCAACGCGTAGCTCTGCCCATGAAAGTTCGCGTCGAGTTGTTCGGTGAGAACGCTGCGGCTGGTCGCGAACGAATTGCTGCCGAAGGCGAGTTCGCCGGAGACGTAGGTCGACCCGAAATTTGTCCGGCCATAGGCGCCGGCCTGGAAAGAGTTGCTGCGCCCGGTGCCAAGCGCGTTGGCCAATCCCCAATTCAAGCCGCCGCCGGCGAGCGCAAAACCGAAAAGCGCATCGGGCGTCGGCCGATATTCCATGCCGCCCGCATAGCCGGCGGAGGTGGTGGTGACATCGGTCGACCCGACTGTCGAATTGCCAGCGGTGAGGCTGCGGGCGCCGTAGCCGGCGCCCCAGCCAGACCAGCGCTGGTCGAAGGTCCGCTGGTCGAGCGTCGGTGGCGGCGCCTTGGTCGGCAGCGGCGCATAATCGAACAGCCGGCCTTTGCCGCCTGTGCCGCCATTACAACCATTGCCGCCGGTGCCACTGTTACCGTCAGGGCACCCGTTGCCGCCGGGGGTCCCTGTGCCGGTGCCGGGATTGCCACCCGTGCCGCCAGTACCTCCAGTGCCGCCGCCGGGATTGCCACCCGCGCCGCCGGTACCGTTGGTACCTCCCGTGCCACCGGCGCCGGCATTTCCGCCGTTGCTTCCGTTGCCTCCCGTGCCACCAAAGTGACCGCCGTTGCCGCCCGTGCCTCCTGTGCCGGTGCCGGGATTGCCACCCGAACCGCCGGTGCCACCGGTACCTCCAGTGCCGGCGCCGGCATTTCCGCCGTTGCCTCCCGTGCCACCGAAGTGACCACCGTTGCCGCCCGTGCCACCGGTGCCTCCTGTGCCGGTACCTCCGGTACCTCCCGTGCCACCAAAGTGACCGCCGTTGCCGCCCGTGCCTCCTGTGCCGGTGCCGGGATTGCCACCCGCACCGCCGGTACCTCCAGTGCCTCCCGTGCCAACGCCGGCATTTCCGCCCGCGCCTCCCGTGCCACCGGTACCAAAGAAACCGCCGTTACCGCCCGCACCTCCGGTGCCTCCGGTGCCGACGCCGGCATTTCCGCCCGCGCCGCCCGCGCCACCGTTACCAAAGAGGAAGCCGCCGTTGCCGCCCGCACCTCCGGTGCCGACGCCGGCGTTTCCACCGGCACCACCCGTGCCGCCGGTACCAAAGAAACCGCTGTTGCCGCCCGCGCCTCCGTTGCCGCCAGCACCCTGGTCCTGCAGCAGCCGCAGAAATCCACTCGTCTGATGGAACGCGCCGCGCTCGGCACCGGTCCCGACCTCGCCGTCGAGCTGGCTCAGTCCGCCAACTTCAAAGAAGTCGCCCGGAACTTCGCCTCCGCTGTTGAAGAAATTGTTGAGTCCGTTGGCGACGTTCTGTTGGTTGATGTTGTGGCCGTTGAAGAGAGAAGCCGCTGAAGCCGGCGCGGCGCCCATTCCGATCAGTGCGGCGGCAAAACTTGCCGTCAGCAGCAGACGTCGCCTGCGCCAACTGCTGTGTGACATTGCTTGCATTGGAGCACTATGAGGCACGGCTTGCTTGAGGGTCCGCCGAAGGACTAATTTGCGTTGCGTGAACAGAAACCGCGTTGGCTATAATGTCTTGAAGTGTGTGGGGGGCAAACCGGCAAAGTGCACGATGTCTGGAATTTGTGGTTCCGTGCCCCTACGGCAACACCGCATCCCGAGCAAGCCAATCGTAATCCACGTTGGCTAGTCGTGATTTGAGACAAACATCTCATGATGTGTCATTTGACGCATCCCGCATTTCGCAAATGCACGTTCTCATCACTCCGGCTTGCCGCCGGACATTTGCACGATCTTGGAATATTTCGCCTGCTCGCTTGCGATATCGGCGGCGTAGGCTTGCGGCGTTGACGGCAGCGGCTCGCTGCCTTCGAAGCGCAAGCGGCTTTTGATATCGTCTTCGGCCAGGGCGGCATTGAGCGCCGCGTTGAGCTTGGCAATGATGGGCGTCGGCGTGCCGCCCGGCGCGAGCAGGCCGTAGTGCAATTCGGCCGCGTAGTCCGGCAATCCGGCTTCTGCAACGGTCGGCAGATCGGGAAATGAAGGCGAACGCGCCGATCCCGTCACGGCAAGCGCGCGCACATTCCCCGCTTTCACGAAACCAACAGCGCTCGTGATCGGGCAGAACATCAACGGCACCTGGCCGCCGATCAGATCGGTGAGCGCCGGCGCCACGCCCTTGTACGGCACCGGATTGATCTTGATGCCAGCCATCGTCGCGAACAGCATGGCGGAAAGATGCGTCGAGGTGCCGATCCCGGTCGAGGCGAAATCGAGCTTGCCGGGCTCTTGCTTCGCCAGCGCGATCAGTTCGGCAATATTCTGTGCCGACAGCGAAGGAGTCGCCAGCACCAGATTCGGGCTCTTGGCGATCAGCCCGATCGGCGAAAAATCCTTCACCGGATCATAGGCGGTGTCTGGATAAAGCTGCGGATTGATGGCGAGCGAGCTCGTCGCGATCAACAGCGTATAGCCGTCCGGCGTGCTGCGTGCGACGTCGCGGGTGCCGATCGTAGAGCCGGCGCCGCCGCGGTTCTCAATCACGATGGGCTGGCCGAGCGTCACGCTCATCTTGGCGGCGACCATGCGCGCCAGCACGTCGTTGCCGCCGCCCGCCGGATAGGGAACGATCAGTGTGATCGGCCGCGCCGGATAATCGTCGGCGGCCGCAAATCCGGCCAAAGCCACAAGTCCGGCCAAAGCAGCAAGCCCGACAGCAAGGACCCATAACAGCAATCCGGCTCGCCGCAGCACTTCGCGCGTCCTCAACTTCCGCGTCCTTTCGATCTGCGTCTTCACGCCAATCAAATGGAGGTCGGCGTGCAGGTCAAGCATGCAACTCGGTAACTTGCGCCTATGCAGGCCGCCGATCTAAAATCACGCACCATTGCGTGCAAAGAACGCGCAAGGAGGGAGTGACACATCATGCTGAGCCCCGAAGCAAACGCGCGTCTGACCCGCGTAGGACCCGGAACCCCATGCGGCGAGCTTATGCGCCGCTATTGGATCCCGATCGCACCGCTGGCACAGCTCCGCGAGAATCCCGTCCGCAAGGTGCGCGTTCTCGGCGAAGACCTCGTCCTCTACCAGGACCGCCGCGGCAACTTCGGACTGATCGGCGACAGGTGTCTTCACCGTCTCGTCGACATGCAATTCGGCATTCCGGACGATTGCGGACTGCGCTGCCCTTATCACGGCTGGCTCTATGGCGCCGACGGCGAATGTCTCGACCGCCCGATGGAAAACAAGGGTGCAATCAAGGCCAAGCTGAAAGCCTATCCAGCGCGCGAATTGGGCGGCCTGATCTTCGCTTATATGGGTCCGTTGCCCGCTCCGGCGCTGCCGCGCTGGGATCTGTTCGTTTGGCCGAATGCCGTGCGGCAGATTGCCATCAACGTCATCGACTGCAATTGGCTGCAATGTCAGGAAAACACCGGCGATCCGACGCACAGCGTTTGGGCGCACGGCCATCTGTTCCGGTACATTTTGGAGAGGGACGGCCGTCTCGCCGAACGCGCCGCGAGCCTCGACCATACGCTCCATACGCGCACCAAATGGGGTAACGGCATCAAGGAAGTTTACGCGCGGCCGACACAACACGGCTTCGAGAAGGGCATCGCCTATTCAAAGGAGCTTGGCGCTGAGGCCGATCACGTGCGGCGGCATTCGACGGTGATCTTTCCCTTTTTCACGCAGACCGGCAAGGCAGGCGCACCGCGCAGCGAATTCCAGATCCGCGTGCCGATGGACGACACGCACACTTACCACATCTGCTATCAGGTCTACGCGGCGCCCCACGGCATCAAGGCGCCGCATCAGGACTACGTGCCGTGGTACGAGCCGCCGATGTACGACGCGAGCGGGCGTCCGATCCTCGATTACGTCCTCGCGCAGGATGCACTCGTCTGGGTCGCGCAAGGGCCGATCACCGACAGGTCGAAGGAGGTCCTCGGACGCACCGATGTTCCGATCGCGCTGCTGCGCCGCCAGCTCGACGAGCAGATAACACGCGTCGAAGACGGCAAGGAGCCGATGAACGTCTTCCGCGATGATACCGGCGTCATGCTTCACGGCAGCGGCGCGGCGCCCGGTGATTGGACTTCGCCGGATTGGGCGACGCGGCAGCTTTTCCTGAGCCAGGGTTTTCGGAAAATGTACCACAAGGGCTTCGCCAACGATGACGCCGATCGCTACGGTCCCGCGATCGAGCTCGTCAAGGAACTGCATCGGAGCATCGAAGAAGCCGAAATCGCAACGCGCGGCAATGCGCGCTCGGCGACGCTTCAAGCGGACGCCGTCGTCGAGTCCTCCTGACCGGTCAGAGCATGATCCCGAAAAGTGGATACCGGTTTTCGGAAAAGATCATGCTCCAACAGAGAATCCAAAGTCGGCGTTCCACAGCGCCTCGAGCCGCCGCATCTGATTGGCCGAGAAGGGCGGCGCGCCGGAGACCGCGGCGATCTCTTCAAGCTGGGCTTGTGTCGAGAAGCCGCCAAGCGCGGTCGCCACGCCGTCGTGCATCAATGCGAAGCGAAACGCCGCTTGGGCGAGCGTGCATCCGTTCTCGCGCGACAAGAAAGTCAGCTCGCGGGCCATGCGGCGAAGCCGCAGCGAAGCGGGCGATTCAAGATCGTAAACACGCGCCAATTCATGTCTTGGCAGTCCGGCGACGCTATCGTCGGTCAGAAAGCCGCTTGCGAGCGGACTGTAGACCGCGGCCGCGGCGCCGCGCGCATGTGCGGAGCTGATCACGTCGCCAAAGTCCTTCTCCAGCGTCAGCCCGTTCGGCCGCCCCCGTCCGGCCGTGGGATTGAACAGCGTATACGGCACGTTGATGAGGTCAAACACGCCGGTGTCGAGGAGTTGCCGCACCTCCGCGCCGTCATTGCCGCGGCAAATGAAGCCTGCATATTTGATCTTGCCGGAGCGCTTGAGGCGCTCGATGCCATCGAGCACGCCGCCCGGCTGCAGGAAATGATCGAGCGACAACTGCGTATAGCTGCGGCCCTCAAGCTTCGGCCCGGTGCGTGAGGGGCCGTTATGGATTTGCAGCATGTCGACATAATCGACACCAAGCCGCCGCAAGCTTTCCTCGGCCGAGCGCACGATATGGCCGGCCACATCACCGAGATTGCCTTTGCGGATTTCAACCTTGGTGTTGAGAACCGGACGGACACCGAGCGTCTTCAGCGCGCGGCCGAGATGGGTTTCGGCGATTCCATCACCGTAGTCGGGCGCGTTGTCAAAGTAGGTAATGCCGAGCTCGAGCGCGCGGCCGACAATTGCGAGCTGCTCGTCAGGACGGCCCCGTACCATCAGGCCCGCATTGCCGCCGCAGCCGAAGGCGATCTCCGAAACGACGAGGCCGCTCTTGCCGATAGTCCTGTATTGCACGTCACGGCTCCCGAGGCTCTCTGCGGACGAACACGCGTTGCCGGACGTCACCGACGGCGGTTGACGTCGCTCTTGCCAATGGCCGATGATTCAGGACGCCCAGCACGACAAGCATAATCACGATCGGGAGGAGAGGCGAATGATAAGGGCGAGCAGTTTATCGCGGCATGCGCGATTCATCTTGTTGCGTGTGGTGTATGGCATCGCCCTCGCCGTTTGCACCTTGATCGGGCCGGCCGGCGCGCAGACGGATGTCGCGCATTATCCAGACCGGCCGGTCCTCATTATCGTGCCCTATCCGCCCGGCGGGGGCACCGACATCCTCGCGCGCGTCCTTGCCGATAAATTGCAGGCGCGACTGAACCAACCGGTTGTCGTCGAGAACCGTCCGGGTGCGAGCGGCAATGTCGGCTCGGAGGCCGTGTTCCGCGCCAAGCCCGATGGCTACACGCTGCTGTTCTCGGCGCAGCCGCCGCTCGTCGCCAACGAGAGTCTTTACACGAAGCTCAACTTCGATCCCGACGCGCTGGTGTCCGTTTCCGTGGCGGCGGCGGCAAACATCGTGCTCCTGGTCAACTCCAAGGTCCCCGTCAATACCCTGCAGCAGTTCATCGACTACGCCAGAGCAAATCCCGGCAAGCTGAACTATGCCTCGCAGGGCATCGGCAGTTCCGGCCACCTGACCGGCGAGTTGTTCAGCATGATGGCCGGGGTGAAGATGATTCACGTTCCCTATGCGGGCACCAATCCGGCCGTGACCGATTTGATTGCCGGTCACGTCGATCTGATGTTCGGTGAGATGGCCACCGGCGGTCCATACCTTCCCGACGGCAGATTGAAATTGCTGGGCTTGGGCGGAGACAAACGCTTCTCCGCATATCCGGATATACCCACTATTTCCGAGGCATTGCCCGGCTTTTTTGCCAAGGTTTGGCAGGGCATGGTGGCGCCGCCCGGCACGCCCGACGCAATCACCGGCAAGTTGTCGGTCGCCATCAACGACGTGCTGAAAATGCCCGATGTCACGGACCGGCTGGATAAATGGTACATGACCGCCGTCGGCGGCGCGCCGGAGGATATGGATCGCTTCCTCAAAGCCGAGCGCGAACGCTGGGGCAATGTGATCCGTGCGAGCGGCACGAAGATCGAATGAAAACGGCGCTGGCGCCGTATCGCGCGTCACACTTTTGCTTGGTTCACGCAGCAAAGCGACCGCCATCGAGGGGTCATAACGCAATTTACTGCCGATGATGAGGGCACCTGGATGATCACTACACTTTCTATGCTCCATCAGGCCGACCGCCTGTGCGGTCAATTCGCGGCCGCCTTGCACAATTGCGAATTGCAGATTTACGGGACACTCGGCGCTCTTCTGGTGCTCGGCGTTCTGTTGTTCCCGCCCAGAAACGATCCCGATCAAGTCTGAAGCATCCTCACCCGCATCGCAAACGGAACCACGCCCGGCCTCGTGCGTTATTTGCACGACATCGAACAACCGGGAGTGCGGATATGCTGAACCTTGTTGTTACTCTATTGATTATTGCGCTTATCGCCGGCGTTCTCGGCTTTGGCGGTATTGCAGGCGCCGCGGTCGGCATTGCCAAGATCGTATTCTTTGTGGCGCTGGTGTTGTTTCTGGTCTCGCTGCTCGCTGGCGGTATGCGCGGCGGTTTCCGCCGCGGCCTATAACGGCGCGCGCAAGCGGCGTCTTATAAGTGCAGGTGACTTATATGTGCAGCGGCCGTGCGGAGGTCACTTCCGCACGGCCGAATTATTTAGCTCGCGGGATGACTGAAATGTGCCGTCAAAGCTTGCGGTCGGCAAGCGGCGGCAAAAATTTCTCGGTATAGACCGACGCCGGATCCGGTTCGGATGAAAGCTTATAGGCGTCGGCGATCGAGTCGATAGTGAATTGCAGCTTCTTCGGCTCGACCACGCTCAAGCCCTTATCGACGACATGCTTGGTCTTGGTCAGATCGAGCGCCAGCCCGAGCCGCACTTTCTCGATATCCATCTTCATCATCGGATCGTGCGCCTGCATCAGCGCCAGCGCCGCGTCGGGATCGGCGATCGTGTCCTTGGTGCCGTGATTGAGCGCGGCGACAACGCCTTTTACGGTTTCCGGATTATTGTCGGCGAACTGCTTGGTGGTGACCAAAGCGAGCCCGTACATATCGGCGCCGAAGTCGGAATATTTCAGCACGAAGAGATCGCTCATCTTAAAGCCGACTTCTAACGCAGCAGGAACATTGGAGTTGGTAAACCCGCCGGTGCCGTCGACATCGCCGCGCTTGAGCATCGGCCCGAACAGCTGCGGCTGCACATTGACCCAATCGACATCGACGTCGGGCGCGTGTGCGGCCTTGAGCAGAATTGAGATCGTGTCGTGGACGGCGGTGCCGGGGCCCCCGGCGATCTTCTTGCCGTTGAGATCGGCGGCCTTGCGGATGCCGGCATCGGCGCGCGTGATCAGCGCCAGTGGCGTGTCGTCGAAGCTGATATAGACGGCGATCAGTGGCGACGACGGATTCATCGCGTTGAAGCGGATCATCGACGGCAGATCGACCCAGCCGAATTGATAGGCGCCACTCGCGACGCTAACCGCGACATTGGTGGCGCCTTTGCCGGCATCGATGGTGTCGACGGTGACGCCTTCCTTCGCGAAGTAGCCGTTCTTCTGCGCAATGAAAAACGGCGCATGCGTGCCCTGGATGATCCAGTCCATCATCAGTTTGACGTCTTTGCTCCCGGCGCGCGCGCTCGTCCAAGTGCTCGTCCAGGCGATGGCAGCCAGCAGCGCGAGGCACACGCCGCCGAGGACCATGGCGTGCCGTCGCAACACATCCACAACCATTGCTTTCGCTCCTTACAATTCGCGTGACTGCGACTTTGCAAGAAGCGTGCCCTGCACCCCGCGGCATACCGCCATGGCATGACGATTGCACAGAACGAGTGTCACGCGTCCTACTGGGCGTTTGCAGCCGAGGAAGTGCCTGTTTGATGATCAAACTGCATCGTCATTGTTATTCGCCACATAAACTTCATAAATCCGAACGGCACACGTTTCGCAACTGTATGGCGGCCGCGTGACTACGCAACCGCGGATGAAAAACTTCGTCGAGCTGTTTCAAGTGTCGCTGCGCTACGGCGAGGACGGCGACGGCACGCTTGCTTTGCACGACACGACGCTGCGTGTCGACGCCGGCGAATTCGTCGCGGTGGTCGGCCCGTCTGGTTGCGGCAAGTCGACCCTGATGAAAGTGGTCACCGGGCTGTGGCCGCCGACCAAAGGCGGCGTCATTGTCGACAGCAAGGAAGTCGATGGGCCTCTCTCGATCACCGGCATGGCATTTCAGAATCCGACCCTGCTGCCGTGGCGCACCACGCTCGATAACGTCATGCTGCCTTTGGAGATCGCGCAGCCGCATGCGTCGCGGTTGCGCCGCGAGCGCGCGATGTATGAAGGCAAGGTGCGCGATCTTCTGACGCTGGTCGGACTGAAGGGCTTTGAGGACAAATTTCCCTGGCAATTGTCCGGCGGCATGCAGCAGCGCGCCTCGATCTGCCGCGCGCTCATTCACGATCCAAAACTGCTCATGCTCGACGAACCGTTCGGCGCGCTCGATATGTTCACGCGCGAGGAATTATGGCTCGCCATGCAGGATTTGTGGCTGGCGCGCCGTCCGACCGTGATTCTGGTGACACACGATCTGCGCGAAGCGGTTTTCCTCGCCGACCGCATCCTGGTGATGAGCGCCCGCCCCGGCCGCATCGTCGCCGAGCGCGTCGTCGATCTGCCGCGGCAGCGGACGCTGTCGATGACCTATGAACCTTATGCGGTCGGCCTGGTGCAGGAGCTGCGCGACCATATCAGTTCGGCGCGGGTGGCCGCATGAGGATCGCATGAGTGAGATCGCAGTGCCCGCCGCAGCTTCGGCGCCCGCGCCGCGGCGCCGGCCGAAACTGTCGCGCAAAAAGATCTTCCGCCGCGTCTTGCCGTGGCTGGTCATCGCCGCGCTGTTTCTGCTCTGGCAGGCCTTCGTCGACGGCTTCAGGATCGCGTCGTTCGTCCTGCCTTCGCCCAGCGAGATTTTTTCGGCCGGCTGGCAATGGCGCGGCATCATCCTGCAGAACGCATGGCTCACTTTTGTCGAGACTTCGATCGGATTTTTCTTCGCCATCGTATTCGGCCTGTCGGCCGGCATCGCGGTCGGCTCGTCGTCGCTGATCTATGACGGCTTCTATCCGGCTCTGATCGGCTTCAACACCATTCCCAAAGTCGCGGTGGTGCCCATCCTGATCATCTGGTTCGGCGTCGGCGCCATTCCGGCAGTGATCACTGCGTTCCTGCTGTCGTTCTTTCCGATCCTGGTCAATGTCGCAACCGGCATCGCCACCGTCGAACCGGAGCTGCAAGATGTGCTGCGCGCGCTCGGCGCCAGCAAATGGCAGATGATCCGCAAGGTCGGCCTGCCGCGGGCGATGCCTTACTTCTTTGCTTCGCTAAAGGTCGCCATCACCGTCGCCTTCGTTGGCTCGATCATCGCCGAGACGGTCGGCTCCAACGGCGGCATCGGCAATTTCATGCTGGTCGCGTCGTCACGCTTCGAAGTGCCGCTGGCCTTCGCCGGCCTTCTCGTCACCGGAGCCATGGGCATCGGCATGTACGCGGTCGCAAGCGCCATCGAATGGCGTATGACCAAATGGGCCGTGCGCGGCGGCATGGATTTGGGCGGACGCTCCTAACGCATGTCCCGGTAAGCCCCAGCGGTCTTGATGTCCCCTTCCTGGCGTATAATCGGCATCCCGAAGCTACATTGAATTGGTCGAAAATGACCCAAGGCGGACATTGGGTTTCTCTCCGTTCACAAAGGGGGCCTTTTGGATGAAAAACTGAGGTCCCGTTGCGACACTCATTGACATGTATGCACTGAGGTAACCGATATTGAACGATTTCAGGACCGCTCTCGCACTCTCCTGCTCAAACTTCCGAAATCATTCATTTAGCTAACGTTGTTAGAATCGGTCATGCGGCGCGTAAATTATCGCGTCGGATTGGAGGCCATGGTGCATACGGATACTGCATCGGGGGATGCGCCGGACGCTGCCCATCAAAGCGGTATATTAGAAGCACCGGCTGAAAAGTCATTTGATCGCATGCTCCGGCTGGCTGAGACGGCGTTGTGCACGCCCATCGTTTTAATGTCCTTCGGCGGTCGTCATCACCAATGGCTCCAATCAAGCAAGCGGCTCGATCCCGTGACCGATCCGAGATTCACGTTGCTCTGTGACTATGCGTTCGAGAAAAATGACTTTTGTGTCGTATCAAACACACTCGAACATCCGGCTTTTCACGACAATCCTCTTGTTGTCGGTGAGCCAAATATTCGTTCATATGCTAGTGTCCCTTTGCGGAGGCAGAACGGCCTCAAGGTCGGCGCCATTTGTGCTGTCGACCACAAAGAGCGCGACTTTACAAAAGATCAGCTCGATCTACTCGGCGATCTTGCGCAGCTCATGGTGGAGCAGATTGAGCTTCGTCAGATCGCGACAACCGATAGTCTCACTGGCGCTCTTACGCGACGGGCATTCGAGGCCGAGGTCACCCGTGAGTACCGACGAAATAGTCGCTATCAGCGAGATCTAAGCGTGATTGTGGTCGACGTAGATCACTTTAAAAAAATCAACGATAATTATGGCCACGCAGCGGGCGATCTGGTGCTCAAGAACGTCGTCTTACAAATCAAGCAGAACTTGAGGGAGATGGATTTTCTTGGTCGCCTGGGCGGAGAGGAGTTTGTCGTCGGCTTGCCGGAAACCGGCCTTGACGGCGCGTCAATAGCGGCTGAACGGTTGCGTGAAACGATTGCCAGCATGGCGATGGTCTCGAATGGCGACAGAATTGGTGTGACTGCAAGTTTTGGCATTGCTGCTTTAAGTCGAGCTGATCGCGATTGGAAAGAGATGGTGGCTAGGGCCGACGTGGCGCTTTATCGAGCAAAGCAAGAGGGTCGGAACCGATGCATTTGCCACCAGCCTGAGTTGGAGCTTTTCTAAATCAACTAGTGACAATAGAGGGCCTGATGAGATCGCGACAATATCGCCGAACCGAATGAAATCGTCGGCTACAATAAAACGCTCCCCTGTCGCGTCAGGCGAACGCTCCGCAGCGGGTTTGCAAGATCGCACACCGCATATGAGTGAACGCATTGGTGCTTCGCATAACATCTATTGCGGCTCGATGCCGGCGTCGCGGATCACCGCCGACCATTTGGTCTCCTCGCGATCGATCACCGCGGCGTGCTCCGCGGGCGTGGTCGGCGCCGGCTCGCCGCCTTCATTGATGATGCGCTTCTTCACGTCTGCATCGGCGAGCGCGGCGCGCAATTCCTTGTTCAGACGGTCGACGATCAGTTTCGGCGTGCCGGCAGGCGCGAGCAGCCCATAAGTCAAGGTGGCGTCGAAGCCGGGTAAGCCGGATTCCGCGAGCGTCGGCAGTTCCGGCATCAGCGTCGAATGCCTGGTGGAGGTCACTGCGAGCGCGCGAATGAGGCCGCTGTCGAGCGCCGCCCGCGACACCGGGATCGGGTTGAAGCCGACTTTGACAAAGCCGCCCATCATGTCCGTGATCAGCGGGTTCGAGCCTTTTTCGACGATCTGCTCGACTTTCACGCCGGCCTGCTGCGCGAACAGGATCGAGGCCAGATAATTGACGGTGCCGGCGCCGGGTGTCGCGACCTGCACTGGCTCCTTGGCGCTCTTCATCATCGCGATCAATTCGCCGACATTGTGCGCCGGAAAATCCCTATAGACGAGAAGCAATGCCGGCGCCGACGCAATCAGTCCGATCGGCGCAAAATCCTTGCGCGCATCGTAGCCGACATTCTGGTAGAGATGTGGGCCGGTGGCGAGCGTCGACGTATAGCCGAGGATGATCGTGTAGCCGTCCGGTGTGGCGTGCGCGACTTCACGGGTGCCGACGGTGCCGCTGCCGCCGGCATTACGGTTCTCGACGACGATGCGCTGGCCGAGCGCCGCGCTCATCTTGTCGGCGACCGCGCGCGCCATGATGTCGTTGGTGCCGCCCGGCGGCAGCGGAATGACAAGCGCGATCGGGCGGTTCGGATAATCGTCGTCCGCTTTTGCCTGCACCAACACAGCGGCGACGGCCACTATTGCCGCAAGCAGCGCCACAAGTCGCGTCGTGTGCCTCGTCAAGCGCGCCTCCCATTTATTCCCGCATATAGCAGTGTTTGAGCGCCGGTCGGTTGCCGCGATTAGTAAAAAAATAAGCCTAGTGAAAAAATAACGCTTTTGGAACGATTTACCAAACATTCGGCGCTACACCTCGGCCGGTCTAGGGGCTGGGATTATGCGCTATCTCGATTTGCGGCTTCGCAGCAAGGCCGCGAAGTCACGAAATAAGGCACGAAACACGCCACGAAAGTCATTCCGTTTCAGCCTGCGCTGGCGCATCGCTTTGCTGGGCATCGGCGGGCTTTTGCTCATCGGCATGGTTTATTTCGTCGGCTCGCAGATCGAGAACAGGAAACAAGAGATCGCCGATCAGAGTGCTGCGCTGGCAACCGACGTCGCCGCCCTGTCCCAGGACATGCTGCAGGCCAAGCAGATCGCCACCGAATTTCTGCTGAGGCATAGCCAGGCTGCGATCGACAGGCACGCGGCGATCATTGTTCACGCCCGCGGGCTGGTTGCTGCCATCGGCAAGCTGGTCGCATCGCTCGATTCGGCGGATCCCCTGCGGCAGGCGGACGCCTTCGGCGCCGGCATCAACATGTACGCCACCCGCTTCCAGAGCGTCGCGTCCGGCCAGAAGAACCTTGGCTTCGACGAAAACGAGGGGCTACAGGGCAAATTGCGCGACGCCGTTCACAAGGCTGAATCGCGGCTAGGCCAAATTGACGAACCCCGCTTGACCGTCCTGATGCTGATGATGCGCCGGCATGAAAAGGATTACATGCTGCGCGACGATGAAACTTATGGAACAGAGCTGCGCAAACGCGTAACCGAGTTCGAAAAGCTGCTCACCACCACGGCGATCCCAGACGACACAAGGGCCGAGCTCAAGGGCCTCGTCGAAGCCTATCAGCAAAGCTTCATGGGCTTCATGGTTCAGCAAGATTCGGTGCAGGAAGACGTTACTGATCTGATGACGATTTACGACCGGCTGCGGCCGAGTCTCGTCAAAGTCCAGGAAGCCGCCGAAAAGCGCTACGCCGAAGCGCAATTGTCGGCCGCACAGCTGCGGCAGAATTTGCTTTACGGCACGGCTTTCCTGACAGTGCTGATCGGTCTTCTCGCACTTTATCTCGGACGCAACATTTCCCGGCCGATTATCCTGATGGTCAAGGCGATGCAGCGGCTCAGCGCGGGAGACGTTGAGTCCGAGCCGCCGAAGGTCGATCGCAACGACGAACTGGGCGAAATGGCCAAAGCCTTATCGGTGCTCCGCGAGGCCGCCAAGGAAAAGATGCGCCTCGAACAGGAGACCGCAGAACAGCGCAAACGGGCCGAGGAGCAACGACAGCGGGCGGAGCGCGATCGTCAGCGCCACAGCGATGAACAAACGCGCGCCACCGAGGAGCGGGTCCGGGCCGCAGACGAGCAGCGCCAGATTATCGCGCTCCTCGCCGGCGGATTGAAGGGCCTGGCTGATGGTGATCTGACGATTCGCCTGGACGACGGCTTGACCGCCGACTATCAGCGGATCAGAGACGATTTCAACGGCGCGCTCGGGCAGCTTCAGGAAACGGTCCGCGATATCGCCGTTGCGACGAGCGAAGTTGCAACCGCCACCGGCGAGATCTCGGGAAGCACGAGCGATCTGTCGCGGCGGACCGAAGAGCAGGCTGCGAGCCTCGTACAGACTTCAGCGGCACTCGAACAGATTTCCGCGACCGTCAAGAAGAATGCCGAGAACGCGCAGGCAGCCAACAGGTCGGCCGACAGCGCCTCCGAGCTGGCCGACCGCAGCGGTCAGGTCGTCGTCCGGGCGGTTGAGGCGATGGCCGGAATCGAGAAGTCCTCGCGCAAAATTTCCGACATCATCAGCGTGATCGACGAGATCGCGCGGCAGACCAATCTTCTGGCGTTGAACGCTGCGATAGAAGCCGCACGTGCCGGCGAGGCCGGCCGCGGCTTCGCCGTTGTGGCGACCGAGGTGCGCAGCCTTGCGCAGCGCTCCTCTGAGGCAGCCAAGGATATCAAAAATCTGATTGCGGCTTCGAGCGGGCAAGTCAAGGATGGCGTCGATCTCGTCAACGAGGCCGGTCGCTCGCTCACTGAGATTGTGGCCACCATCAAGAACGTCGCGGCGCTGGTCGCTGACGTCGCTGGCGCCTGCGCCGAGCAGGCGGTCGGCATCGAGCAGGTGAACAAGGCCGTCACGCAAATGGACGAGGTCACCCACCAGAACTCTGCTCTCGTCGAGCAAAATGTAGCCACCGCCCGGACGCTGGAGCAACAAGCCAAAGCCATGAGTGGACGCGTCGCCTTCTTCAATCTCCACGGCAGCGCCGAAAATGCGGACGCACCGCCCAACGAAAGCGAACAGCTATTCGCAGCCGCTTCATGAAGGGGCCCGGCACCGGCCGCGGTGGCGCGTTCGATCCGTAATCCGCAAGCCATTCGCTGCGGTCGTCCGATGTCGTCGTCGCAGGTTATTCGGCGTTTATGCGGCTCGCCTGGGCGAAGATTTCCCCGCCGTCTTGAGAAGAATTAATGATTATAACGGCGCGTCTTGGTCCATAATCCTGTGGGGGCGCTCTTCATCGATTGCGAAGAGCATGGGCCGGGTCGGGTTACTTATTGTCCTGTCGATTGCTGTCGCTGCCGGGCTTGTCTTTGGTTTGATCCCGGACATCGATTTGTCGATCGCGAGCTTCTTCTTCGGGCTCGGCCAAGCCGGCAGCAGCATGCCGGAAATTTGGATCGAACCGACAGTTCTGGCCATACGCAAAATCGGATTCTGGACCGAGATCGTACTGATCGCCCTTCCAGTGGCCGCGCTTGCGATCAAACTGATCCTGCCGCGCAGAAAAATGCTCGTTCCGGGCAGCGCCATCGTATTTCTGTTGGCGAGCTTGATGCTCGGCCCGGGCCTCCTGGTGAATGTCGGGCTGAAAAATCATTGGGGGCGGCCACGGCCTGGACGCATCGAGCAATTCGGTGGCGACGAGAAATTCGTGCCGTGGTGGCAGCCAAACGGCGGCTGTCAGAAGAATTGCTCTTTTGTCTCCGGCGAAGCATCCGCCGCTTTTTGGACCCTCGCCCCTGCTGCGCTAGCGCCGCCGCAATGGCAGCCGCTGGCCTACGGCGTGGCATCGGTCTTCGGTGCCACTATCTCGTTGTCGCGCATCGCGACGGGAGGGCATTTCCTGTCCGATACCATCTTTGCCGGCGTCTTCACGCTCCTCACCGTCTGGCTGACATATGCCCTGGTCTATCGCTGGAAACGAACGCGGCTCAAGGACGACGTGATCGAAGACGCACTGGAGCGCTTTGCGATCTCAGTTCATGTGGCGCTGGGGCGACTGGTCAGGCCATTCGGCACGCGGGCCGGCAACCAAATGGCGGACGCCGACGCGCGCGCCGGCAAGCCGCGGCGCAAGCACTATGCGCAAGGCGTTCAATCCGCTTTTTTCGATGGCGCCGCATCGCGCGACGCGACATAAGCGAGACCAGCGGCGCCGAGCGAGCCGCCGATGAGAATGCCGATCGGCATGAACGTAAAAAACACCAGCATGCCGGAATAGCCTTCAAAGTCGGTGGTGTGAAACACTTGCGTCCAGATCAGGCCGCAGACCACGCCGAGCACGCCGCCCAAAATCGCGCCGAGGAAAAAACCGACGAGCGCAAGGCCGACTACTTTCATGAGATCACCTGTTGCGAGGCGCGCCGCACTCGAGCATTTCGAATGAGCATGATCTTTTCGGAAAACCGGTTTCCACTTTTCCGGATCATGTTCAAACGCTAATCGATTTGCGGAATGCCGGCCTTGGTGATGATGTCGCGATATTTGGCGATCTCGTCGGCGATGAACTTCTTCGATTGATCCGGCGGCAGGTAATAGGTCTCGGCGCCTTGCTGCTGAAACCGCGCCCGCACGTCGGGATCGGCCAAAGCATTCTTCACCTCGTCATTGAGTTTGTTGACGATCGCTTCGGGCGTGCCCTTGGGCGCCGACAGCGCAAACCATCCCGAGACCAGATAGTCCGGCAGCCCCGCTTCCTTGACCGTCGGCGTGTCCGGCAGAATATCGAGCCGGTCGGTGCCGGCGACGGCAAGCGCCTTGCCGCCATTGGCGTTCAGCGCCGCGGCAACGTTCGGGTACCACTGAAAGCCGAGCGGCACATCGCCGGCGATCATGTCGGGAACGTATTGGCCGATATTCTTGTAAGGCACATGCGTCATCTGCACGCCGGTGAGCTGGCTGAAGAACTCGCCGGCAAGATGTTGCGAGCTGCCGATGCCGACCGATCCGTAATTCAGGCCGGGATTCTTTTTGCCGTAAGCAATCAGTTCCTGCAGCGTGTTGACCGGCAATTTGTTGCTGGCCGCGACCACGATGGTGAATTTGGCGAACGGCGAGACGACCTCGAAGTCTTTTTGCGGGTCGTAGCCAAGCTGTTTGTACAGCGTGACATTGGCGGCCATCGGACCCGAGCCGCTGCCGACCAGCGTGTAGCCGTCAGGCGTTGCTTTCGCGACATCGGCGGTGCCGTTATTGCCGCCGGCGCCGGGCCGGTTCTCGACCACGATGGTCTGGCCCATCGATTTGGCCATTCGCGCGAACAGGATGCGGCTGACGACATCGCTGGCGCTGCCGGCGGCAAACGGGACGATCGCGGTGATCTGGCGATTGGGATAATCGGGGATACTTTGTGACGCGCTTTGCGCCTGGGCAACACCGCTGCCGACCGAACCCAAAGCCAGCGCCAACACGACGCCAACCAAGCTTAAACCCCGTATTTTCTGCATTTCCAGCGTCCTCCGCGGCCGCAGCAAAGCAAATTCCAACCTGCCTTCCAAGCCGCAAACGCCGTTCCGCGGCGGTCGGCGCTGCCGCAATTTGCCGCAAATGGCGCACAATCCGTCCCCAAAGCCGCCCCCTTCGGCCGCCATGTCGGGACGGTCGAGGGATTCTTAACTGCCCATTAACCATGTGGACGGCACCTGTTCGGGCGCCGTCCTAGGCATGTGTTTTGGGCACGTGGTGCGAACGGGGGGCGCGGTGCGGTCGATCATTGCGTGCGGGCTCATTCTGCTCGGCCTGAACGGCACCGCGCACGAGCCGGAATACGGCGCGCTGTTTTCCGAACGCTTCGCCTCCGTTACCGACACATCCGCATCTTCAGTCGTACAAATCAATTCCTCGACCAGCCGGTCCGACAAGCTCACCGTCGCGTCGCTGCAGCCGCGCGCTTTGGCGCTCGAGATTTTCCGGCCGACCGCGGCCGACATGCAATTGCGGCTCGCCTCGGCGAATCCCGATTTCAACACCACCATGCTTTCGACCGACAATCGCGGCACCGAAGTGTCGCTCGACGATCTCTGTCAGGCTTTGTTCAACTCGGCACAGGATAACGACATTCCGGTGCAGTTCTTTGCCAATCTGATCTGGCAGGAGAGCCGGCTCAAAGTCGACGATGTCAGCAAGAAAGGCGCGATGGGGATCGCGCAATTCATGCCGTCTGTCGCCGCCGAAAAGGGCCTCGACGATCCGTTCGACCCGATGCAGGCGCTGCCGGCCTCGGCGCGCTTGCTGCACGAGTTGCGCAGCGAATTCGGCAATCTCGGCCTCGTCGCCGCCGCCTACAATGCCGGCCCGGGCCGCGTCACCCGATGGCTTGAGCGTCGCGTCAGCCTGCCGCGCGAGACCCGCAATTACGTCGTCCGCGTCACCGGCCTGTCGGTCGACGCCTGGCGGACCATGCGGGTGAGCAACGATGCGCTGACCTTCGTGCAGCACCTGCCCTGCCGCAGCATGCCGGCCTTCGCCAACGTCGAGCAGCAGCAGCAGGCGCAGACCGCGGTCAAGGTCGAACAGGTCAAGCTCGACGTTTCCGAAGGCAAATCCGACGATCCCGACATCACCGGCTCGCTCGACATGCCGGAGCCAGCCGCCGACACCAAGGCTGCGTCCAAATCCGCGCGCGCGCGCGACAAGCACGATGCGCATCGCACCGAGCGCAAAGCCGACCACCATGGCGGCAAGCGCGAGGTCGAGCGCACCCCGCATGCCGCGCCCGAGAAGCGCCGCGTCTGATCATCGCCGTTTGACGACAAATCTGGACGACTCAGGTTTCTCATAAAATAACGAATCGAATTCCGTTTTCGGATGAATAGCGGACAACGGACGGACGCGCCTCAAGGTCCGCCTGTGACCCAACGCAGACATGTGAGTAGCCGCCCGTTCACGTTCTCGCCGGCCGGCGCGTCGGTCTATCAGCTCGGCACCTTCGGTACGGCCCGGAAAGAATTGAAGGTGCTGACGCAGGCACGATGACCGCGCTTGGCACTTAGCAGACGTTCGGCGGTGATAGCTTGAACGTTCGTTAATGGCGCAAAGCAGACATCACTCCGGTTGAACAATATCGGCTTTTGCAGACAAGCCGGACAGGATGAGGACGCGCCTTAAGCCGCCGCTGCCCGGGCCGTCCCGGTACGCCGCATGGCGAGCGCCACGATGCGCTGCAAGAGGTCCGGATAGCTGACCCCGATATGTTTGGCGGCGTGGGCGAATTCCTCGCTTTCGGCGATTTCCGGATTGGGATTGGCCTCCAGGAAATACGGCGTGCCGTCGGCGGCGAGGCGGAAATCGATGCGGGCATAGCCGTCGAGCTCGAGCGTGCGGTAGATCCGCTTCGCCATGTTCTGGATGCGGGCGACGAGCTCCGGCGGCAGATCCTTGGCCGGGCCATGTTTGATGCCGCGGCGTTCCTGATAATCGGTATCGTGTTTGACCTTCTCGGTGGCGATGTGCCAGTCGCCGTCGGCCATGTTGTCGAAGCGCAATTCCCAGATCGGCAGCGCCAAGAGCCGCTCGTTGCCGACGATGCCGACATAGATTTCGCGGCCTTCGATATATTGCTCGGCGATGGCGGCGGTGCCAATGCGCTCGTGAATGAAATTGACGCGCTCGGCCAGTTTTTCGTCACTGTCGACGACGGAGGCCTGCGAGATGCCCATGGAGGCATCCTCGTTGACGCTCTTGACGATGAGCGGCAGCGCCAGACGAGACGGTCGCTTGACCTTGCGGTGCATCGGAAACACGGCGAAGTCCGGCACCGGAATGCGGTGATAGTGTACCAGTGTCTTCGACAGATCCTTGCCGCGCGCCAGCATCAGGCCGCGCGGATTGCAGCCGGTATAGGGCATGTGCATCAGTTCCAGATAGCTGACGACATTCTGGTCGTAGATCGCCTCGCCGCGAAACTGCTCGAGCAAAGTGAAAACCACGTCCGGCTTGAACGTGTCGATCTCCTCGCGGATCGGCTTGAGCTCGTCATGCACGCCGAGCGGACGCACCTCGTGGCCAGCGGCGCGCAAGGTCGTGACGACATCGTATTCCGTCTTCCAGACATTGATCTCCGCCTCGGTGTAACCCTTGCTCGATTCAGGCGGGATCAAATCCGGATGCATGATCACCAGGACGCGAAGCGGCTTCATAGCGCGATCCACCTTCGCCGTGACGGACCTAAAAGTGCATGCATGGTTTTTGCGGTCAACAAGACGGTGAATTCCATGAGCAGTTGTCGTTCGGAGCCGACGGCGCGCAAATTGAGCTCGCGGCACCTCTGGATCATGTCCTCAAGCACAACATCGAATGTGAGCTGATATTCGCCCGTCCACTTCGCCACCAATTCCCGTACTTTGGCCCGATTCCGCCTAATGAACGATGAAGCGGCCTCGGAATGCCGATGTTTCGGGTCTTCCGAGAACAGCCGGCGCAGGTCGCGGTCGTAGGTTTTCGGTGTATCAACGAGGTAAAGCGCGCGCTTCTTCTTATAATATTCACCAAGAGTCTGGGTGAGCCTGAAGGCCGGATCGACCTTTTCACGGCGCGTGAGCATCGGCCGCTTGCCGGCGATATCCTGCATCAGCTCGTCGACATATTCGAGCTTCTTGAGCGCCGGCCAGCCCGCGTAACGGCTGCGCCAATGCGAGCGCGGCCGCAGCCACACCGCGAAGGTCTCGGCGAAATCTTCGTCCGGATGGCTCTGCGCATACCACATCCGCAAATGTTGCACGTGATGGCGGCTCGCCGGATTGGGCCGGTAGTAGCGTGGATAACGCTTCGACGACGGACCAAACAATTGTTGCCAGCGCCGGCGGCGGTGCAACTGATAAGCATGCGCCATGACGTGACCGGCCTCGTGCCGCATGATCCGCATGCATTCCGACCAAGTGCCGCCCTCGACGTCGAAGATCAATTTTTTCTCAAGCCGCATCAGGCGCGGATGCGCCAGATAAAACGGAATAGCGATTCCGGGGGTGTTTTCCGGGCTGAACCATTCGCTCGAAATCCAGGCATGCGGCCGCACGCGGATGTCGTGCTCGTCGAGCTCGGCATAAAGCGTGTGCAGGCATCTCGCGAGCCACGTGCCCTCGACCGTCACCTTGAGGTCCTTGATGCGGACGTTCAGCAACTCATCGTCAGACAGCGATGTCCAGAAATATTTCTTACGCGGCATGGTCGTCAAAACCGGGACAGATCACGGTGCCGATGGTGTCACGGGCAGCCCCTGGCGACAACCGGCAACGCTCTTGGTATCAAGACTCTTGGTATCAAGGGTCCTGGTATCAAAGCCGGCATTCAAAATGGCGACAAGCCCGCGCCGGGGGGCCGGTATCTAGGGAATGGAAGCGGCAGGAGAAGTGGCGTGACAGGTGGCAAAAATGACGATCCGGCGTTTCTGTATTTTCCGACCAATTACCGCTGGTCGATGGGGCTATTGATCTGCCTGTCCGGGGCGCCCTGGGCCGGGATCGAGATCGACGAGGTCAATCGGGTCGGCCGAGCGCTCGCCGACAAGGTCGGCGACGACACCGCCTGGTTCAATGAGTGGACCCGCATGGGCGACAAGATCGAGGCCAGAGGCCGTGAGGCTTTGCGCTTAGGCCACAAGCTCACGGCGGCGTCGTGTTTCATGCGCGCCAGCCGCTACTATCAGACCGGCGAGCGTTTCATCCAGCCGCGCTCGCAGCACAGCATGGACGTCTACGCCAAGTCGGTGCGCATCTTTAAGGAAGCCGCCGCGTTGATGCATCGCCCGCGCATCGAGCCGGTCGAAATTCCCTACGAGAACACGACCCTGCCGGGCCTCTTGGTGCATCCCGATCCCGAAGTCGCCGGCAAAAAACCGGCACCGGCCATGGTGTTTTTCGACGGCTTCGACGTCACCAAAGAGATCCAATACGGCTACGGCATTCCCGACCTCGCCGCGCGCGGTATCGGCTGTTTGATCGTCGACGGGCCCGGCAACGGCGAGAGCGTGCGCTTTCGCAATCTGCCGCTGATCGCGGAGACCGAGCGCTATGCGACGCCGGTTTATGACTATCTCGCCGCGCGCCCCGAATTCGACGCCGAGCGCATCGGCGTCATGGCGCTGTCGCTCGGCGGCTATTACGCGCCGCGCGCGGCCTCGCTTGAGCCGCGCTATGCCTGCTGCGTCGCCTGGGGCGCGCAGTGGGACTATCACGACATCTGGGCGCGCCGCCTCGAAGCGCTCGATACCGGAAAAGTCTTGTCGCTCTCGGTGCCGCCGGAGCATCTGCAATGGGTGCTGGGCGTCAACGACCGCGCTGCGGCGCTGAAAAAGCTCGAAGGCTTCCGCCTCGACGGCATCGTACAGAAAATGAAATGCCCGTTTTTGCTGCTGCATGGTGCCGGCGACGAACAGATTCCGCTGCCGCTTGCCGAGAAGCTCTACGCCGCCGTCGGCTCGAAACAAAAAGAGCTGAAAGTGTTCACGCGCGAGGAAGGCGGCTTCCACCACTGCCAAGTGGATAACGTGACCATCGGCGTCCATTACATGTGGGATTGGATTGGCGATGTGTTGAAGGCTTGAAGAAGTCTATGCAAGATTTGATTGCATCATCATGCCCGCGCTTGTCGCGGGCATCCACGTCTTGGGCGCCGTGCTGACAAGAAGACGTGGATGGCGGGAACAAGTCCGGCCATGATGGCCTAGGCCGCCAACATCTTCTGCACTTCGCTGACCAGTTCGCGAAGATGGATCGGCTTGGACAGCACCTTGGCGTGCTTGGGCGCGGTCGAATCCGAATTCAGCGCCACCGCGGCAAAGCCGGTGATGAACATGATCTTGATGTCGGGGTCGAGCTCGGCGGCGCGGCGGGCGAGCTCGATGCCGTCCATTTCCGGCATGACGATATCGGTCAACAACAGCTCGAAGGGCTCTTCGCGCAGCCGTTGATAGGCGGATAGGCCGTTATCGTAGGAAATAACGTCGAAACCGGCGTTTTGCAGCGCCTTCACCAGGAAGCGGCGCATGTCGATATCGTCTTCCGCGAGAAGAATCTTGGTCATCGGCGTGTTCATGGCAATCGTTTCCGGCTGGCGCGCCGGCCCCCACACATTCCCATAAGCCGGATGTCCGGTAAACATGGAGTGAAAACCAGCCTTAATCCGGCTCTGAACTGAGTTGAAATTTGCAGCCATGTTCGCGGCCCTATGCGTCGCCGAGCCGTATTGGCAAGCGTTTGCGGCTATGGACAATAAGGCAATAGACAATGAACCTATGGACAATGGGCGGCGGTTAGGGGACGGTGGCTCCTGGGCCGCGAGTCTCAAGGTTAGCCCCGCTTTAGCCCTCTTGGTCAGCCCTCTTGGTCAGCCCTCTTGGCGTCATGGACATCGAAGACGAATTCGATCCGCCATTTGAAGCGCTCGAGCCCGCGGAAATCCGCGGGCCGCTCCTTTTTAATTCACCCCATAGCGGGCGGATCTATCCGCAAGCCTTCCTTGAGGCTTCGCGGCTAGAGCTCACGACGCTGCGCCGCTCCGAGGATTCCTTTGTCGGCGAACTGATCGAGGGCGTGGTCGGCCGCGGCCATCCGGTGATGCGGGCGCATTTCCCGCGCTGCTATGTCGACGTCAACCGCGAGCCCTACGAGCTCGATCCGCGCATGTTCGACGGCCGGCTGCCGTCCTTCGCCAATACCCGCTCGATGCGGGTCGCCGGCGGGCTCGGCACCGTGGCGCGCGTGGTCGGCGACGCCCAGGAAATCTACGATCAGCGCATTTCGGTTGCGGAAGCGATGCGCCGGATCGACGGGCTCTATAAGCCCTATCACCGCTCGCTGCGCCGCATGTTCATGCGGCTGCACCACGAATTCGGCGCCGCCATTTTGGTCGATTGCCACTCCATGCCGTCGAGCACCGGCGGCAGGGACGAACGGCCGCGCGCCGATCTCGTGCTCGGCGACCGTTACGGCACGAGCTGCGTGCCGCTGGTGGCCGAAACCATCGAGCACTGCCTGCGCGAATTCGGCTATGTGGTGAGCCGCAACAAGCCCTATGCCGGCGGCTTCATCACTGAGCATTACGGCAATCCGGCCACGGGGCTTCACGCCATCCAGCTGGAGATCAACCGGGCGCTCTATATGGACGAGCGGCGCTATGAGCGCTCGGCGTCGTTCGCACGGCTCGCCGCCGAGTTCGAGATTTTGGCCGATCGCCTCGCGGCCATCCCTGCCGAAGAGTTACGGCCTTACCGCGCGGCGGCGGAATAGGCGTTGAGGACTTCCTAACCGGCCGCCGTTCACAACAGCCGTGAAAAGTTCGGCGGAAGACGACCGAAAGAAAAAGGGCCGCTCACCTTGCGGGAGCGGCCCAAGTCTAGGGAGGAAACGCCCAAGGAGGGCGACGGTAACGGGAGAGAGCCTCTCGCTACCGCACTGCAACAACATACACCGCGTCGCACAAAACGCAAGTGTTGTTGACCTATTTACCCCGGGTTTTCCCGATGAAATTGCCGCATAACGGGCAAAAGCAGCTGGCCAAATTTTTCGCCGTTCCGGAACGTGAGAAATGTTATTAGATTTCAATCGCTTAGTCACGAGTTCCAGATCTGCTCAAA
The DNA here is from genome assembly GCA_035483735.1 of Xanthobacteraceae bacterium. Taxonomy (GTDB): domain Bacteria; phylum Pseudomonadota; class Alphaproteobacteria; order Rhizobiales; family Xanthobacteraceae; genus BOG-931. The sequence continues at coordinate 131,899 of DATHPQ010000004.1, read as the reverse complement.
AATACGTCATCAGGCGGCCGCTCAACGCCGAAGGGGCATGTCGCTTTTGCATGGCGATTAACCAATCGTCGTGACCCATGTGCAACGCGGTAACACGGGCAACACGGTGATTTGCCGTTCCTCCAGGGCATGATCCCGAAAAGTGGCAACCGGTTTTCGGAAAAGATCGTGCTGCAACGAAAAATCTAGACCTTGATCCGATTCAATTGGATCAAGGTCTGGAGCTTCGATACTCGATCCACTGAGAGCGATTTGATGACAGCCATTGATTTCACGGCATTCGTGGACGAACTCGCCACCATTTCCGGCGAAACCATCCGGCCGTTTTTCCGCAGCGCCATTGGCGTTGAGAGCTTGGGCGTCGAGAACAAGAGCCGCTCCGGTGGTTTTGATCCGGTCACCGCCGCCGACCGCGCCGCCGAAGTGGCGATGCGCACGCTGATCAAGCGCACCTTTCCCGAGCACGGCGTCGTCGGCGAGGAATTCGAGGCCGACCGGCCCGACGCCGAATATGTCTGGGTGCTCGATCCGATCGACGGCACCAAATCCTTCATCAGCGGCATGCCGGTCTGGGGTACGCTGATCGCGCTGACCCGCCGTGGCGAACCGATCTACGGCATGATGCACCAGCCGTTCACCCGCGAGCATTTCTCCGGCGACGGCCGCGGCGCGCGTTATCGCGGGCCGGCCGGCGATCGCGATCTGCGAGTGCGGCCCTGTACCTCGCTGCGGGATGCGGTGCTGTGCACGACCTCGCCGCTGTTGATGAACGAGGCCGATCGGGCCTGTTTCACCCGGGTCGAGAAGGACGTGCGGCTGTCGCGCTATGGCGGCGACTGTTACGCCTATTGCGTGCTCGCCGCCGGCCATGTCGATCTCGTCATCGAGACCGAATTGAAGCCCTATGACGTTCTCGCCTTGATCCCGATCATCGAGGGCGCCGGCGGTGTCATCACCACCTGGGAGAACGGCCCGGCGCACAAAGGCGGCCGCATTGTCGCCGCCGGCGACAAGCAGGTGCACGCCGAAGCGCTGGCGCTGCTCAACGGGTGACGCGCACTCAGTAGAGCGGCGTGCCCGGCACGAACGCGTCGAACGCTGCCCAGAACTGCGAGCGGAAGCGGTCCTGCTCCATCAGGATCTCGTGCTGGGCGCCGACAATGACCAGATGCGAGCCGGCGCGCAGCATGGTGGCAAAATCCTCGATCGCGGATGTCGACACCACCTGATCGCCGCCGCCGGCGACGATCAGCATCGGCTGGCGGATTTGCGCCGGGTAACTGCGTTGCTGCAACTCCGCCATGGCGCGGAAGGCGGAATCGAGCCAGGCCACCGTCGGCGCGCCCAAGGCCAGCGCCGGCTCGGCCTCGAGCACGGCCGCGTTGCGCGCGTAGCGCACCGGATCGGAGGTCAGGATATTGCCGAGAAACGGCCGCGACTCGACGATGCTGGTATCGGCCTTGGGCACATACATCGAGCCGAAGCCGGCCCAGCGCATGGCCCGCACGATGATGGCGCCCGCTCCCTTCGAATAATCGACGCCGCCGAGCGCGATCAGCGGCGAAGTCAGCACCATGCGGTCGAACCAGCGATGGCCCCGATGCGCGGCGCGGATCAGGATCGTGGCGCCGGTCGAATGGCCGAGCGCGAAAATCGGCGGCGGGCAATCCGGCAGCACGACTTCGCGCATGAAGGTTTCGAGATCGACGTCGTAATCGGAAAAGTCGCGCACATAGCCCTTGCGACGGTCGCTTAGCATGCGGTCGGACAGCCCCTGGCCACGCCAATCGAGCGTCGCGACCGCAAAGCCCCGCGCCCGCAGATCGCGGACCGTCTCGAAATATTTTTCGATCCATTCGCTGCGGCCCTGGAAAATGCACACCGTGCCGCGGCGTCCGGCCGGCGGCTGCCAGCGCGCATAGCGCAAGTTCACCCCGTCCGGCGTTTTGATCGCGCCGACGACGTGATTGTCCGGAACCGGATTGGCAGGAATGGAAACGAGTTTCATCGGGATTAGGGCTGAGGCGGCTGTCCGCTTATAACAGTCCGCGATTGCCGCTCAACCAAACAGCGACGCATTGGCGCTTATTTGCGGAGGATATCGCGGGGTTTCCTACCCGGGTATTCCGCTCCTGTTCCACCTCTTGCGGCGCCTCGCCGCCGTTCCCACATGTTTCTTTGTGCAGGGCCAATAGGGCTGCACATTCATAGGCTTGGTCCATACGGGCAAGTCATCCGCATGTCGCTTCACAAGGAGGATATGCCATGCGAACTTTCGATCTAGCTCCCCTTTATCGTTCCACCGTCGGCTTCGACCGGCTGTTTTCGTTGCTCGACCAGGGCAGCGACGGCGCGGCTCCCGGTTATCCGCCCTATAATATCGAGCGGACCGGCGACAATGCTTATCGCGTGTCGGTAGCGGTTGCGGGCTTTGAAGCGCCCGAACTTACGGTCGTCGCCAAAGAGAACACGCTCACCATCCGCGGCGAGAAAAACGCCAAGGATGAAGGGAAGCGCGGTGACGTGCTCTATCAGGGCATCGCTGCTCGCACCTTCGAGCGCGTGTTCCAGCTCGCCGACTTCGTTCTGGTGAAGGGCGCGAGCCTCGAAAACGGTCTCCTGCACGTCGACCTCGTGCGCGAAATCCCCGAGGCGAAAAAGCCGCGCTCGATCCCGATCAGCGTGCAGGGCCAAGGACAGGACCAAGGCTCGGCCGTCATCGAGGACCAGAAGGCCGCCTAAGCGGTCCGACGGAAGCGGACGTGAGGGCGCGATCCGGAAAGGATCACGCTCAAGCAGTAAAGGGAGCGCTCCGGCTTGCCGGGGCGCTTTTCATTTCTGAGCCTGATCCGAAATTCAATCGTTGATCGGCGGCGGCGCCAGCGATTTGGCGGGCTTTGCCGCAACAGTTGCCGGCGCGGCTGTCGCAGGCCCCCCGGCGGGAGCGGACGACCCTGTGACTTCAGGTTTCGCGTCCGGCTTGTCCGGCGATTTCGTCTCGGCGGCCAGCGTGTTCGACTTGCTGTCGGTTGCCGGCTTCGCCGCAATCGCTTTGGCGTCGTCTAGCGGTTTGCGCGAGGCGAGTTCCGGCGGCCGCGGCCGCGGCAAGGGCGGCAGCACAGTAACGCTGGCGCGCGTCAGCGGATGCGCGGTGGATGGCCGGCCCAGCATCTCGTCGTCGAGCGGCCCCGATGGCGCATCGTAATCGGCCGGCTGGCCGTAAGGCTGCGCCATGCCGTCGGGCCCCATGCCGTAAGGCATCATCCCGACCTGCGGCCCGTAAGATCCCGGACCCGGCACAATGCGATTGACGTCGCGGATGGCGCCGGAACGCGCATCGACGACCACGCGCATCAAGATGCCGCGGAAATCGGTGGCCCGCACCACATAGGTGGAGCCTTCACGCATCGGCGGCGCCAGCGGATCGAAGCCCGCCCGGCGCACATTCCGCGCGATTTCATAGGGCGGCACGAAACCGACCGACGGCAAGGGCGCGAATTGTGAAGAAGATGTTGCGGAGACCTGCGCATGACCGGAACCGGTCAAAAGCGCAATGCACAAAGCGGACGCGGCAAACACGCTCACACGCACGTTTCGGGCTCCTCCCCCTGACTTCCCCAAGGTTTGGCTCAACGCCAAGGTTAGCTCAAACGCCCGTATGAAGTTAACTTAAATTGGGGCGACATTGGGAGCGGCCTTTGGGCGCAATTCAGAACTCTTTGCATAACTCGACAAAACGGACGACGTCCTCGTCCGTGGTGGCGAAGCATGTAACCAGCCGGACCAGAACATTGCCGGCGCCGACGTCCAAACTGTCGCTCGAGCGCACATAATAGCTGGCGCCGGCGGCGCGAAGCTTGGCATCGAGCCCATGCGGCAACACGGCGAAGACGAGATTGGCCTCGACCGGCCAGACCGGCTTGATGCCGATCGCGGTCAGCTGTGTCGCGAGGAGATCGGCCTTGGCATTGGCGTGGCGCGCCAGCGTCAGCCAGTAATCATCGGCGAGAAAAGCCAGCATTTGCGCGGCGATGAAACGATGTTTCGACAGCAAATGCCCGGCGCGCTTACGCCGCTCGCCGAGATAAGCGGCTCGCGTTGGATCAAAGACAATCACGGCTTCGGCGGCCATGGCCCCGCCCTTGGTCGCCCCGAACGACAGGACGTCGACGCCGGATCGCCAGGTCATCTGCGCTGGCGTTGCGTTGAGCCGCACCAGAGCATTGGCGAAACGCGCGCCGTCCATATGCAGCGCCAATGAATGTCCATGCGCGATCTCGGCCAAGGCCGCAATTTCGCCGGCCCGGTAAATGGTTCCGGCCTCGCTCGCTTGCGTGATCGACAGCGCCGCGGGGATCATCTGGTGCGGACGATGGCCGCCATACCCGGCGAGCGCATTTTTCAGCGTCGCCGGCGCGATCTTGCCGCCGTCGTCAGGGAGGCCGACGAGCCTTAACCCGCCGCCGAAGAATTCGACCGCGCCACATTCGTCGGTCGCGATGTGAGATTGCGCATGGCACAGCACGACGCCCCAGGGCGGCGAGACATGCGCCAGGGCCAGCGCATTGGCCGCCGTACCGGTCGGCACCAGAAACACCGCGACCTCGCGCTCGAAAATCGCGGAAAAGCGGCGCTCGACCGCCTTGGTCCAATCGTCATTGCCGTAGCCCAGCGCATAGCCGGCATTGGCCGCCGTCAACGCATCCAAGATTGCGGGCGCCACGGGCGCGGTATTGTCACTGGCAAAATTCACGTCGACGGGGCCGCTGATGATTTCCAGGCTGTTGGACTACCACTGTCCGCGGCACCGTCGCTAGTACGCGCACCGCCGGAAATCGGCTCCTTCACTTTACCGCCTTGCAATCGTAAGCGTCGCCCTGAAACACGCTCAAGCGCGGCGCCTTGTTGTAAAACGACCCGGCGTCCGGTCCATCGGCCGGGGGATTGGCGTTGTCCATGAAAAAGACCTCGTCTTTATCCAGATCCCCCCTGATCCAACAGGACTCCTCTTTCCGTAGAATTGTTGCGAAATATTTCCCGTCTTTCAGACGCTTAAGCTGCTCCTTATCAAGCCAAATCCGATAAATGATTTTGCTCGTGTCCTCGGTGGGGCTAGTGCCACCCTGAGTAAGCGGCACCAGACTGAACAGCGTTCGTCCGCGGCCATCACTTGCGCCGATTTTGACTCTTATTCCGCCACTGTAATGCGAGCTGCAGTCGAATAATGCCTGTTCATGTGAAACATCCGTCCAATTTTTTGGATATTGGGCGCGCTGCTGCTCGCATTCATCAGGGCTCACTGCGACCGCCGCTGTCGTGGCGAAAATGAGCAAAGATAATGCCAGGATCAGGCGCATTTCACTCTCCAGCGGAATGAACCGACCACGGCAGGCTTGCCTATTCGCACGAGCCGATGAGGAAGATATGAACGCCAGCCTGATACGTCGCGACGATATTCACCTTATCGCAGAACTCGGACGTCGGCTTTAATGATAACCGATGTCGGATCGGACCTTGCCGCGGAACACCCAATATGACCAAGCCGTGTAGGTCAAAATGACCGGCAGCAGGAACAGCGTGCCGATCAACAGGAAAGCCTGGGTGCTCGGCGAGGCGGCCGCCTGGTCGAGGGTGAAATGCCCAGGCACGATCATCGGCCACAGGCTAATCGCGATGCCGATATAGGACATGACGAACAGGCCGAGAGACGCAAAGAACGCCGCGTATTCCGACCTGTCGTTGAGCGACCGCCACACGTACCAGATCAGGCCCGCAGTGATCAGCGGCACCGGCGCAAGATAAACGATATTGGGAAAGGAGAACCAGCGCGCGGCGATACCGGCATTCGCATAGGGCGTCCATAGACTGACAATGCCGATGCCGAGCACGGTGCCGATCAGGCAGCGCCGGCCGAGCGCGCGCGCCCAATCCTGCAACGCACCTTCGGTCTTGATGATCAGCCAGCCTGAGCCAAGCAGTGCATAGCCGAACACCAGCGCGATGCCAGCAAAAACCGAAAATGGCGTGAAGCAGTCGAACGAACTGCCGACGAACTGCCGGCCCTGCACGTTGAACCCCTGGATGAACGCGCCCAGCACCACGCCCTGCGCGAACGCGGCCAGCGTGGAACCCGCGGCGAAACCGTGATCCCAGAAGGTGCGGTGTTCGGCGTCGCGATAGCGAAACTCGAACGACAGCCCGCGAAAAATCAAGGCCAGCAGCATCAACAGGATCGGGAAGTAGACCGCGGGGATGATGATGGCGAAGGCGACGGGAAACGCTGCCAGCAGGCCCATGCCGCCAAGAATGAGCCAGGTCTCATTGCCGTCCCAGATCGGCGCGATCGAGTTCATGATCAGGCCGCGGGCGTCGCGATCGGGCGCGAAATTGTAGAGCATGCCGACGCCGAGATCGAAGCCATCGAGCGCGACATACAAGAAAACGCCGATCGCAAGGATCCCCGTCCAGATCGGCACCAGGTCGAGCGGTTGCATCATCCGGCTCCTTCGCGCGACGCCGCCAGAGCAGCTTCGATCGGCGATTTCGGATGACCGCTGGCAATGAGCGGCGCCTCATCCGATGCAGAGGGTCCGCGACGGACGATCCCGAACATAACCGAGACGCCGACCGGATAAATCACCAGATAAACAACGACGTATAACAAGAGCGACAGCAGCACATTGGCGCCGGTCAGCGACGGCGAGACGGAGTCTGCCGTCCGCATCAGGCCGTAGATCGTCCACGGCTGCCGCCCGACTTCGGTCGTGGTCCAGCCGGCAATGACGGCGAGGAAGCCGAGGCAGATCGTGAACTCGCACAGCCGCAGATACCACTGTGTCTGATCGAGCCGCTTGCGCGCCAGCAAGAACAGGCCGAGCGCAACCATGCCCAGCATGGCAAGGCCGATCCCGACCATGATGCGGAAGGCGAAATAGACGATGGCGACCGGCGGGCGCTGGTCGGCCGGAAAATCCTTCAGGCCTTTGACCGCGCCGTTCCAGGAATGGGTGAGATAGAGGCTGCCGAGCTTGGGGATGGCGATCTCGTCAAGATTGCGCTCCGCGCTCTGGTCGGGCCAGCCGATGATCGAAGCGGGAACGCCCTGCCCGCCGTCCCATAGCCCTTCGATCGCGGCAAGCTTGGCCGGCTGGTGTTCGAGCGTATTGAGCCCATGCGCATCACCGAGCACGATCTGCAACGGCACGAAGATCGCCAAAAAACACAGCGCAAGCCGCATCATGGTGCGGCCTTCGGCCGGCGATTGGCCGCGCCGCATCGTATAGGCGCCAACACCGAGCACGACGAAGGCCGTCGTCACGTAGAAGGCGCTCACCGTATGGGCGAACCGGAACGGAAACGACGGACTAAAGACGATCTCAAACCAGTCCTTGGGGAAATAGCGGCCGTCGACAACTTCATAGCCGACCGGCGTCTGCATCCAGCTATTGGTGGCCAGAATCCAGAACGCCGAGAGCAGTGTGCCGCCCGCCACCATGATGGCGGCAAAGAAATGCATGAACGGCGGCACCAGCTTTCGCCCGAACAACAGCACGCCGAGAAATGACGCTTCGAGGAAGAACGCGGTGAGGCCCTCATAGGCCAGGAGCGGCGAGATCACATTGCTGGCGGCGTCGGAAAAGCGGCTCCAATTGGTGCCGAACTGAAACGGCATGACGATGCCGGTGACGACGCCCATGCCGAAAGAGATGGCGAAGATCCGCAACCAGAATTGCGAGAGATTGAGAAAAACCGGGCGCTTGGTCAGCGTATAGGCGCCTTCGAGAAAGGCGATGAAGGACGCAAGCCCCACGGTGAATGCCGGCAACAGAATGTGCCAGCCGACGACCCAGGCAAATTGCAGACGGGATAAAAGTTCCGGATCAAGCTGCATCGTCGGGATTCCCCGGTGACAATGCGAATGACGGCAGGAACACTAACACTACTTCTTGTCGACTGCGATACCGCCGGCGAATGACACCACCATGTCTCCGAAGGCCAGCGATCAACAAATCAGCCGAGGTTTCGCGAGATTTCTCGCCAGATTTTTTGACAGATTTCTCGGCGACAGCCTCGCAACCATTGCGCTTGCGCGCATCCCATGATCCACTTGGCCAGCGAGAAATCGTAAAATCCGTGGCGGAGCGGCGGGAACGGGGAGAGCCTCGCCGGGGCTGTTTCCGTCACGCTTCGGGCTCGGCACAGGCGTCTGCGCGCTTGTACTTCAGCCTGGAATTTGCCATCTTCTGTTTAGGACAGTATTGCTGTCCCAATTGTTGACCGCAAAGCGCGAGCCTCCGGCCTTTGGGAGGCAGCTGCGCGAAAAGGTCTGCCGCCGGGACGAGGGCGCGTCGGACGGCGGCAAGAACAAGCAGCCATTGGCCGGCATGTGGCGGAAGACATGCGGCACAAAGGTTGCCTCCGAGATTGAAGGGCTCGCCCGTGCCGCAGGATGCCTTTGCGCAGGACAGCGCAATCCTGTGCAAGGGCGAGTTGCGTCACAGTCCGAAAGACCGGCGGTCTTTCGGACAAGGTGAAGAACGCGGCGAGGAACGCGAGTGGGATGAAGGACGCGGTTGACATGGTGGACGCGTCGACAGCTTTCGGCCTGTTCGATCCGGCGCAGGAAAAGGATTCCTGCGGCGTCGGCTTCATTGCCGACATCAAGGGCCGCAAATCGCACAAGATCGTCGAAGACGCGCTGACCATCCTGCTCAATCTCGAGCATCGCGGCGCGGTTGGCGCCGACCCGCGCGCCGGCGACGGCGCCGGCATTCTGATCCAGATTCCGAACAAGTTCCTGGCCAAGAAGACGGCCGAGCTTGGCTTCACGCTGCCGGAACCCGGCCATTATGGCGTCGGCGCCCTGTTCATGCCGCATGACGAGGCTTGGCGCCGCGACGTGATGGAGGCCTATGCCGCCGTTGCCGAGAAAGAAGGCATGAAGCTTCTCGGCTGGCGCAACGTGCCGACCAACAATTCGACGCTGGGCGTCTCGGTGAAGCCGACCGAGCCGGTGCACATGCAGGTCTTTCTCGGCCGCGGTCCGAAGATCACGTCGGAGGACGAGTTCGAGCGGCGGCTCTATATCCTGCGCAAGACGATCTCCGGGGCGCTCTACGGCAAGCGCGAGCGCAGCGTCTCCCATTACTATCCGGTATCGATCTCCTGCCGCACCCTGATCTACAAGGGCATGTTCCTCGCCGACCAGCTTGGCACCTATTATCCCGATCTGCACGACCCGGATTTCGCCAGCGCGCTCGCTCTGGTGCACCAGCGCTTCTCCACCAACACCTTCCCGGCTTGGTCGCTGGCGCATCCCTACCGCATGGTCGCCCATAACGGCGAGATCAACACGCTGCGCGGCAACAACAATTGGATGGCGGCGCGGCAGGCTTCGGTGGCGTCGCCGCATTTCGGCGACGACATCAAGAAGCTGTGGCCGATCTCTTATGAAGGCCAGTCCGACACCGCCTGTTTCGACAATGCGCTCGAATTCCTGGTGATGGGCGGCTACTCGCTCGCGCATGCGATGATGATGCTCATCCCCGAAGCGTGGGCGGGCAATCAGCTGATGAGCGAGAAGCGCCGCAATTTCTACGAATACAACGCGGCGCTGATGGAGCCGTGGGACGGTCCGGCGGCAATCGCCTTCACCAATGGCAAGCAGATCGGCGCAACGCTCGACCGCAACGGCTTGCGCCCGGCGCGCTATCTCGTCACCCGCGACGATCGCATCATCATGGCGTCGGAGAACGGCGTATTGCCGGTGCCGGAGGAAGACATCGTCACCAAGTGGCGGCTGCAGCCGGGCAAGATGCTCCTAGTCGACCTGGAAAAAGGCCGGCTCATTCCCGACGAAGAGATCAAGTCGCAACTCGCCGACCTGCATCCCTACGGCGAATGGCTCAAGAACACGCAGATCGTGCTTGAGGAGCTGCCGGTGACGCCGGAAGCGGCGCCAATTTCGAACCTCGCTTTGCTCGATCGCCAGCAGATGTTCGGCTACACCCAGGAAGATCTGAAACTCCTGATGGCGCCGATGGCGTCGACCGGCGAAGAGGCGGTCGGCTCCATGGGCAACGACACGCCGATCTCGGCTTTGTCCGAGAAGGCGAAGCCCCTGTTCACCTATTTCAAGCAGAACTTCGCGCAGGTCACCAACCCGCCGATCGATCCGATCCGCGAGGAACTGGTGATGAGCCTCGTCTCCATCATCGGCCCGCGCCCGAACCTGTTCGATCTCGAAGGCACCTCGAAGACCAAGCGTCTCGAAGTGCATCAGCCGATCCTGACCAACGCCAATCTCGAAAAGATCCGCGCTATTTCCGAGATCGGCGAGAGCCATTTCAAGTCGCGCACGCTCGACACCACTTGGCCGGCGGATACCGGCGCAGCCGGCATGGAAGCCGCCATCGCCGAGCTTTGCGCCAATGCCGATGGCGCGGTGCGCGACGGCATCAACATCATCATTCTCTCCGACCGTCGCGCCGGCGCCGACCGGATTCCGATCCCGTCGCTGCTCGCCTGCGCGGCCGTGCATCATCACCTCATTCGCGAAGGCTTGCGCACCTCGGTCGGCATCGTCGTCGAATCCGGCGAGCCGCGCGAAGTGCATCACTTCGCCTGCCTCGCCGGTTACGGCGCCGAAGCGATCAATCCCTATCTCGCCTTCGAGACGCTCTCCGCCATCAAGAGCGAGCTGCCGCAGAAGCTCGACGACAAGGAACTGGTCAAGCGCTACATCAAGTCGATCAACAAGGGACTGCTCAAGGTAATGTCGAAAATGGGCATCTCCACCTATCAGTCCTATTGCGGCGCGCAGATCTTCGACGCCATCGGGCTGAAGTCGGAATTCGTCGCGCGCTATTTCACCGGCACCGCGACCCGCATCGAGGGCGTCGGCCTTGCTGAAATCGCCGAAGAGGCGGTGCAGCGGCATGGCGACGCTTTCGGCGACGCGCCGATCTATCGCAACATGCTCGACGTCGGCGGCGACTATGCTTTCCGCGTGCGCGGCGAGGATCACGTCTGGACCGCGGCGACGGTGTCGGCCCTGCAGCACGCGGTGCGCGGCAATTCGCTCGAAAAGTACCGCCAGTTCGCCGAGATCATCAACGATCAGACGTCGCGGCTGCTCACCATCCGCGGCCTGTTCCGCATCAAGTCGGCGGCGGAAGACGGGCGCAAGCCGGTGCCGCTCGACGAGGTCGAACCGGCCAAAGACATCGTCAAGCGCTTCTCGACCGGCGCCATGTCATTCGGCTCGATTTCGCGCGAGGCCCATACCACGCTCGCCATCGCCATGAACCGGATCGGCGGCAAGTCGAATACCGGCGAGGGCGGCGAGGAATCCGACCGCTTCAAGCCGCTGCCGAACGGCGATTCCATGCGCTCGGCGATCAAGCAGGTCGCATCCGGACGGTTCGGCGTCACGGCGGAATATCTTGTCAATTCCGACATGATGCAGATCAAGATCGCCCAAGGCGCCAAGCCGGGCGAAGGCGGTCAATTGCCCGGCCACAAGGTCGACAAGACCATCGCCAAGGTGCGGCACTCGACGCCCGGCGTCGGCCTCATTTCGCCGCCGCCGCATCACGATATTTACTCGATCGAAGACCTGGCGCAGTTGATCTTTGACCTGAAGAACGTCAATCCGGACGGCGACGTGTCGGTGAAGCTCGTCTCCGAAGTCGGCGTCGGCACCGTCGCCGCCGGCGTGTCGAAGGCGCGCTCCGACCACGTGACGATTGCCGGCTATGAAGGCGGCACCGGCGCGGCGCCGCTGACCTCGGTCAAACATGCCGGCTCGCCCTGGGAAATCGGGCTTGCCGAGACGCATCAGACGCTGGTCGCTAACCGGCTGCGCGGCCGCATCTGCGTGCAGGTCGACGGCGGCATCCGGACCGGCCGCGACGTCGTGGTCGGCGCGCTGCTGGGCGCCGACGAATTCGGCTTCGCCACCGCGCCGCTGATCGCCGCCGGCTGCATCATGATGCGCAAGTGTCATCTTAACACCTGCCCGGTCGGCGTCGCGACCCAGGACCCGGTGCTGCGCAAGCGCTTCACCGGCCAGCCCGAGCACGTCATCAACTATTTCTTCTTCGTCGCCGAGGAAGTCCGCGAGCTGATGGCCGAATTGGGCTACCGCACCTTCAACGAGATGATCGGCCAGATGCAGATGTTCGACCGGCAAAAGCTGATCGCGCACGGCAAGGCCAACGGTCTCGATTTCTCAAAGCTGTTCACCAAGCCGGAAGTGCCGGCCGAGGTCGCGATCTTCAACAGCGAAGAACAGGACCACAAGATCGGCAACATTCTCGACCGCAAGCTGATCGCGCAATCGCAAGCGGCGCTGGACAACCGCACGCCGGCGCATATGAGTTTTCCGATCAAGAACGTCGACCGCACCGTCGGCGCCATGCTCTCGGGCGAAATCGCCAAGCGCTACGGCCATGACGGCCTGCCGCATGACACCATCGTGGCGCGGTTCAAGGGCACCGCCGGGCAGAGTTTTGGCGCCTTCCTCGCCCGCGGCGTTACCTTTGAACTTCACGGCGACGCCAATGACTATGTCGGCAAGGGCCTCTCCGGCGGCCGCCTCGTGGTGCGCCCGCCCGATGAATCCGGGATCATCCCCGAGGAATCGATCATCGTCGGCAATACTGTGCTGTACGGCGCCATCGAGGGCGAATGTTATTTCCGCGGCGTCGCCGGCGAGCGCTTCGCCGTGCGCAATTCCGGCGCCATCGCCGTCATCGAAGGTGCCGGCGACCATTGCTGCGAATATATGACCGGCGGCATCGTGGTGGTGCTCGGCGCGACCGGCCGCAACTTCGCCGCCGGCATGTCGGGCGGCATCGCCTATGTGCTCGACGACGACGGCACCTTTGCGTCGCGGTGCAATCTTGCCATGGTCGATCTCGAGCCGATGCCGGGCGAGGAAGACATCAATGCCAAGGTCTTCCACCAGACCCGCGACCTCGAAGCCCACGGCCTGGTCGACATCATGTCGGACATGAGCAGCTTCGACGGCCACCGGCTGCACCACCTGATCACGCGGCACGAGCGCTTTACCGGCTCGACAGTTGCGGCCAAGATTTTGGCCGAGTGGAAAACGTGGTATCCGAAATTCAAGAAGGTCATGCCGGTCGAGTACCGCCGCGCTCTCAACGAGATGAAAGCGGCGGCCATCGCCGCGGAATGATTCTTCTTAGTTCGTCGTCTCGAGAGAGTTTGCGCCTTGGGTAAGATCACCGGCTTCCTGGAATACCAACGCGAAGATCGCGACTACGAGCCGGTCGCCGAGCGCTTGCGCCATTGGCGCGAATTCGTGCTGCCGCTGCCGGAGACGGATTACGTCACCCAGGCCACGCGCTGCATGAATTGCGGCGTGCCTTATTGCCAGGGCACCGGCTCTGTCGCGCCCGGCACGCCGGGCTGCCCGGTCAACAACCAAATCCCGGACTGGAACGACCTCGTCTATCACGGCGATTGGGAAGAGGCCGCGCGCAACCTGCATTCGACCAATAATTTCCCGGAAGTTACCGGCCGCGTTTGCCCGGCGCCGTGCGAAGCCTCCTGCACGCTCAATATCGACGAGAACCCGGTTACCATCAAATCGATCGAATGTGCCATCGCCGACCGCGGCATCGCCGCGGGGCTTAAGCCGGAAAAGCCGGCGAAGAAGACTGGCAAAAAGGTTGCGATCGTCGGCTCAGGACCCGCGGGGCTTGCCTGTGCGCAGCAATTGGCGCGCGCCGGCCACGAAGTTCATGTCTACGAGCGCTGGGCCAAGGCCGGCGGGCTACTCCGCTATGGCATCCCCGACTTCAAGATGGAAAAGATTCACATCGACCGCCGCGTCGTGCAGATGGAGGCGGAAGGCGTCGTGTTTCATTACGGCGCCGATGTCGGCGTCAACCTGCCCGCCGACAAGCTGATCAAGGAGCATGACGCCGTGGTGCTGACCGGCGGCGCCGAGAAGGGCCGCGACCTGCCGGTGCCCGGCCGCGAGCTCAAGGGCATTCATTTCGCCATGGATTTCCTGCCGCAGCAGAACCGCCGTGTCTCCGGCGAGAAGGCGAATGGCGCCGAACCGAGCACAGCGCCGAGCGCTGAGCCCATTTTGGCCAAGGGCAAGCATGTCGTCGTCATCGGCGGCGGCGACACCGGCTCCGACTGCATCGGCACCTCGTTCCGCCAAGGCGCGCTGTCGGTGACCAATTTCGAGATCATGCCGCAGCCGCCCGAGCACGAGAACAAGGCGCTGACCTGGCCGAACTGGCCGTTGAAGCTGCGCACGTCGTCGAGCCACGAAGAAGGCGCCGCGCGCGACTTCGCGGTGGCGACGACGAAGCTCTCAGGCGAGAACGGCGCCGTGAAGACCCTGCATTGCGTGCGGCTCGACAGCAAAATGCAGCCGGTGCCCGACACCGAGTTTGAGATCAATGCCGACCTCGTTCTGCTCGCCATGGGCTTCGTGCATCCGGTGCACGAGGGCATGATCAAGAGCCTCGGGCTCGAGCTCGATCAGCGCGGCAATGTTGCCGCCTCGACCGACGACTACAAGACCTCGCTCGACAAGGTCTTTGTCGCCGGCGACATGCGGCGCGGGCAATCCCTTGTCGTCTGGGCGATCCGAGAAGGCCGCCAGGCCGCGCACGCGGTCGACACCTTCCTGATGGGATCGAGCACCCTGCCGCGGTGAGCGCGGAGGGTGGGCTTCGCACTTGCCACCGGTAGACTTGCCAGTAGACTTGCCGCTGATTTCGACTGACTCCGGTTAATGGTCCATGGCGGACATCGATAGCGCCGCAAGGCCTCGCATTCGTCCTATATGGATGCGTCGCACGCTGGAGTCGCCTCTACCGGATAAGTCGACTATGATTGCAATATGAGACCCAATTTGACCGGACCGGCAAGACTGGTCTGCGTAGTCCGAGCTTTTCGCCGCTAGGGGATTAAGCGGGTGAAGAAACGATCAATCACACGATCAATCACTCTTGCCTTGTGCTGCTCTTTGCTCTGCTCGCCGTGCCACGCGGCGACATTTATCGGCATCCTGTGGCCATTGTTTGGGCCGCTTGCGGCGCCTGGGCTGACTCAATTCGTCGCCGACCTTCAAGCAATGCCCGATGTCGAAGTGGAGACCTATTGGCATTCGTCATGGTCGTCGCTGGTTGACGATATCAACCATCAGCCTGATGGAACGCACATACTTGTCATCGGCTACAGCCTGGGTGCCAACAATGCAGTGCTGGTGGCAAACAACACCAACTACATCGATTCGATCATTGCGCTGCAACCTTCAATATTTACTCAGAAAACGAGCCTGACCGGTAAAGTGGGAAGAATGGTCGAGATTTATGATCCAAATCCATTGATGACTTTTGGTGGAATGGGATCGCAGAAAATCGAAGGCCCGAATATCGAATACATCACGAATAACGACACGCATATCGGAGCGCCCTACAGTTCGCAATTCCGCGACTTGGTGAGAAGCGAGATCGCCAGGCTTGCCGCGCTACCGGATCCAAACACAGCGCCGGCAAAAATGCCTGAAGCATCCAATGCTGCCAGAAGCACCGATGCTCTGTCGCTGCGTAAACGGCTGCCGGCGAACTAGAGCATGATCCGGAAAAGCATGCCCTTGGACTTGATCCGAGGGTGGAAACCGGTTCTCCGACATCGCCGCTTCGTATCCGATTGGCAGCTTTTGACCCGGAGAGAACATTTATTGCCAGTGAGCGCGCTGACGCCCAATTTCTGGGCCAATTCCTCAAATTCGCGAACTCGAATCCGGCACTTCAGCCATCATCTCAAATCGTTCTAATGTCCGTTCAATTTATAGACTCTCTCCAGCAATATCCTTACAGCCCCCTCCGTGGCGCGGGTCGCTTTTGCGGAATAGGCCACATGAGCACCTTTGCCCAGGCAATCGTCCGCATATGTGAAGGGCTTATGTGTCGCCATATTGATGATGGTCCCGACTGATTCTTCCTTCAGGACGCAATGCGTCGTCTGCGCGTACGGCACGACGGCGGGATGAGACGGAAGCGACGGATAATCATAGGCGTGCCCCGCATTAGCGAATTCGGTCATCTGGACATCCTTGGCCGTCCGTTTGAGGCGCTCAAAATAGGCTCGGCAAGGAGTGATTTCGACCCAGTCGTCGGACTTTCCGTGAAAGATACGGATTGGGTGGTCGGTCACCGCCGTATCGTCGATGTAGGTCGTGATGCAGGGCGCATATAACGCAATATAGACCGCAGGATCGATCCCGCTCGGGTTCCACATCTTTTGGAATCGTTTGAGGGCCGCATAAAGAGTCGCTTGGCCCCCGCGTGAGAATCCCATGACGGCAATTCGACCCGGATCTATCCGCGGATCTGCGGCTAACACCGCAAGACTGCGATACAAGTCGAGAACCATATTTAATCGTCCGAGCTGGGACTGATCGGCAACAGTGCTGACGATCCCTCGCCCGGTAAATGAATCAATTGCAAAAGTGGATATGCCCATCGACGCAAATACTTTCTCCCATGCGGCGATGTTCTCCTCAATTCCACCTGAGCCGTGGACGAGGATCACCAGCGGAAGACGTCCAGAGCCTCGAGCGACCCGCAAAGTTCCGGAAATCGTAGTGGGCTTTCCAGAGGATTCGCCTTTCAGAAATTGTTCGTCCGATATAGTCAGGGTCTGTATCGGAATTGTTTCGATGCGCCCGCCAATATCATGAGAAAGAACGTTCGTCGCTAACGCTGACTGAGCGCCGGCGACCGCGAACGCCGCAAGTGCGCGGACGAAGAATCGCATCATACTAACCGTCCTAACCAACGAATTGCTCGATCAAACGGCACATTGGTGACGCGTAAGATGTTTCCATTGTCTCACCAAATTGCAGCACTGCATATGTTGGCTGCGCCGGTGGTGACGAGAGCATCGCTGTTTGAAATGAGAATCGGAAAACGCTCGCGCCGCGGAGGCTTCAGAACCCGCCGCCGACATCCTTCGGCGGCCGCGGTGCGCCATCGAGCGAAGCGCCCGACGAGCGGCGCTGTTTGGCGGCGCTTTGATCTGTCGCGGCCTTGCTCTTCGCGTCGGCAGCCTTGGCGTTGGCAGCTTTGGCGTCGGGCTGCTTTTTCGTATCGGCGCCTTTCTTCGCCGGCGGCGGAGCCGGCTGTTCGGGTCCCGGCAGCGGCCCAGTGTCGGCCGTCGCCGCGTTGGCGCCGGGGCCGCGGCGCGGCCAACTGAAATCGTCGGCGCGACCGGTCGGCGCCGCGATCGCGTCGCCTCGCGTCAGCACTTTGGACGCAACCGGATCGGTCGAGGTGATCTGCGCCGGGCGGCCACCGCCGAGAAGATCGCCGCCGCCTTCGCCGCCGCTCGCCGCAAGCGGCACGACTGGGCCGACATCGGGATGCGTGCCGACCGCCACCGCGGGCTTCGGCGCCGCGGAATCCGGACCGGGCAGGGCCACCGGCATGACCCCTTTGGACATGAGGCGGCGCAGATCCTGATCGACATAGCTTGCAAGCTTCACCGCGCCGGCTTTGGTGAAATGCACGCCGTCGGGCGTGCGCAGCTTGCGGGTCTGGCCCTCGAAATCCGGCCCTTGCACCGTGTAGCGGCCCTGGTCGTCGACGAAGCCGTCCCAGATATCGACATAGGTGATGCCGGCCTTGTCCGCCCGCTCGCGATAGAGTTCGTCGAGATAGGCCATGTCGCTGGTGGACTTGGTGCCGCGGAGCGACGGCAGCCCGACCCAGAGGATCGGCACGCCCCGCGCTTTGAGCGCATTGATCATCTCGTCGATGCGCTTGCCATAGACCTCGGCCCATTTGTCGCTGTGGAAATCGAACGTGCCGCCCGTCGGTGCCGACGGTGCGTTGCTCGGCGGCGGCGCGCCGCCCTCGCTGTCCGCGGCTGTCGCGGGCTGCGGCGCACTTTGCGCGCCTGGCGCGGTTGCGGATCCGGCTGCCGGCGCCGGAGATTGGGCCGGTGCGGGAGACTGAGCCGCGGACTTGGCCTGACCTTGCGCCTGGTTCGGCGCCGGACCTTGCGCTTGCGGCGGGGTCTGCGGTGCCGCGGCAGCTTGGCCCGGCACTTGCGCTTCCGGTGGCTTAGCTGGCGGCACCGGCTTCAGCGGCAGGCGATCCTTGAGCGGGATGCGGTCGTTCAGGCCGAGCATGATGACGATGGCATTCGGCCTTTCGCCGGCCAGCGTATCTTTCAGCGCCGACGGCCAGTCGAGCGTATCGTTCTTGGCGTCATAGCGGATGAGGCCGGATGTCGGCCTGATCTTGCGCACCACACCCATATCCGGCTGGTCGGAATAGGTCTCGTCGAGGCCATAGGCCAGCCAATCGGCGAGCGAATCGCCGATGACCACGATGTCGGTCGACGGCGGATTATCGAGTTTGCGCGGCGGCGGCGCTTTGGAATAGTCGGCGGGCGGCGGCGCCGGCCGCATGAAGCGATCGCCGAACGGGAAAGAAAAATCCTCGCGCGGCTGCGGTTGCTGATAGCGCTGACCGTAATAGCCGCCTTCGTTGTTGTAATAGCGGTCGCCGAAGAACTGCGCCTGCGCCGTTCCAGCCAGCGCGGACAGCCCGGCGACAAAAGCCGGCGCAGCCGCGACCCGCAACACTTGTAGCCATTTGGTCGAACGCAACGTCATCGGCTGTTCCAATCCGGAACCTTATATATGCTCAATATACGATGGCGCAGGCCCGGTCCGCGAGCCCATTACGCCAAATATCGAGGCTCCGGATATCAGGATACCGCGTTCGCAGCCAAAGCATCGCCGACAAAAGTGTCGGTTTCGCGGTATTTTTGCTTTGCGCATGTCCTTGTCGGAAAACCGGTGCCCACTTTTTCCGGGACATGCGCTATTGCTGGCGCAGGCGGTCGAGCACTTCGCTCGAGGCAAAACCGTCCGGAATCTGCCCGACCGAGGCCTGAAAGCTGCGGATGGCGATGCGGGTCTGCGGGCCCAAGAGCCCGTCGGGCGGGCCGATATTAAAGCCGTGCTGCGCCAGGAGCTGCTGCAATTCGTAGCGTTCGTCGGTCGTCAGCACGCGCTCATCGCGCGGCCAGCTCTGCACGAAAGGCGGCCCGCCGCGCATGCGGTCGGCGAGATAGCCGATCGCCAGCGCATAGGCTTCGGCCGGGTTGTATTTCATGATGACGTGGAAATTTTGCAGCATCAGAAAAGCCGGTCCGCGCGCGCCCGCTGGCACCAGCAGATAGGCCTTGTCCTCGGGATGCGGGAACGTGCCGTTATTGGCGCGGCGCACGCCGAGACTTTGCCACTGGTGCAAGGTCATCTGTTTGGAACGGTCGGCCAGCATGTAATCGAAATTCTGCGGCAGCACGACTTCATAGCCCCAGGTCTCGCCGGGGACCCAGCCGTCGGTTTTCAGATTGTTGGCGGTCGAGGCGATGACGTCCGGCACCGAATCGACGACGTCGCGGTGGCCGTCGCCGTCGAAATCCACCGCATAGCGCTTGAACGTCGTCGGCATGAATTGGGTCGGGCCGAACGCGCCGGCCCAGGAGCCGATCAGATGTTCGGGCGGCACGTCGCCGCGCTGCAGGATCTCCAGCGTCGAGAGAAATTCCTCGCGGAAATAATCGCGGCGGCGGCCGACACAGGCAAGCGTCGCGGTCGAGCGGATCACCGGGCGGGTGCCGCCCAGCGTACCGTAATCGGATTCGACGCCCCAGATCGCGGCGACGATGGCGGGATCGACGCCGTAAGTGCGCTGCATGGCGGCAAAGACCGGCGCATATTGGGTGAGCAGCGCGCGGCCGCGGGCGATGCGGTCGTCGCTCACCAAGAGATCGAGATAGTCCCACGGCGCCTTGGTGAATTCGGGCTGTGCGTCGAGCAAATCCATGATGTGCAGGTCCGGCGTCAGGCCTGAGGTGAAGCGATCGTAATTCTCGCGCGTGATGCCGCGCCGCGCCGCATCGGGCCACATATTGGCGATGCAATTGTTGAAATCGGCCGCCGCCGCGCGGATCGCATCCGCTGTCATCAGCGGATTGCCGGATGCGCCGGACTGGCCGCTCCAAGGCGTCTCGTCGGGCGAACCGGGAACCGGACTTGCCGCCGGGGGTTGAAACAGGTGGCTCAGCCAATTGTCAGGCTTGTCCTGCGCCAAAGCCGGCGCCAGAGGCCCTGTGGCGAGAAACAGCAACGTCAAAAGGCAAGACAAAAGACGCGGTTGAGGTGCAAAACCGATCATGCCATCTCGACTTCCGGTAGCAATCAATTCCGTGCTTGCGGCCGTCGCATTTCTCTAACAGCGGAGTGTTGATAGGGCGTTGTTACCACCGACCGCGCGGCAACTTATCCCGCCGCATTCACCCTACAGCAACAAGGCGCGGGACTTTGCCGGACAATTTTGGCAATAATTCCGACATGAATTCAGACATGTATTTAGGTTTGGGCTTTGGCCCCGATGTCTTACGCCCCGCCCCGATACCCTCGACACCCTCAAATTATATTGGCGTTCAATGAACCAGGTTTCTCATCGCGTCCGTAAAGCCGTATTTCCGGTCGCCGGCCTTGGCACCCGGTTTTTGCCCGCCACCAAGGCGATGCCGAAGGAAATGCTGCCGGTGGTCGACCGGCCGCTGATCCAGCATGTCGTCGACGAGGCGCGCGACGCCGGCATCGAGCATTTCATTTTCGTCACCGGGCGCAACAAGGGCGTTATCGAGGACCATTTCGACCGCCAGTTCGAACTGGAAATGACGCTGCTCGAACGGCAGAAGCGTTCCGCGCTCGACTTTCTGTCCCGCGACCTGCCCGCGCCCGGCACGACAAGCTTCACGCGCCAGCAGGAGCCGCTCGGGCTCGGCCACGCTGTGTGGTGCGCGCGCGAACTGATCGGCCACGAGCCCTTCGCGCTGCTTCTTCCCGACGTGCTGGTGCAGCACGAGCGCAGCTGTCTCGCGCAGATGATGGATGCGGCAAAAACGCTGTCCGGCAAGGCCAATATCGTCGCGGTCGAGGAAGTGCCGCATGAGCGCGTCGATCAATACGGCGTGGTCGGCGTCGGCGAGCGCAGCGGCAAGATGTTCTCGATCACCAGCATGGTCGAAAAGCCGCCGGCCGATCGCGCGCCGTCGAATCTCATCCTCACTGGCCGCTATATCCTGCAGCCAGAAATCCTCGATCTTCTCGCCAAGCAGGAGCGCGGAGCCGGCGGCGAAATCCAATTGACCGACGCCATGATCCAATTGGCGAAGACACAGCCGTTCTACGGCCTGCAATTCGAGGGCCGAAGCTTCGATTGCGGCTCCAAGGTCGGATTTCTGGCCGCCAACGTATCTTACGCACTGGAACGCGAGGACATCGCGCCGGCTTTCCGCGCCGAGATCAAGAAGATCCTCGGCTATTAGAGCATGATCCCGAAAAGGGGATGCCGGTTTTCGGAAGAGATCATGCTCCAATAAAGAATCTAGCTTTCGTCACGGCTTTCGCGCAGTCAGTCCGATCACGGCGGACATGCCGGAATGCGCCGCGCCTTCGTGCATCTCGCGTTCCTCTTCCGTGAACTTAATGTCGCGAAAATCGCCGAAGGCCTGTTCGAGCAGCGCGCGCGTATAGAGATTCTCGATCTGCTTTGGCCCACCGGTGCCGTAATCGAGTTGCTTGGGCGTATAGCCCTGCAAAATGAGCAAGCCGCCCGGCTTCAGTGCGCGGCGCATGCCGGCCCATTTCAACGGCCGTTCCGGTGGCGTCGAGAACTGCGTGAAAATCTCGACGACGACGTCGAAGGCCGATTGCGGATAAGGAAAAGCGTGCACGTCGGTCTGGATGAAATCGACGCTGACATTGCGCTCGGCGGCAAGCGCCCGTGCCTTGCGTTGCGCCGCCGGTGAAAAGTCGATCGACACGACCTTCAGCCCCTGCTCCGCGAGCCAGACGCCGTTGCGCCCCTCGCCATCGGCGACAGCAAGCGCACGGCCCGATTTCGGCAATAGCGGCTTGCAGGCGGCGAGAAAATAATTCGGCGCCGTGCCGAACGTATAGCCCGGCGCGGCATAACGCGTTTCCCAGCGTTCGTATTCACTCAACGGCGATCTCCTGATGTCGGATCGTGTTGATTTTCTTTGAGCATGATCTTTTCCGAAAACCGGTTTCCACTTTTCGGGATCATGCTCTATGCCAGGATCAGCGCTGCAAGCGCAAGGTCAGGAGCACCGAGGTTGATTGATAGGCATTGCCGCTCTGGGTCGAGGTCAGCCAATCGTGGCGCAGTTGGCCTTTGATCTGCACCAGCGGATTCAATTTATAGATCAGCCCGGCAATCCCGTAATAGCGGTCGTCCTGGCGTCCCTCGCCGACATAGTCGTCATGCCCATAGCCGAACGTGCCGGTGGCGATCAGCCAGCGCCGCAGCGCATGATCGACTTCGACGCTGACGTCGTGGCTGAAAGAGCCAGAAACGCCCTGCAGGGTCGATTCGTAGACTTGCGATACCGCGGTGAACTTCACCGAGGTCAGGCCGGTCGCGAGCCACAATAGCGAGCCATCGAGCGTCATGCCCTGGATGTTCGGCAGGGTCGGATCCTCGTAATCGCGCTGCATGTAGCCGACCGCCATCTCGCCGATGATCGAGGAATTTGCGAGCTTGAATTCGCCGCCGAATTTCGCGCTGCTGCCTGTCGAGCTTCGATGCTCGCCGAAAAAGTCTTCGGGTGAATCGTATTCACGCGTGTCTTCGCTGACTTCGACGAAAGGCTTGAGACCGGGATCGATTTCGTAAGCCAGGCGAAAAATCCCGGCATATTGATCGTAGGCACGATCGTCGTTGTTCGATGACTCGCCGTCGACAAAGTGCGAGGTTTGATAGGTGGTGCGGTCGACGGTGCCTTTAAGGGTGGCATCCCATCGGCTGAATTGCTGCTCGACGCCGACCGTACCGCCCGCCGTCGTATTGATCGGCAGCCACGCGAGGTTGGCCTGAATGTTCGGGCTGCCGGGACTGTCGGTGGAAATGATGTAACGGTTCTCGAGCAGGATTTTCGTGTCGTTGGTGACGTCGATGCGGCCGTCGAATTTCGCGTTCAGATACGGCCGATTGAGCGACGGCTGGAAGCTGTCGTTGCCGTACCAGTAGTAAGAGCCGGTGATATCGGCGGTGAACGAATGGCGCTCCCAGTCGGAGCGTACATGCACTTCCGGCGCAACCAGGTAAGTGGACGAACCCGGTCCGCCGGGAAAGTGCTGCGGATTGCCATCGTAGCCGGCCGACAGTTCCACCGCGGGCAGGATTATGAATGAGCCAGCCCGCAGGCCGAGCGCCTCGTAAGGATCGCCGCCGATAAACGGCAAGGTCGGCCGCGGCACGGCGCCGAGCGGTAGCGTGCCGGGCACCGGCGTGCCGGGCGGCGGCGCGCTCACGGGTGACGTGACATCGATCGCCGGCGGAATGGGCAGCACCGCGCCGGGACGATTGGCCGCCGTCAGCGGATGCACTTCCGCCGGCGGGTTGCTGATCGGAAGCTCGTCCGGCGGCGGCGGCAGAATTGCACCCGGCCGCGATGCGGCCCTCGCCGGATAGACTTCCGGCGGCGGCGGCGGCTTAACAGCCGGCGGGCGCGACGGCAGTTCCGGCGGCGGGGTGGGCACCGGATCGAACGTCGTGGTCTCCTGCGGCGGCGCAATCGCGGTGCCGGCGTTCGGCACCCGCGCTCTTTGTTTGCGCCGTGCATTTGTGGAATCGAAGCCGGTATCGCCGGCGCCGAAACCCGTCGGACTGCCATAGACCGGCGGCGCTGCGGGTATAGCGGGCACGGCAGAGCCGGTGAAAGCGCCGGCGGGCGGCGCCTGATCGGCCGTCACAGTATTGCGGCGCAGGACAAAGCGCGTCGGATTGTTGCGATAACCCTGCAGCGACGGCAGAAACAGATCGGCGTCCGGATTAGCTGCGGCGGCGGTCTGCTGCGTGTTGGGCTGCGGCGGAGGTGCCGTCTGCGCACGACCCGGCGCCGGCCACAGCGCCGCCATCGCGGCGGCCAAAGCCGCCAAACCGGCGACCGAGCCAGCGACACTGCGTGCACTGTGCGGTCGGCAACGGCGCGGCACCTGCGACCTCCTCGCCCCGAAGCCGCACTCGCCTGTCCGCGTCACCTCGGAAGCTGCCAAACCGGACCACCGTCAAGGAACTGGACTCGCGCCTCGGAACCTCGCGCGGCCATGAATCACGAACCGTGGCCACGCGACAGCCAGCACGGCACGCCGGACGGTGCGCCGCTGGTTAACGGAGTTAAAACGGATATGGTTAATGAGAGGTTGATCGGGGGCTTTTCAGCCCCATTTCCCGGCCGCCAAGGCTTGCCCAGCCTTGCTTTAAGCCTTGCGCTCGTAGCGGCGCCAGACCGGAATCATAAGTACGGCGAACACGATGAACGCCGCCACTTGCGCCGGCCACGGCCAGTGCGCGACCGAGGACACCATGCCGACCAGCACCGCGGCGAACCCGGCCCACAGGGCAAAACGGCCGGGCCGGAAGCCTTCGATGACGAACAGCACCAGCGCGAGGCCGAACCAGTCCCAAGAAACCAGCGATGTCGTCAGCGAAGCGTCCATTGCCGTTACGTCCAGCCTTTGAGCTCGCGCATGGCGAGCTGCCAGATCATCAGCATGCCGGCTTCGCTGTCGTTGAGGCACGGAATGGCGGCAAAATTCTCGCCGCCATAGCGCTTGAACACATGCGCGTTCTCGACCGCGATCTCCTCCAGCGTCTCCAGGCAATCGGCGGAAAATCCCGGCGTGATCACGACCAGATTCTTCACGCCCTTCTTGGCCAGCGTTTTCATCGTCTTGATCGTGTAAGGCTCGAGCCATTTGGCGCGGCCGAAGCGCGACTGATAGGTCAAGATCAGCTTGGTCTCGTCGAGCCCCATCTGCGCGCGCAGGAGCTCCGTCGTGCGCCGACACTGACTTTCATAGGGATCGCCTTTGTCCGAGCACGCTTTCGGCAGGCCGTGATAGGAGGCAACGATCGCGTCGGGGGTGAATGGCAGCGACTTGATCTCGGCCTTGAGCGACGACGCCAGCACCTCGATGTAATAGGGATCATCATAGTAGGCCGGCATGATGCGGATCGCCGGCTGGCGGCGCTGGCGCATCAGAAAACGAAACGCCTCATCAGCGACCGTCGCGGTGGTCGCCGCTGCGTATTGCGGATAGAGCGGCATGATCAGGATGCGATCGCAGCCGAGTGCCGTGAGCGCCTGCAAGCGCGAAACGATCGAGGGCTCGCCGTAACGCATCGCCCAGCTCACATGCACATGATCGCCGAGCGGCTCGAGAATGCGCGCGAGCTTCTCCGCCTGCGAGCGGGTGATGGTCTTGAGCGGCGATTCGTCTTGCTCGCGGTTCCAGATTTTCTCATAGTCGCGCGCCTTGCGCCGCGAGCGCAGCGGCAGGATGACGCCGTTGAGGATGAATTTCCACCACAACGAATCCCGCTCGATGACGCGCTTGTCGCTCAAAAATTCTTTCAGATATGTCCGCACCGCGGCCGGCGTCGCTGCTTCCGGCGTGCCGAGATTGACCAAGAGCACGCCGATCGCGGACGGAACCGTTGCGGCTGCAACGGCCGGTGTGGCTGCGGCCGGCGCGGCGACAGCCGGCGCGACTTCGGCAGGTTCGCTGGCCGGCAATGGGGCGATGGACGGCGCGGGCTCAGGTTCGGATGCAAGCTCCTGCGCGATCACGGGTTCCGCCGCGGCAACCGGCTCCGGCGCTGCATGTTGCTCTGGTGCGGGCGGCAAAACCGCGGGGCTTTGCGCCACCGGCGGCTGTTCCGCCACTGCGCCAGTGTTCTCCGGAATGATTGGCGTATCATCCATCGTCTAGCCTACCAATCGCCCGACCATACACCCCGCCCCTGCCCGCCCGTATCCCGACCATAACCTACGTGGTCGCCGCTTGCATGCCTGCAATACCTCAGTCATCGCCGTGCGAAATACGAGTCTCAATTTGGCCCCAATAGGCTGACGGTAGATAGCGCCCCGCCTTTCGAAGTCTCCCACAGGAAACATCATGCTCCGCAGCGTCACTCTCGCCATCGCCCTTATTCTTTCGACAGCCGCAATGGCGCAGACCCAGGTCGGTCCGCACTCCGAAAAGGACGAAGACGCCTGCGATCGCGATGCGCATCGGTTTTGCAAAGACGCAATCCCGGATCAGATGCGCGTCTTGGCGTGCCTGCAGATGAACCGGCCGAAGCTCAGCAAGGCCTGCCAGGGCGTGTTGCAGAGCCACGGCGTATAATCGAAATTGATTGAGCCCGCAGCGGCGCGCTATTCCGCCGCCTTGAGGAAACCGGGCGCGCCGGCGCGCAATTGCTCGAACAAAGCGGCCTCGTCGGCCTTGGCGGCAGTGAGATGCCGCTGCTTGACGTGGCCGAAGCCGCGAATTTTTTCCGGAATGGCGGCAAGACCCACGGCGAGGTGATGATTATCCGGCGTCAGCCGCGCCAGCACCTCGTCGAGCATCGTTTCGTAATCGCCGATCAGCCTGCGCTCGGTCTGCCGCTCGATCGTGCGGCCGAACGGGTCGAGCGCCGAGCCGCGCAGGAATTTCAGCTTCGCCAATACCCGGAACGCCGGCATCAGCCACGGACCGAAGCTCATCTTGCGGGGCAGGCCCGTCGCCGGATCGTGGCGCGCGAGAATGGGGGGCGCCAGATGAAACTCGTAGCGCAGATTGTCGCCGCCAAACGCGCTCTGCACCTGTTTCGCGAAAGCGCCGTCGGTATAAAGACGCGCCACTTCGTATTCGTCCTTATAGGCCATCAGCTTGAACAGATAGCGCGCCACCGCGTCGGCGAGGCCGCTTTTGCCGGACGCGCGCAACGCCTCCGCCCCTGTCACCTTGTCCACCCAGGTCCGGTAGCGCTTGGCATAGGCCGTGTTCTGATAGGCGGAGAGATATTTTTCGCGCCGCGCGACGGTTTCGGCAAAGCTTTCCGACAAATGCTCGGCGTCGCTGGCGCTCGACGGCGAAGGCTTGGCCAGCGCTTCGACGCTGGCGCGATCGATCACCGCGCGGCGGCCCCAATGGAACGCCGCCTTGTTCATCGCCACCGCCTCACCGTTCAATTCGATCGCCTTCTCGATCGATGCGGCTGACAGCGGAACGGCGCCGAGCTGATAAGCGAAGCCGACCAGGAACATATTGGCGCCGATCGATTGGCCGAACAGCGCATTGGCGATGCGACTCGCATCGACGAAATGGGCTTTGTTCTCGCCGGCATCGGCGACGATGGTACGCCTGAGCCGTTCGCTTGGCAGCGAGAAGTCGGCGTTGCGGGTGAACTCGCCGGGCAAAAACTCGTCGGTATTGATCACCATCTGCGTCGCGCCGTGCTTCACGGCCGCGAGGACTTTCTTGGCGCCGGCAACGACGATGTCGCCGCCAAGCACGAGATCGGCGCGGCCAGCGGCGACACGGATCGCATGAATGTCCTCGGGCTTTTCCGCAAAGCGAATGTGGCTGAACACCGCCCCGCCTTTCTGCGCGAGCCCCGCCATGTCGAGCACGCCGACACCGCGGCCTTCGAGATGCGCCGCCATGCCGAGAATGCCGCCGACGGTGACGATGCCGGTGCCGCCGACGCCGGTGACGATGATGTTGTAGGTCTGCTCGATGGCCGGCAGCTTCGGCTCCGGCAGTCGCGTTAGGTCATGATCGGCGGCGACGCCACTGCCCTTTTTCAGTTTGGCGCCGTGCACGGTGACGAACGACGGGCAAAACCCTTTGACGCAGGAAAAATCCTTGTTGCAGCTCGACTGATCGATGGTGCGCTTGCGGCCCCATTCGGTCTCCAGCGGCTGCACCGACACGCAATTCGATTTGACGCCGCAATCGCCGCACCCCTCGCAGACCAGCTCATTGATAATGACGCGCTTGTCGGGATCGGGAAACGTATGGCGCTTGCGGCGGCGGCGTTTTTCCGCGGCGCAGGTCTGGTCGTAGATCAGGATGGTAACGCCCGGCACTTCGGCAAGCATCTTCTGCACCGCGATCAGATCGTCACGGTGATGAATGGTGACGCCTTTCGGCCAGGCGGTGTCTTGCGGATATTTGTCCGGCTCATCGGTAACAATAATGACGCGCTTGGCGCCTTCCGCCGCCACCTGGCGCGCGACCTGCGGCACCGTGAGCCCGCCGTCATTGGCCTGGCCGCCGGTCATGGCGACCGCGTCATTGAACAAAATCTTGTAAGTGATGTTGGTGTTCGCGGCGATCGCGGCGCGGATCGCCATGTAACCGGAATGGTTATAGGTGCCGTCGCCGAGATTTTGGAACACGTGATTGCGATTGGAGAACGGCGCCTCGCCGACCCAGTTGGCGCCCTCGCCGCCCATATGGGTGTAGCCGAGCGTCGAACGGTCCATCCATTGCGCCATGTAATGGCAGCCGATGCCGGCATAGGCGCGCATGCCTTCCGGCACCACGGTCGAGGTGTTGTGCGGGCAGCCGGAGCAGAAATAGGGAATGCGCTGGGCGACATCCTTGGTCTCGGCCGCGATCCGTTGCGCTTCCTTCAGCCGCGCGACGCGGCCGATCAGATCGTCATTGCGGTGATACTTCAGAAGCCGGTCGCCGATACAGATCGCCACATCGTTGGGATCGAGCGCGCCCTTGACCGGAAACAGCCACTCGCCCCGCTCGTCGCGCTTGCCGATGCAGACCGGCTGGCTCGCGGTGCCGTAAAGCTCCTCGCGCACCTGCACTTCAAGGAGCGAGCGCTTTTCCT
This sequence comes from Xanthobacteraceae bacterium, assembly GCA_035483735.1. Lineage (GTDB taxonomy): Bacteria > Pseudomonadota > Alphaproteobacteria > Rhizobiales > Xanthobacteraceae > BOG-931. Next base: position 103,106 of record DATHPQ010000004.1, on the reverse strand, counting down.
CGACGACGATGATGAGATCGAGGCCGCTTGAGAATTCCTTCAATTCGCGCTGGCTCAATGGCCAGGCGCAGCCGACTTTGTAGAGCCGGATGCCGAGCTCGTTGCATCTGACCTCGTCGATGCCGAGTTCATCGAAGGCTTGGCGTACGTCGAGATAGCTCTTGCCGGTGGTGATGATGCCGATTTTCGGATCACGCCCGCCGGAGGTAATGGTGCGGTTGAGCTTGTTGGCGCGCACGAAAGCCAGCATGGCGTCGCGCTTGAAATCGTGCAGGCGGGCTTCCTGCGCCAGGACCGGATCGTTGAGGCGGATATTGAGCCCGCCGTCCGGCATGCGGAAGTCTTCGGGCGTGACGATATTGATGCGGTCGAGGCTGCCGTCGATCGCCGCCGTCGCCTCGATCGTCTCGTGCATGGTCTTCAGCGCGGTCCAAGCGCCGGTATAGCGCGACATCGCCCAGCCATAGAGGCCGTAATCGAGGACCTCCTGAACGCCCGCGGGGTTCAGGATCGGAATCATGACGTCGATGAAGTGATATTCGGACTGGTGCGCGGTGGTCGAGGATTCGGCGGTATGGTCGTCGCCCATCAGCGCCAATACGCCGCCATGCTTCGATGAGCCGGCAAAATTGGCGTGACGGAATACGTCGCCGGTGCGGTCGACGCCGGGGCCTTTGCCATACCACATGGCGAAGACCCCATCGAACTTGCCTTCGCCGCGCAGCTCCGCCTGTTGCGTGCCCCAGACCGCGGTGGCCGCAAGGTCCTCGTTGATGCCGCCATGAAAGCGGACGTCGCCTTTTTCAAGAAAACCCTTGGCGCGGATGAACTGGCTATCGAGGCCGCCGAGCGGAGAGCCGCGATAGCCCGAGACGTAACCCGCCGTATTGAGGCCGTTGCGGCGGTCGAGCTCCTTTTGCATGAGGCAGAGCCGGACCAGGGCCTGATACCCGGTCACGAAGATATGGCGCTGGCCGAGATCGTATTTATCGTCGAGCTTTACGTCGCGCAGCGCCATTTACGCAGGCCTCTTACGAGCTACGGAATCGAGACTTCGGGCCGCAGTTTGCCCTCACCCACCCGATATTGCCAGAGGCACGCCGTCTTGTGAGGGATATAGTGCGGCGTTCGGCGGCGGCAACGCTAGCGGACTGATTTGCCACACCATTTTCGCCGCTACCTGAAGGCCGCTGCTGATCGGTGGCCGGCTACGCCGCGCGATAGCGCGGGCGGATTTGCTGCAGCATGGCCAGGATTTCGGAGGCGGGCTTCGGCCGGCTGAACAGATAGCCCTGCGCCTGCATGCAGCCTTCCGAGCGCAGGATATCGAGCTGCTGCTCGGTCTCGACGCCCTCGGCGGTGGTGATCATGCCCAGACTTGAGCCGAGCCGCATGACGGCACGGATGATGACCGAGCAATCGCTCTCTTTGCCCAATTCGCGGATGAAGGAGCGGTCGATCTTGATCTTGTCGAACGGGAAACTGCGCAAATAGCTCAGCGACGAATAGCCGGTGCCGAAATCGTCCATGCAGATGCGGACGCCGAGCTTGCGGAATTGATGCAGCGCATCGAGCACCGCGCGGTTTTCCTGCAGCAGCACGGATTCGGTGATTTCCAGTTCCAGCCGCGAGGCTTTAAGGCCGGATTGGCCGAGCGCCGACATTACCGACAGTGCCAAGGTCGGGCTGCGGAACTGTACCGCCGAGAGATTCACCGCGACCGTCAGCTTCTCCGGCCACTTCACGGCGTCACGGCAGGCTTGCTTGAGCACCCAGTCGCCGAGCGGCACGATCAGGCCGATTTCCTCGGCGACCGGAATGAACGCGTCCGGCGGCACCATGCCGCGCTCCGGATGGTTCCAGCGCAGCAGCGCTTCGAAGCCTGAGACAGTGCCACGGGGGATATCGACCAGCGGCTGATAGTGCAGCTCGAACTGTTCGGCGGCGAGCGCCTTGCGCAGATCGAGCTCAAGCCGGCGGCGCTCTTGCATCTGCGCATCCATTTCCGGCTGGAAGAAGTGATAAGTGCCGCGGCCTTCGGCTTTGGCGCGATAGAGCGCCATGTCGGCGTTGCGCAGCAATTGGTCGGGCTCAGTGCCGTCGTTGGGCGCAAGCGCGATGCCGATGCTGGTGCCGATGACCACTTGGTGGCCGCGTACGTCGAACGGCTCGACCAGCGCCTCGATGATCTGCGCGGCCATTTCACTGGCCTGGGCTGGGGTCGCCTTGCTCTGCACGATGGCGAATTCGTCGCCGCCGAGCCGCGCCACTGTGTCGACGTCCGACACCACACGCTGCAGCCGCTCGGTCACCGCGCACAACAGCGCGTCGCCGATCGAATGGCCGAGCGAATCATTGACGCCCTTGAAGCGATCGAGATCGAGGAACATCACGGCCAGCATGTCGCCCCGCGCCAGCGCCTGCTCCATCTTGTCCTTGAACAGCATGCGGTTCGGCAGATTGGTCAGCGCGTCGTGCCGCGCCATATGCATGATCTTGGCCTCGGCCTGGCGGCGCTCGGTGACGTCTTCATAGGTGGCGACGCAGCGGCCATCATCGGTCGGCGTATAAAGGCACGACACCACGCGGCCGTCGGCGAATTCATAGATGTGCGGGCGGCGCACACTTTCATTGTGCCGCTCCATGCACGCCGCCACGGTCTGATCTATCGTCTCGACGGGGTGATTGCCGACCGCGAAGCTGATCCGGACAGCTTCCTCGAGACTGACGCCGGGCTTGATCAGATCGGCCGACAGCTTGAAGATTTCCAGATAGCGCCGGTTGAAGACCTCGATCTTGTTGTCCTTGCTGAACAGGCAAAGCCCCTGTGACATGTTTTCCAGCGCAGCATCGAGCAGCAGATTGGTCTCGCGCAGCGACCGTTCCTGCGTCTTGAGCCTGCTGATATCGCTGCACAGCACGATGAAACCGCCGTCATGGGTCGGGCTGCGGCTGATGCGCAGCCAGCGGCCGTCGGCCATCAGGATGTCACCCGTCGCCTGCACGTCGTCGTCATGCCGGATCAGGATGTCGGCAATGTCAGCTGCGCCCTGCAGCGCCGGTTCGAGCCGCATGAGCGGCGTTCCCGGTCTGAGCAGTTCCGGCGCGACGCCGAGGAAATCCGCAGCCTGGGCATTGGCGAGCACGATGCAGTCCTTGACGTCGACCACGATGACGCCTTCCTGCGAACATTCCACCGCGTCGGCGAGGCGCGCCTGCGCCGAGCGGCGCTGCGCGACCTCGCGGTCCATCATGGCTTTGATATTGTCGCGCATCGCGCTCATCGCGGTGAGCAGCGCACCAAGCTCGTCGCCGTTGCCGCGCGGCACAGCGACGTCGAGCTCGCCGGCGGCAATGCGCGTGGCAACTCTCGAGGCGACCGCAACAGGGCCGACAATACGCCGCGCCAAGCCCCATGCCACGACCGCTGAAAGGAGCAGCGCCAGCGCAATCGCGACGATGTTCAGCTGCACGTCATGCGCGACCGTCGCGCGCGCGATTTGCCGATAGAGAAATCCGTCGCCGGCGGTGTAATTGACCAGAAGATCGATCTGATCGTCGACCTTGCCGGCATAGTGGTCGAGCGCGCCCCAGTTCACATCGGACTTGGTGCCGTCGACGAGACGCTGGCAGATTGCCATCCAGGCGTCGACGGCGCGCTGCACGTTCTCGGCGGCGCGGACGGCACGAGCCGATTGCGAGCGCGCGGCGGCGATCTTGAGATCCTGCGACAGCGATATGCTGAGATTATCGACTTCACCGTCGAAGGCGGCGCGCTGCCGCGGATCGGCGGCGATGAAGCGCCGCGCGAAGGCCGCGCGCATGGCGGCGAAGTCGCTCGCCGCGGCGCGCGCGTAATTGATCGACATCAAAGATTCGTCGAACGTCCTGTCGACGAGCACGCCGGCATTCTTGATGCCCATGACGGCGTAACCGCCGACCGCAGCGGTAATCACGCTCATGATCAGGAAGGCGACCAGGATACGGCCGCGGATCGTCATGCAATGCGCGGCCCTTCTCGCGACGCGCCGGCGGCATCGGGAAACCAGTCGCAATAATAGGGGAGTTACCCGGCCAGGCGGCATTTAAAGCTCGGAATCTGACTTTGCCGCGTATTTCAATATATTGGCGCCAGTAAAAACCTCTCCATCAGCAGCACCGATCCTGCCGGATTACTTAACGGCAGCTTATTTCGCAGAAGATTCGTGCGTTATTATACGATCTTACGCGATTTTACCGCTGAGGTTCCCCCTTCGACTTGCCCCGCGACGCCGCCGATATTGAATCCGGTGCCATCAATTAACCTTTACTAATCTTTAAAATTGACCTTTTACTGAGCTTTAACGATGATTACTCAAACGTTAATTCCGGGATACAGGACGTCATGTCGAGTAGGGTTGCGTATAACGCCAGTACCCTGGCGGGGGCTTCGTTTGCCCAAGAACAAGAATCGCGCAGCTCCACTGCAAATCACGTTCGTTCTTCCGCGCGTGATCACGGCTCCGGGTCGAGCAGCGATGCGCAACTCAGAGGGCGCTCGGCTGCAGGGTCCGACTTTCGCGTCATCGCGGAGAAGGTGCTGCGTTCGTTCAATACCTGGTCCTTCAAACGCGAGCAGCCGTCCGATCCGCAGCTGATGTTGCGGTTCATCGCGGACGCCATCGCGGCGCAGGAGCCTATACGGTTCGTGCTCTATTGGGGCAAAGGTCCAAGACGCGACGTGAGCACCCCGGATGTTCAGTGTCTCGACTTCCTGAATGCAATGACCTCGCGCCTGAAAGCTATCTACGCGCCCGGCGCGGCACTGACTTTGATCTTGACCGACACTCACGCTGAACTGAATGGCCACTCCAAGCAGGACATTCAGCAATACTTCGCCAACATCGAAACCATAGCCCGGCAACGCGGCATCGAAACCTGTCGGCTCGGTCCGCTGGTCAAGACGGCGGGCCATCTGGCGACCGCCGCACCCATCGAAGAAGCCGTCTCCCCGGAAACGCTGTCGCTGCTCCTCGCCAGTGCGCAGAAATGGTATCACGGCTCCGGCACGGCGCAGGACGGCGCATTGGCCTATCTGCGTATTAATCTGATCGAGCAACGCGTCGTGGAGCGGGCATTCCCGACATCGATCTTTATCACCTTCAACGGCAGCGATTTGCGCAGTCTGTTTCCACGCCATCTGCCGATCTTCTACATGTACTCGCTCCGCCGCGGCATCAGCGTGAAGCCGTGGTTTCTCCCGAGTGAGCCCGGGAACGCGAATTTGGCTGCCGACCAAGCCAACCGGTCGCACCACGACGCGACTTGAATCGCGATTGCTGCCGATATCAGTTCGGGTGCGTTTGTCATGCTCGAATACAGGGTACTTCCGGCGGGAGACACGGCCCTCATCGTCGAGTTCGACGATCGCATCGATCGAGAGCTCAACGCCGCGGTACTCGCATTAGCGCACGGCTTGGATGCGGAGCGCATTCCGGGAATTATCGAAACGGTCCCGACGTTCCGCTCGCTGATGGTTCACTATGAACCGCTCGTGCTTTCCGCAAGCGCGCTAATCGCTTGTATCGATGGCCGGATGCGCAACCTCACGACCAATACGAGCGTGGGCCATCTTTGGCATCTGCCGGTCTGTTATGACCCTAGCCTCGCGATCGATTTGGACGAGGTCGCCAGACGGACTTCATTCTCTGCGCAGCAGATCGTCGAGCGGCATAGTGCGCCGACTTATCACGTCTACATGCTGGGCTTCCTGCCGGGCCAGGCTTACATGGGCGAAGTTGCCGCCGAGCTCGCTTTGGACCGGCTGGAGACCCCGCGCACACGGATTCCAGCCGGGTCGCTCGCCATCGCGGCAACCATGTCATGCGTGTTTCCGCTGCAAACGCCGTGCGGCTGGCATGTGATCGGACGTTGTCCGGTTCCGCTGTGGGACCACGGCCGGGCAACGGCATTGCTCGCCCCGGGTGACAAGGTGAGGTTCGTTCCGGTGTCGGTTCGGGAATACGAGAGGTTGGCGAGCGGAGTGTCGCAAGGCGCTCTCAGGTTTGAACCGGTCGGCGAAGTCGTCGGAGCTGCGGCATGACCGCGGCGCTGCGCGTCATATCGCCGGGTCTATCGACAACCCTTCAGGATCTCGGGCGGGCGGGATTTCAGCGGCTTGGCGTCGCCGTCGGCGGCGCGCTCGATCCGATATCGCTGCGTGCCGCCAATTCCCTCGTCGGCAACCCGGTCGATAGCGGCGCGCTCGAGGCGTTGTATGTTGGCCCAAGCTTTGTCGTCGAAGCGGACGACGCGCGTCTTTCTTTCGTCGGCGCCGATGCCGAGATTGAGATTTTCGCGGATATGGACGCACAGAGCAGCGAGGCGATTTCGCCGATGCGCAGCATTCGTCTGCAGCGCGGCCAAGTTGTTCGCGTCGGCTCGCTTAAGAACGGTGCAATCCTCTATATTGCAGTGGAAGGCGGCTTTGCCGTCGAACCTGTGCTTGGCAGCGTGTCCACCGATAGCCGCGGCCAGATGGGCGGCTGGCAGGGCCGAGCCTTGGCCTCGAGCGACGTTCTGCCGCTACGATCGCTCGAGGCGACAGATCGCGACGAATACCGGATCGAAGGCCTGGACTTCGCTCCATTGCGCCGGGTTCGGGTCATACCCGGTCCGCAGAGCGATTACTTTTCGCAAACCGAAATCGAGCGCTTCTTTGCCGGCGAGTACACCGTGAGCGCAGGCTCGAACCGCATGGGCATGCGCCTCGAAGGCAGCCCAATCCGCCATAGCCGCGGTTTCAACATCATTTCGGAAGCCATCGCGACTGGATCGGTGCAGGTGCCGGGGAGCGGTCAGCCGATCGTACTGTTGGCCGATCATCAGACGACCGGGGGCTACCCCAAGATCGCGACCGTGATTTCGGCCGACTTGCCGGCGATGGGCCGGCTGCCGATCGGCGCCAAAATATCCTTCGTGCCCGCGACCCTGGAGGAAGCAGTCGCAGCGCGCCGTAAGCTTGCGACCGATCTTGAAACCATCGGCGACAAGATGGTCCGGATATCGCTACCCAGCGCCGTCGTTGCGACGCGGCTATTGGAATGCAATCTCATCAGCGGCGTTTGCAATGGCGCCGCCTGACCCGGCGTGACCGATTGACGATGACATCAACCGAACCGGCCGCAGTCGCAGGATCCCAAGCCGCCCGGGACAATCACGTCGTGCGCGGCATCATGTTCATGATCGGCGCGACGGTCATGCTCGCGATATCGAATGCGCTGAGCAAATGGGTTGTCGCCATCTATCCGGTCGGCGAAGTCATGTTCGCTCGCTCACTGTCTTCGCTGATCGTTTGTTCCGCCTTCATGCTCCCGATGACGGGCTTCGCCGTTTTCGCGACCAAGCGGGTGCGAGATCACATCGCGCGTGGCATGTCGCAATCCATCTCACAGACCTTCACCGTTCTCGCCTTCAGCATGATGCCGCTCGCCGGAGCCACCGCGATCAACTTTTCCGCCCCGCTGTTTTCCGCGCTGATTTCGGTTCTCTGGCTGAAGGAACGCGCCGACGCCGCGCGCTGGGGGACGCTGTTCGCGGGATTTGCCGGTATCCTTATTGTGGTCAGACCCGGCGCGGATTCCTTTCAGCTCGGGGCCTTGTTCGCGCTGGCCAATGCCGTGATGTATGGCAGCGTCACCGTGGCGGTGCGCGGCATGAGCAAGACTGAATCGGCCAACACGCTGCTAATGTGGCAGCTGACGACCCTCGCGGTGATGCACAGCTTTCTGCTGGTCTTCGGATTCCGCTGGCCGACGCCGCAGCACGCTGCACTTCTGTTTTCGATGGGGGTAGCCAATGCGGCGGGACAATATTTGTGGACCAGGGCGCTGCATGCGGCGCCGGCCACGGCCGTATCGCCGTTTTATTACTTCTTGCTGGTGTGGTCGCTGGCTCTTGGATTCTTGGTCTGGGGCGACGTTCCGACGATCAGTCTCCTTGTCGGATCAAGCATCGTCGTCGTATCGGGACTATTCTTGCTTTACCACGAAGCTCAGCGAGGCCCCGGATCAGTTCCGGCCGGCAAAGCCCCTGAAATAATGGCTCCGCGACGCACATAGCATGGGTCGGCGTCGCGCACCGCTCACGCCGCGACTATTCTCTTCAATCCCCGATTGGCAACGATTTCGGCAAGCTGTTCGAAGGGGACGGGCTTGCCAAAGAGGAATCCCTGCGCGTCGTCGCAGCCCAAGGACTGGAGAAATTCCCTCTGCAGCGGCGTTTCAACTCCCTCCGCGGTCACCGACATCCCGAGCGCGCGGGCAATGTTGAGCACCGCCTGCACGACGGCCACCTGGTCGCTCTGTGTGGCAATGTCGGCGACAAAACTGCGGTCGATCTTGATTCGATCCAGTGGAAATTTCCGCAGATAGCCCAGGGCGGAGTAACCGGTACCGAAGTCGTCCAGCGCAATACGAACGCCGAGTTCGCGCAATCGCCGCAACATATTGAGCGTATGCTCATTGTTCTCGAGCAGCAGGCTCTCGGTAATCTCAAGTTCAAGGCGCTGCGCCGTCAGTCCGCTCAGGATCAGTGCACGCTGCACCACATCGACGAGGTCGGGCGCGGCGAACTGCACCGGCGATAAATTGACAGCGAGGGTGAGAGCGCCGGGCAGCTGCGCGATCTTGGCGCACGCCTCGGTCAGCGCCCATTCGCCGAGGCCCGTCATGAGCCCGGTATCCTCCGCGATCGGGATGAAGGCCGACGGCGGAATGAAGCCTTTGATCCGATGGTTCCATCGCGCCAGCGCCTCGAAACCGATTACCTTGTTGTCGCGCAGGCTGACGATCGGCTGGTAGTACAATTCAAGTTCGTTTCGTTCGATCGCCTCGCGCAAGTCCACTTCGATCTGGCGCCGGTCCGTCAATTCCTTGGTCATCGACGCGTGATAGAATTGAAAACCGTCGCGATTGTGCTCTTTTGCGGCATAAAGCGCGAGATCGGCAGCAACGACGAGGTCATCGGCAGTGTCGCCGTCGGACGGACTGACCGCGACGCCGACACTGATGGTCGTGCGAACGCGATAGCCGCCGAGATCGAACGGCTCGCGGATGGTCTTGATCAGGCTGCTGGCGAGGTCGTCGAGCGCCCCGCGGGATTTGACGCAGTCGACAATAACGGCAAATTCGTCGCCGCCAAGTCGCGCCAGCACGTCGGTCGAGCGAAGCGTGGCCCGCAGCCGCCGCGCCGTCTCCTGCAAAAGAAGATCGCCGATGCGATGGCCCAGCGTATCGTTTATGACCTTAAAACGATCGAGATCGAGGAGCAGTATTCCGTAGTCGACGCGATCCGGCGTCTTGGGCTCGTCAAGGTACCTTTCTTGAATGTCGGCGAGCGCCGATCGGAAGCCTCGCAGGTTCAGCAGCCCGGTAAGCGAATCCTCGGAGGCCAGCCGAGCCACCGTTTCGAGTGTTTGCTCGAGTTCCTTGGATTTCTGCTGTGCTCCGGCCTCGGTGCGGAACATCACTTCCATTGCGGCAAGGATAATCAGAGTGAGCAATGCCGCGCCCCAGGAATCCAGGCGTAGATCACCCATGGAGCCGGCAAGGACCTCGCCCTTGTCAAGCCCGACGCTCACCCACAGCGGCTGGTCTTTAACTTTCCGCAGAGCGACCAACTGTTCACGACCGGTCGCACCATCGAGCATCTCGAAGGTGCTGTTGATGCCACTTTGCATCCTGATGAACAGCTCGGTGCCGCTAATGTTCCGCCCCATCTTGAGATTGCTCGACACGCCGCCCGCCGAGCGGATCACACCGTCGCTGCCGATCAATGAGATCGCCCCGGTGGAAGCAAAGTCGACCTTGTTATAGAATTTGGTGAAGTGCTCCGGGTCGAGCGATGCAACAACGACGCCGCCAAACGTGCCGTCGGCATTCAAAAACCGTCGTGACAGCTGAACCGACCATTTGCCGCTGGCGCGGCCGACCAATGGTTTGCTGATAAACAGCTGATCTTCTTTGTTGTCACGCTGCGCCGTGTAGTGCTCGCGATCGCTCAGATCGATCGGCGGCGCCGGCTGAGGGCCGGCGGTCGAATCGCGCATGATGCCATGCGCGTCTATGATCGACATCTGGACGACAATGTCGCGCGGCATGTTGACCGAATTCAGGATATTTCGGAAATTGGCCGGATCTTTTCGAGCTTCGACATTGTGCCGCAGGTAAGACAGCATATTGTCGAGTTCGTCGATCGATCGAAGAACGTTTTCTTCGAAGACCATCGCGAAGCCTTCGCTCGTGCGTTCGGCATCCATCAGGTCGGCGCGCTCGTCCTGCAAGAATTTCAGGACAGTGCCGCCCCATAGCATCGCTATGATGACGACGCCAAAAATGGCGGAGCTTCGGCGTTCCGCAAGTAGCCTCGGCAGGCGCAGCAGCTGTAATTTCATCGGGCGCTACAAAGTTGGACCAAACAGCGCCTAACCTATTCCAACAGCATTTCAATTTGCTTATCTAGATGCGAAAATTCATCCGGACATGGCAACGAATTTATTAAAATCGAGCGCTCGACCCGGCCCTATTTTGGCTCGACGATCGAAGCGACAAGACCAGCGAGCTGGCGTTTGAAAACAGCAGCGCCCGCGGGCAACGAGTCCCGGCGCAAAGCGGAGCGGTCCCACGACGAACGTAAGTTGCTCGCGACTGAGATCCAAGGCCCGACGGTATTTTCTTAACCATTGCGGGCCGCACCATGAGATAGATACAAATGCAATCTTTTACTCTAGGCAGGCGGTAAGCATTCTCCTGCTAAAACAGCCGCCCGGAAAGAACTCTTGTCGAACAAGTATTTTTGCCAAATCATTTCGGGCGCGGGGATGCGATGATTGCCGTAACGGGTCTGTTCAGCGTCATGATCGGCGCAATTCTCGCCTATGCTTCAGATCGCCACCCATCTTATCTCGAAGTGTTCGAGACCGCAGCGGGGCTTCTGGTGCTCGGCGGCTTTGCCGTCGCGGGCTATGCGCTCTCGACTTTGATCATTGTCTGATCAATACCGCAGCACAAGCGCAGCAAAAAAGGCGCCTCAACCGCCCAGCGTTGAATAGCGCGCTTTTGACGCGGGCGACTTCGGAGTGAGCGCAGCTTTCGGGTGGGCAGCCTTTCTCGGATTTGTCAGCAAGGACCGCATCGGTCATGCTGTTATGAAGAGGACGCGGCACTGTGACACTTGCGCAAAGACAACGTCCGGCCGCCGGACCCGCGATGACGATCGACACGCGCGTCGCAGCTCTCGATTGGAACGCGATTGCGTCCGAGCTCGATACGCATGGCTGCGCGACCACCGGCCCGCTGCTGACGGGCGACGAATGCGCGGCGCTGGCGCAGAATTACACAACGGATGAGCCGTTCCGTAGCCGGATCGTCATGTCGCGGCACGGCTTCGGCCGCGGCGAGTACAAATATTTCGCCTATCCGTTACCAGACATTGTCACTGAGCTCCGCGGCTCGCTTTATCCGCCGCTTGCTGAAGTGGCAAACGGCTGGAACGCGGCAATGGGCCTCGACGTGCGATATCCGACCGATCACGCGGCTTATCTCAAGCGCTGCCATAAGGCCGGCCAGACCAAGCCGACGCCGCTTTTGCTGCAATACGGCGCCGGCGACTACAATTGTCTGCATCAGGACATTTACGGCGCCAATATTTTTCCACTCCAGGTCGCCTTCCTGTTGTCGCGGCCGGCAGAAGACTTCACCGGCGGTGAATTCGTGCTTACCGAGCGGCGGCCGCGCATGCAATCGCGTGCGGAAGTGGTGCCGCTACGCCAAGGCGAAGGCGCGATCTTTCCGGTGCATCATCGCCCGGTGCACGGCACGCGCGGCACCTATCGGGTCAATATTCGCCACGGCGTCAGCCGTCTGCGCGCGGGCAACCGCACCACGCTCGGCGTCATTTTTCACGACGCGGCGTAAAGTCTGCGCTACTCCGCCTTGACGTTGGCCGCCCTGACCACCTTGCCCCATTTGTCGGTTTCGTCGGCAATGAACTTGCCGAACTCGGCCGGAGAGCTCACGAACAGCTGTCCGCCGAGATCGGCGAGGCGGGCTTTGAGCGCCGGATCGGCGAGCGACGCATTGATGGTCTGATTGAGCTTGCCGACGATGTCGGCGGGTGTCGCTGCCGGCACGCAGATGCCTTGCCAGCCGGCGGCCTCGAAGCCCGGCACGGTCTCCCCGACGGTCGGAACGCCGGGCAATACGTCCTGACGTGTCGCGGTGGTGACCGCGAGCGGCCGCACCTGGCCGGAGCGGATGTAGGAAATCGACGAGACGACGACATCGAACATCACCTGGACGCGGCCGGCGATCAGGTCGGTGATCGCCGCTGCGGCGCCGCGATAATGCACCGGCTCCATGGCGATGCCGGTCAGCATCTTGAAATATTCGCCATAGAGATGCTGCGCACTGCCGGGACCGACCGTCGCCATATAGACCTTGCCGACATTGGCTTTGGCATAGGCGATGAACTCCGGCACGGTTTTGGCGGGAACGTCGAGATTCACCTCCATCACCACCGGTGTCTTGATGATGCTGGCGACCGGCGCCATGTCGCGCAGGAAATTATAATTGAGATTGTCGTAGAGCGTCGCATTGATGGCGTTCGGCGGACTTGCGTAGAACAGCGTGTAGCCGTCCGGTGCCGAGCGCACCACGAATTCGGTGGCGATATTGCTGCCGGCACCCGGCTTGTTGTCGACGACGAACTGCTGGCCAAGCCGCTCCGAAAGCGCCTGCGCGATCAGCCGCGCGGCAATGTCGGACGCCGAGCCGGGCGCGAAGCCGACGACGATATGAACCGGACGCGCCGGATAAGTGTAGGCAAAAGCGGCGCGCGCGAGCGGCGAGGCCGCCGCCGTTCCGAGTGCAAAACGCAGAAAATGACGGCGGTGAAATTTCATGACGGCTCCAAGCCCGCGGCCTTGATGATCGGCACCAGACGTTCGCGCTCGGCGGCTAGATAATTTTGCGCGCCGGCCGCGCTCGCATCTGTGCGCGTCTCAAGACCGGCTGCTTCCATCACGTGCTGGAAGTCGGGGCTTTGCATGACTTGCGCGGTGGCCGCGGATAGCTGCGAAACGACGGATTGCGGCGCACCTGCCGGCGCCAGCACGCCGCAGGTCAGTTGCACGACAAGTCCCGGCAGGACTTCAACGGCCGCCGGAATTTCCGGCGCGGCCTTCAGCGGCGCAGGCGCACAGACCGCGAGAATCCGGATCTTGCCGTCGCGGTGATAGCTCAGCACCTGGCTGGTGACATTCGGCGTCATCATCGGCACGGTGCCGGCGAGCAGGTCGATCAGGCCCGGTCCGGCGCCGTGATACGGCACGTGCAGAATTTCGGGCGCTTTGATGAGCTCTTTGAACAGTTCGCCGGCGAGATGCGTGACCGTGCCGGTGCCGGCCGACGCATAAGACAATTGTTTCTGGTGGCTCTGCGCATAGGGGATGAACTCGCTCAGGCTTTTCGCCGGAACGCTCGGATGCACGACGATGGCCGTGGACGACGTCGCAATCATCGACACCGGTGAAAAATCCTTTGCCGGATCGTAAGACGGATGCAGCATCAGATACGGCGCGATGATCTGCGAGCTGGTATCGCCGAACAGGAGCGTATAGCCGTCGGGCTTGGCATGAGCGACGGTGGCGGCGCCGATCGTGCCGCCGCCACCGCCTTCGTTCTCGACAATGACGGTCCCGATCGGCCCGCGCATGCGCTCGGCCCAATTGCGCGCCACCGCATCGACCACGCCGCCCGGCGCATATGGCACGATCAGGCGGATGGTCTCTTGCGGATATTTCGCCTGAGCGAGTGCAGCGTTGTCGGGGAAAAATCGGGCCGCGATCGCGGCGGCTCCGAGACGCATACAATCACGCCGATTCACTGTACTTTCCTCCCGGCACCTTTCTTATGTGAGCCTCGACAGTGCTTGCCGGATCGGGCTCCAGGCGGCCTTCATACGCCGCTGGAATCTGTTTGACAATTTCGCACCTGCTCCCCGATATCGGCGGCGCATCGTCGCGCCTTCGCCATCCGCGCGAGAATATGATTTTACGCAACGCCCGGAAATTCGGATTCGGTCCGCTGCCCGGCATGAACAAGAACGTGAGAAAGAGGTACCGCCGTGACAGCAATCACACCGCCGGGATTCGCCTGGCCGCATGGAGCGCGCATCGCCGTTGCCATGACCTGCCTGATGGAGAACTGGTCCGGCGACAAAGGCCCGCCGTTCTCGGTGCAGACGACGGGTCTCAAGCCGGGCACGCACGACCGCGCGGCGATGACGTGGGGCACCTACGGCAGCCGCAACGGCGTGTGGCGGCTGCTCAAGATCCTCAATGAGCATCAGGTGCCGGCAACCTTCGTCGCCAATGCCCATTCCATGGAAATCGCGCCGGACGCGGTGGCCTGCATGCTGAAATCGGGCCACGAGATCGCGGCGCATTCCTACACGCAAGATGCGCTGATGGCCTATCTGTCCCCCGATGAAGAACGCGCCATCATTGAGAAATGTATCGGCGTCTTCAAGAAACTCACCGGCGCGCCGCCGAAGGGCTGGCTCAGTCCGGTGCTGGCGCCGACGGCGCATACTGAAGAATTGATCGCCGAAACCGGCTTTCTCTGGTACGGCGACTACAACAATATCGACCTGCCGTTCTGCGTGAAGACCGCGAAAGGCACGATCGTGGCGCTGCCGCATACCGATTTTGCCGACCATCGCGTGCTGCGCGGCAATCCGCGCGATTGGTTCGACGTGTACAAGGACACGTTCGACTATCTCTATGCCAACGAACCGATGGCGTTCCTCAATGTCACGGTGCATTGCCATTTCGGCGGACGGCCGCTGATGGCCGCGCAGATCGATCGCATCCTCAAATATATCCGCGGCGTTCCCGGCGTCTGGCTGGCGCGGCACGACGTGCTGGCCGAATGGGTTAAGGCCAACGCACTCGCGGAGTGGACGAACCAGCAGCGCTTCTTCCCCGCTGCAAAATAACGCGACAGGCTTTCGTCAAACCTTATTGCCCGCGCTCCAGGTCCAGAAGTCGCGGCCTTCTTCGCGCAGGAAGCGCGCCAGCACCATGTTGTGCACCTCGGATGCGCCGTCGACCAGGCGTGCGGCGCGCGCGGCGCGGTAGATCCATTCCAATATCGTGTCCTTGGAATAGCCGCGGGCGCCGTTGAGCTGAATCGCGGTGTCGCAGGCATTGTGCAGCGTGTCGGCGACATGCACCTTCGCCATCGACACTTCCTTGCGGGCGCGGTCGCCACGGTCAAGCTTCCAGGCCGCATGCATGGTGAGGAGCCGGCCGATCTGAATCTGCTGCGCCATCTGGCCGAGCTTGATCTGCACGCTTTCGCGGTCGGCGAGCCGGATGCCGAAACCTTCGCGGCGATTGACGTAGTCTTGCGCGATTTCGAGGCAGCGTTTGGATTGGCCGAGCCAGCGCATGCAATGCGTCAGCCGTGCCGGACCGAGCCTGATCTGGGTGATCTTCAACCCGTCGCCGACGCCGAGGAGTATATTGTCGTCGGAGACTTCAAGGCCGTCGAATTCAAGCTCGCAATGGCCGCCGTGCTCCTCCGGACCCATGATGCCGATGCGGCGCACGATGCGCCAGCCCGGCTGATCGCGATGATAGAGAAACGCCGTGAGCCCGCGACGTCTGTCGTCGGATGTTCGCGCCACGACAATGAAATGCGCGGCTTCGGCGGCGCCGGTAATGAACCATTTGCGGCCGTAGATCGTCCACTTGCCGTTGTTCTTCTCGGCATAGGTGCGGATCATGCCCGGATCGGAGCCGCCGCCCGGCGCCGGCTCGGTCATGGCGAAGGAGGATTTTACCTTGCCTTCGATGATCGGGCGCAGCCACCATTCCTTCTGCGCCGGCGTGCCAATGCGCGACAGAAGATTCATGTTGCCGTCGTCCGGCGCGGCGCAATTGATCGCAAGCGGCCCGAACAGAGAGCGCGCGGCTTCCTCATAGATCGCCGCCCAGGCCACGATCGGCAGCGCCATGCCGCCGAACTCCTTGGGCGATTGCGGCGCCCAGAGACCGGCTTTCTTTGCCTTGTCCTGAACCGGGGCGAGCCGATCGAGCGGAATATTCTCATGTTCGGAAAAATTCTGCGGATCGGCCTCGAGCGGCAGCACATGCTCCTCGATGAAGGCGCGGGTGCGCAGCCGCAGATCCTCGATTTCCGGCGGAAGCGTGAAGTCCATGGCGGCGTTTCCAAACCTGACGCGTGGGTAGTGTCCTAATTTGGCTCTGGCGGCTCGTACCACACTGTCACAACAATACACGGATGGGTTCCATCGTTGGGCTTTTCGGCCACGGCTGTAACGACAGTGTCGGTCTTTATGATCGCCGCCGAACCGATATTCTCCAGCCACGCATTGACCTGCTTCTCTATTTCGCTGGCCTTCTCGTCCATGAAGACCTTTACTTTCAGAGGTTTTAGCATCCTAATTTCTCGCCCGTTCCACCAATTCCCATAGAGACCATACCCGATCCGTCACGTCCGCCGCCATTGCTGGCGTGACGCGCGTGGTCTTGTGAAGGCGCACGGAATTGCAGTGCGTGAAATGAAGGTTCACGGCTGCCTGCAAATTTTCCAGCTTCTTGCTGAAACTACGCTACCGACACGTGTTGACTTTTCCGAGAACGGGAATACGTCCTCTAATCAGGGGTTATACCGATGCCTCACAAGGTGGAAACGCTCAAGGGGACACTGAAGGTGACGACCATGATGCGTATTGCCCTTCCTGTGGCTGCGGCTGCGGCCTTGATTTGCTGTGATGTTTCGCCGAGCCAGGCCCAGTATTACGGCGACGCGCCGTGGTGCGCGGTGGTATCGATCGGTACCGGCGGCGTGCATTGGGACTGCGAGTACAACACGGTCGAAGCCTGCGTGCCCAATGTGATCGCCGGCAATCGTGGTTTCTGCGGGATGAACCCCTATTACCACTCCGGTTATCAAGCGGGCGAACGGCAGGGATCGCCGGCGCCGCATTACCGGCATCATCCGCAGCACCACACGCATACGCATTAGCGCAAACACTAATACCGGACGCGCTCAGGTTCCGGCCGGCGTCATCACCGGCGCGGGCGCCGCGGCTTTCGCAGTCGCTGCGATGCCGCGCTCGGTGATCTGCTCCAGCACCCGGCCCTTGGTCTCGATGCCGACGAGCCACAGTGCAATCGCCGAGATCAGATAGGCCAAAGCGAATGTGTGCAGCACGTAGGCGCCGACGCCATAGGCCAGCATGAAGCCGACCACGGTCGGCGCCAGGAACGAGCCGATGCGGCCGATGCCGAAGAACCAGCCGACGGCAGTCGCCCGCAGATGCGTCGGATGCAATTCGCTGACATAGATTCCGGTCGCGCCATAGACGCCGGGATTGACCCAGCCGACGGCGGCCGCGGCGGCGTAGAGCCACATGCCGCTGGCCATCGCGAACCACAGATGGAAAAACGCGCCGACGAAATAATAAAGAAACAGCACCGGCCGCCGGCCGTAGCGATCGATGAGGAAGGCGCAGGCCGAGTAGCCGACGACGGCGCTCAGCGCCTGCACCAATTGGAAGCTGATGGCCTGGGTGAGCGGAATGCCGCGCTGCGTCAGGATCGTCGGCAGCATGAACAGGATGCCGTTCGAGGCCCAGAGAAAACCGAACGAGACGATCCAGAGCAACAGCGTGTTCTTGGCCCGCCCCGGCGCCAGCAGTTCGAACACCGTGACCTTGCCCGGCACCGCCACTTCGGGATGCAGATTGGTCAGCGACTTGATTTCATCTGCGGTGAGCGCCCGCCCGATCGCATCCTTCTCGATGCCGGCGACGGCTGTTTCCGCCTCCGCGATCCGGCCTTTGCTGATGAGGAAGCGCGCGGATTCCGGCATGTAGCGGCGCACGAAGAACAGCAGCAATGCCGGCACCACGCCGACGACGAACAGCGCGCGCCATCCCCAGCGTGGAATGATCAGAAGGCTCAAAGTCGCGGCGAGAACGAGGCCGACCGGAAAGGCGGCCATGATATTGCCGGACATGGCGCCGCGGATGCGGCCGGGGCTGTATTCCGCGCTCAAGGTCAAGGTCACGGGCACTTCGCCGCCGAGGCCGAAATTCGACAAAAAGCGGAAGACCGACAGCGACAGCACGTTCCAGGACACAGCGACGAGCCCGGTAAACAGCGCGAACAGTCCGACGGTGGCCTGGAACGACGTGCGGCGGCCGATATAGTCGGAGATCGTGCCCCAGAACAGCGCGCCGAGAAACGCGCCGACCAATCCCACTGTCGCCAATAGTCCGGCCTGCGCCGGTCCCAAGCCGAATTCGCGCGCCACCGGCGGCAATGCCGCACCGAAGATCGCGAAATCCGCCGCATCGAGCGCGATACCGCAGAACGCGAGGATGAAAAAATGGCGGTGCCATTTGGAAAACGGCAGGCGCTCGAGCCGGGCAACAAGCTCGGCAGACGCAAGCTCAGCGGACGTCCTGCGCGCGTCGGGCATGTGTCTCCCCCCATCTGCTGCCGCGGTTGTTGCCGCAGCTTGTTTTTATTGGGCCGCAACACTGCAATAGAAAACCAGGTGTGACAAGGAGGCCGCCGGCAATGTAAATGTCGGTACGCGCTTTCAGCAATTCTTCAGACGGCCGGCCATGATCATCGACATCTTCAATCACTTCATGCCGAAAGCCTATCTCGATCGGCTTGCAACGCTCATTCCCGGCCACGTCGCGACCACCGCGTTTCCGCGGCTGAAAACGCTGGTTGACGTCGAAGCACGGCTGCGTCTGCTCGAGGAGTTCGGCGATTTCGCCCAAGTGCTGTCGCTCGCCAATCCGCCGCTCGAGCTTGTGGCCGGGCCCGATGTCACCCCGGATCTGGCGCGGCTCGCCAATGACGAACTCGCGGAGATTTGCCGCAAGCATCCGCAGCGTTTTCCGGCCTTCATCGCCGCGCTGCCGATGAACAATATCGAAGCCTCGCTCGCCGAAATCGATCGCGCGGTGACCCAGCTTGGCGCGCGCGGCATCCAGGTCTTCACCAATGTCGCGGGCGTGCCGCTGAGTGACGAGAAATTCCGGCCGCTGTTCCGCCGCATGGCTGAGCACGATCTGCCGGTCTGGGTGCATCCGATGCGCGGCCCGGATTTTGCCGATTACGCCAGCGAGAAAACGTCGCAGGACGAAGTCTGGTTCTCGTTCGGCTGGCCCTATGAGACGACCGCCTGCATGACGCGGCTGATCTATTCCGGCCTGTTCGACGAATTGCCGCATATCAAGATCGTCTCGCACCATATGGGCGGGATGATCCCCTATTTTCCCGGCAAGATTAATCTCGGCTTCCGGCAAATCTTCTTCGGCACGCGCGACGAGAATCCGGTGGCCAAGGAGCGCGGCCTGAAGAAGCCGCCGCTGACATATTATAAGATGCTCTATGCCGACACCGCGCTCGGCGGCGAGGACGCGCCGACGCGCTGCGGCCACGCCTTTTTCGGCACTTCGAATTGTCTGTTTGCCACCGACGCGCCGTTTGACTCAGAACAAGGCCGCTGGCTGATCGGCGACACCATTCGCGCCGTCGAACGGCTCGACATTCCGCAACAGGACCGCGCGCGCATTTTTTCCGCAAACGCGCAGGCACTCTTGAAGCTTTAGGACAACAAAATGCTGACCAAGAACATCAAAGTTCCGCTGCGCGACGGTGAGATGGGCGCCTATCTCGCCATTCCGGATCGCACGCCGGCGGGCGCCATTATCGCGATCATGGAAATCTGGGGCGTCAACGACACCATGCGTTACCACGCCCATGAATTTGCTGAGGCCGGCTTTGTCTGCCTGGTGCCCGATTTGTTTTGGCGGCAGGAGCCCGGCGTCGAACTGTCCGACGGCAATCCCGACGACATCAAGAAGGCTTTCGATCTCTATTACGAGTTCGACTACGACCTCGGCGTTCGCGACATGGAGGACATCCATCAGTATCTGAAGGATCAGCTGCCGGAATGTAACGGCAAGGTCGGCGCAGTCGGCTACTGCCTTGGCGGCAAGCTCTGTTACCTGATGTGCTGCCGCACCGATATCGATTGCGGCGTCGCCTATTACGGCACCTATATCGAGCACCGCATCAAGGAAGCCAAGAACCTGCACCGGCCGTTCATGCTGCACATGGCGATGAAGGATCGCTGGGTGCAGGCGGAGGTCAACGACCTTATCGAGCGGCGGCTGTCGCCCAATCCGCTGGTGACCATTCACAAATATCCCGGCGCCGATCATGCTTTCGCCCGTCACGGCGGCAAGACCTATAGCAAGCCGGAAGCCGATCGCGCGCTGGCGCTGAGCTTGGGTTTCTTTAAAAAATATCTGGGCTAGATATTTCGTTTTTTCGGCCGCTTCCCTTCGCGGCAAAAAAGGACGATGCTGCGCGTTCAAGCCATAAACGAGCTGACCGCAAAGCCGGACGCCTGATTTATGCTCGACCATTCGCCAAGCACAGCACAAGCTTTCGCGCTCGACGCCGACCAGATCGCGATGCGCGACATGGCAAAGAGCTTTGCCGACGAAACCTTTGCACCCAACGCGCTCGCCTGGGACGAGGCCAGGCATTTTCCGGTCGCGGAGATGCGCAAGGCCGCGGCGCTCGGCATGGGCGGCGTGTTCATTGCCGAGGAATTCGGCGGCTCCGAACTGTCGCGGCTCACCGGCACCCTGATCTTCGAGGCGCTGGCGACCGGCTGCCCGACGGTCGCGGCCTATATGTCGATCCACAATATGACGGCGTGGCTGATCGACGCGTTCGGCACGCCGGAGCAGCGCAAGACATTCCTGCCGCGGCTCTGCACCATGGAGCTTTTGGCCAGCTATTGCCTGACCGAGCCGGGCGCGGGCTCCGATGCCGCGGCGCTGACGACACGGGCGCTGCGCGACGGCGAAAGTTACATCCTCAACGGCGAGAAGCAGTTCATCTCCGGCGCCGGCGCGGGCGACCTCTATGTGGTGATGGCGCGCACCGGCAGCGATGGCGCGGCGGGAATTTCCGCGCTGGTCGTGTCCGGCGATACGCCCGGCATTTCCTTCGGCGCCAATGAACGCAAGATGGGCTGGAACGCGCAGCCGACGCGCGCGGTGATTTTCGAGAACGTATGCGTGCCGGTCGCTCATCGGCTGGGCGAAGAAGGGCAGGGCTTTAAGATCGCGATGTCCGGGCTCGACGGCGGGCGGCTCAACATCGCCGCCTGCTCGCTCGGCGGCGCGCAATGCGCGCTCGACAAGACGCTCGCATATATGAAAGAGCGCAAGGCGTTCGGCAAACGGCTCGACGAATTCCAGGCCCTGCAATTTCGTCTTGCCGATATGGCGACCGGGCTTGAAGCCTCGCGCGCTCTGCTTTGGCAGGCCGCCGCCGCTTTCGATCGCAAGGATGCGCACTTTATTCAGCTTTCGGCGATGGCCAAACGTTTCGTCACCGACACCTGCTTCGATGTCGCCAACCAGGCGCTGCAGCTGCACGGCGGCTACGGCTATCTCTCCGAATATGGCATCGAGAAGATCGTGCGCGATCTGCGCGTGCACCAGATCCTCGAAGGCACCAACGAAATCATGCGCCTGATCGTGGCGAGGCACCTCGTCGGGCGATGAACGAACAGGTATTGCAAGACGGCGACATCATCGTTCGCGCGCAAGGCGCATTGCGCCGGCTCACGCTGAACCGCCCCAAAGCGCTCAACGCCGTCACGCTGGGCATGACCGTCACCATGGCGGAGATGATGCGTGCTTGGGCTTCCGACCCCGCCGTCGGGGTCCTGATGTTCGACGGCGCCGGCGAGCGCGGCTTTTGCGCCGGCGGCGACATTCGTGCGCTCTATGACGCGGCGAAATCCGGCGATCCGCTGCCGCAAAAATTCTGGGCGCTCGAATATCATCTCAACGTGATGATCGCGCGCTATCGCAAGCCGGTGGTGGTGATCATGGACGGCGTCGTCATGGGCGGCGGCATCGGGCTTGGCGGCCACGCCGCGCATCGGATCGTCACCGAACGCTCGGCGGTCGCCATGCCGGAAGTCGGCATCGGCTTTTTTCCCGATATCGGCGCCTCGTTTCCGCTGGCGCGCGCGCCGGGTTTCACCGGAACTTATCTGGAACTGACCGGCGACCGCATGAATGCAGCGGATACGATTTATGCCGGGCTTGCCGACATTCACATTCCCACGACCAAGCTTGCCGCAATCCCGGACGCGCTTGCCGGCTGCCGTAGCGCCGACGAGGTGCGGGCAAAACTTACCGCCTTGTCCGCCCCACCCGCTCCCGGAAAGCTCGAAACGGCGCGGCCCTGGATCGATGCTTGCTACGGCGCGAACACCGCTGAAGAGATCTTTGCGCGGCTGGCCGTGAGCAATGCCGAAGCCGCGCAACCGGCGCTCGCCGCCATGAAGAAAGCCTCGCCGACCTCGCTGAAGGTCACGCTGCGCAACATGCGGGACGCAGCGAAATTCAACCGCGTTGAGGAATGCTTCGTCCAGGATTACCGTATCGCGCTGGCCTGCGCGGCCGGGCACGACATGATCGAAGGCATCCGCGCCACGATTGTCGACAAGGATCGTAATCCGGCGTGGCGGCCCGACGCGCTGGAACAGGTCACGCCGGACATCGTCGAGCGGCACTTTCAATCTGTCGGCGCCTTGGAATTGAAGTTCAAAGACTGAAACCCCATTCAAGGAAACGCACATGCCGAATATCGGATTCATCGGTCTTGGCAATATGGGCGGCCCTATGGCGGCCAATCTGGTCAAATCGGGCGAACGCATTCTGGGCTTCGATGTCGTCGCGGCGTCGCGCGAGGCCGCGGCGGACAACGGCGTCGAGATCGTCGCCAATGCGCGCTCCTGCGTCGAGAACGCGGATGTTGTGATCACCATGCTGCCGGCTGGCCATCACGTGCTCTCGGTGTGGAAAGACATTTTGCCGGAAGCAAACCAAGGCGCGCTCTTCATCGATTGCTCGACCATCGATGTCGCGAGCGCCCGCGAGGCGCATAAGCTTGCCGCTCAGCAAGGCGTTGCCACCCTCGACGCTCCCGTCTCCGGCGGCGTCGGCGGCGCCACCGCCGCGACGCTCACCTTCATGGTCGGCGGCTCGCATCACGCCTTCGAGCGCGGCAAGCCGGTGCTCGAGCGCATGGGCAAGCGCGTCGTGCATTGCGGCGAAGCCGGCAACGGCCAGGTGGCGAAAATCTGCAACAATATGATTCTCGGCGCCTCGATGATCGCGGTCAGCGAGGCCTTCGTGCTCGGCGAAAAACTCGGCCTGTCGCATCAGGCGATGTTCGATGTCGTGTCGTCGTCGTCCGGCCAATGCTGGTCGCTGACCAGCTATTGCCCGGTGCCCGGGCCAGTGCCGACGAGCCCCGCCAATAACGACTATAGACCGGGCTTCGCTGCGGCTTTGATGCTCAAGGACCTCAACCTCGCCCGCGAAGCCGCGGCCTCCGTCCATGTTGAAACGGCGATCGGCATCCATGCCGCGGAAATTTATCAGGAGTTCGCCGAGACCGGTTCGAGTGGCGCCGACTTCTCCGGCATCATCAATTTTGTGCGCGCGCAGTCGAAGAACTGATGCTGCAGGAAGCTAGTTGCTCTTCTCTGCTTCCTTGATCGGGTCCTTCACCGCCGGGAAGGTCGCAAACTCGACATTGTAGAGCTCACCTTCCTTGCGCTCGACCCTGCGGATATAGATGTTCTGGATGATGTCGCGCGTCTGCGGATCGATGGTGATCGGGCCGCGCGGGCTCTCGAAGCTCATGCCCTTCATCGCGGCGATCAATTTATCGCCGTCGGTATCGCCATTGGTCTTCTTCAGCGCCTCGTAGATCAGGCGCATGCCGTCGTAGACCGATTCTGCCATATGGTTGGGGCGCTTGCCGGCGAATTTGGTGAAGCCCGCGACGAAAGCCTTGTTCTCCGGCGAGCGATGCGCGGCGGAATAAGGCCCTGCGGTAATAATGCCGAGCGCCGGATCGCCCATGGCGTTGAGAAGATCGTCGTCGGTCAGATCGAGCGTGCCCATCAGCTTGATGCCTGAAGCGTTCATGCCGCGCTCGGCATATTGCCGCGCGAAGGTGCCGGCGAAATTTCCGGGAATGAACACGAAAATGCCGTCCGGATTGGCGTCACGCGCACGTTGCAGATAGGGCGCGAAATCCGGGTTCTGCACCGGCACGCGCACGCTGCTGATGATTTCGCCGCCGTTCTTCTTGAACTCATCGCCGAACACCTTTTCGGCGTCATAGCCGGGGGCGTAGTCGGAGACGAGCGTCACGACTTTCTTCACGCCGTTCTGCGCCGCCCATTGCGCCATCGGCACCGCGGTCTGCGCGATGGTGTAAAAGGTGCGCGCGATATAGGGCGACTTTTCAGTGATGATCGAGGTGCCCGCCGCCATCACCACTTGCGGGGTTTTCGCCTCGGTCGCGATCGGCGCGACTGCGAGCGCCACCGGCGTGAAGGTGAAGCCGGCCAGCACCGCCACTTTGTCGTTGACGACGAATTCCTGCGCGATGCGCTTGGCATTGTCGGGCTGGCCGCCGTCGTCCCTGATGATCAGCTCGATCGTCTTGCCGGCGACCTTGATGCCGTTCTCCTGCACAAAATATTTGGCGCCGGCGATCATCATGTTGCCGATCTGGGCGAACTGGCCGGTCGAGGGTGCGATGAAGCCGATCTTGATCGTGTCGTCGGCATGCGCGATTTGAGCCGGCGCGATGCCGGCCGCCACGAGCGCCGCCGCCGCAAGCGCGACGCAAATCCGCTTCGCCATATCGTCCTCCCGCGTGATTTTATGGTTCGATGCCGATTCAGTTCTTCCACAATTTCTTGCTGGCGAGGTCGGCGCCCTCGCGCATCGCCTTGAACTTCTCCCACACCACGCTGTGATGGACTTCGGTCCGATACAGCGCCTGCGAGGAGAAGCCGCAATCGGCTGCCGCGATTACGTTGTCGCGGCCGACCAGGCTGGCGAAGCGCAGAATGCGTTCGCAGATCAGTTCGGGATGTTCGACGATATTGCTGGCATGTGTGATCACGCCGGGGCAAAGCACTTTGCCGTCCGGGATCTTCACCGTCTCGAACAGATGATATTCGTGTTCATGCCTTGGATTGGCGGCTTCGAAACTGTAAGAGCCCGCATTGATCTTCAACACATAGCTGATGATCTCGGCGAGGCTTGCTTCGTGAAGCCGCGGGCCTTCATTGATGCCATAGCAGGTGTGAAAGCGCACCCGCTCGGGCGGAATGCCTTTCAGCGCGGCGTTGATCGCTTCAACGTAAATCTCGGCACGGCGCGCCATGCCTTTGTCATCGAGGCCGGGCTCGACAAAGATGTCGGCGAGGAAAGGGTCGTCGATCTGCACCAGAATGCCGGCATCGACGATCGCCCTGTATTCCTTGCTCATCTCGGCGGCGAGCGTGTGGAAATACTCCTCTTCGCTCTTGTAATATTCGTTGATGCCGACGCCGGACGGTGCGGTAGCCGGCAGGAAGACGTGCTCGAACGGAACGCCGGCTGCGCTCGCGGCGGCCTTCACGTTATCGATGTCGCGCGTGAGCGGCGCCTCGCCGCGATATTTCACCGCGCTGGTGCAGACCACCGGAGTGATCGCAACAATCGCACCGCCCATCATCGCCTGTTTGAAATATTCGGCGTAATAATCCGGGAACGCCGCGACTTCCTTCTGGAAGATCAGCATTTTCTGGTTCGGCCGCGCCTCGAAGCCGGATAGCCGCTCCTGAATGTAAGTGAAGAAGCCGGGCTTGGAGAATTCGCCGTCGGTGACGATATCGATGCCGCAGTCCTTCTGCCTCTTCACGACATCGACGACAGCCTGGCGCAGTTCGGCCTCGAAAGCCTTCTGGTCGAAGGCCTGCCCGGCAAATTTCGCCTTGAGCCGATCCAGCAGGTGATGCGGCCGCGGCAGGCTGCCGATATGAGTGGTTTGAATGCGGCCGCTGTTTTGCTGCAGCGTCATGCGCCCTCCTTACGCCGGACCGGCGATGCGCAATCGGCGATCGCCGCGGCTCTTCGTTTCCTCCACGCCCGCGACATTTCGCGCAGGCCTTTTGTGCAAGGCTAGCCGAATAGCAGGGTCACTTCAAACAAAAAAGGAGTGACGCTTTTTATTTCGCGCGTGCCGCCATCCGCCCGCGGCGGGACGGCCGGCGCGTTGGGCCATCGCCCCGCTTACTGCCGCGGCGCACAACCGACGAAGCTTGCCGAGGCCCAAGCAGCGCCGGGACCAGCGCCGACCAGGCTTTGATGACCGCCTGCCGATCGGTCTCGTAGGGCAGCCAAGTGTCGACGACAAAAAGCCCGCGCAAAAGATAATGCGTCAACAGGATGAAGCGCTCGGCGCTTTGACGCGGGAACCCCGCAGCACAAAGACTGTCGAGCCAGATCCGGTTCAGGTTCTTGCGCGCCCGCTTTACGATCGGCCGGTGCGGCTTGGCCAAACCCTTATCGCTCGCCGCTGCAATCGCAAGTTCCAGCATGGCGCGATAGAGCGGGCCAAAGAAGAAGTGTTCGGAATCGCGCAGGAACCGCTCGACGGTCCGTTCCTCGCCGCCCGAAGCGAGCCGCTGTGCGTGGGCGACGGCCGCATCCATGGCGTGCTGGGTTGCGGCGGTCAGGAGATCGTTCTTGGTCGGGAAATACCGCTCGAGCGCTCCCCGCGAAACACCGGCGCGCGCGGCGACGCGGCTGGCGCTGAAATTGGCGTAGCCGTTCGCGATCAGGACATCGAGCGCCGCGGTGAGAACCGCGGCCTGCGTCGCCTGCCGACGCTCTTCCTGCGTGCGCCTCATGATCCCGTTGCTATCCCCTTGGCCCGCCTTCGCACTGGTGCCGAAACGTGACTCGTCACGATAACCTGCACGCGGCGCTGTCGAAAGTTCCAAAAATCGGTAATTTCGTAGTGTTCAGAGGAGCTTCGCGCAGGTCTCGCGCGATCCCGCGTCTCGACTCGGTGATGCGCGCATATTAAGTTGCACCACGCTCAGGCCAATGAGCGGAAAATAATACCATCAACTGAGATCGCTGTTTGAACCCAAACAGCAGCGCCGAGCGACAACATCGAGCGGCGAAAGAGCGATGGGGTGGTTTTGACGTTTTGCTTGGCGCGGGCATTGTATCGAGTTCGGTTCGCGGCAGTCGTGACGCCGAGAGCGTGGCTTACGCCAGCTTTCCTCGCGTCAGCTTTGCTCGCGTCGACGGTGTTGCCTGGACCGGCGCGATGGCTCGGCCTGGACGCAGCGGCTTTCGCGCAATCCCCGCCTGACTTCGCCGGCACGCTGAATCCGCTGTTCCTCAACAATCTGATGCAGCCGTCGGATCTCACCAATACATTGCAATACGCCGCCTACGCGTCCGCAAACGACATCGAATCCGCGATCGGCACTTACGAACAATTGCTGTTCTACAATCCGGCCCTGTCGAAGATCCGCTTCGAACTCGGCGTGCTCTATTACCGGCTCGGCTCTTATGAGATGGCGCGCGGCTATTTCAAATCGGCGCTGGAGCAACAGGACATGCCGCCCGATTTGCGCCAGCGCACCGAGGATTTGCTCGCCGATGTCGACAAGCAGCAGCAAGTCGATCGCTTCTCGGGCTTCGTGCAGACCGGGGTCGGCTACCAGAGCAATCCCGGCGGCGGACCCGGGCCGCAGACCGTTCTGGCCTCCGGACGGAGTTTCGACAATCGCTTCTTCGCCAACGGCGACGGCAACTGGTTCGGCGCCTTCGCCCTGAACTATGTGCATGATTTCGAAAATCAGCGCGGCGATACATTCGAGGCATCGTTGACCGGCTATGATGCCCAGCAGTTCAGCTTGCACCAATTCGATATCGGCACCCTCGAATTGCGCGCCGGCCCGCGCTTTGTGCTCACCCCCGGCAGCCCCAACGCAATTTCCGTCAAGCCTTATCTGATCGCAACCGGCTCGCTGCTGGCCGATACGATCTATTCCGGCAGCGCCGGCGGCGGCCTGACGCTGCATGCCAATGTCGGCAATGTCGCGTTCGACCCGTTTGCCGAAGTCGTGCAGCAGAGCTTTCGCAATTCGACTTTCTATCCGCTTGCGAGCAATCTGAGCGGTACTTTGTCGACCGTCGGCCTGCAGGCGTCAGGGCCGATCGCCTCCGGGCTTGGCTGGCAAGCTCGCGGCGTATTCGGGCATTCGAACGCTGCCTTTAGTCCTGACAGCTACGATGTCTATGTCGCCGATATCTGGCTGCCGTGGAATTTCTCGATTCTCGCCGACGGCCGCGTCTGGACGCTGACGCCGATCGCGGGCTTCAGCCATTGGCAATATAATGCGCCGGACCCGATGATCGACCCGAACACGACGCCGCGCACCAACGAATGGCGCGCCGGTTTGGGCCTCGATGTGCCGATCTGGAGCAAGATCTACATGAGCATGCTCGTGCAATACCGCGCCGACAATTCCAACGTCGCGGCGTTCACGATGCACGATTTTTCGATCTCAGGCGGCCCGACATTCAAATTCTAGAAGGCGCCTGCAAATTCTAGAAGGCACGTGATGACACTGAGCCGGAGTCTCGCTGTTGTACTGACACTTGCGGTTACGGCGGCCGTCTCGCGCCCTACGTCGGCGCAGCAAGTCGGCACCGCGACCGCCGTCAATCCGATGACGGAAAGCACGCCGCCCGGCGCCACCACGGTCAATCTCACCGTCGGCGCCAATATCGTGCACAAGGAGCGCATCCACACCACGCCGACAGGCTCGGTGCAGCTCCTGTTCGTCGACAAGAGCACGCTCAGCATCGCGCCGAACACCAATCTCCTGATCGACGAATATGTCTACGATCCGAAGTCCAATTCCGGGCATATGCTGACAAATCTGACCGAAGGGGCGCTCCGCTTCGTCGGCGGCGCGCTCAGCCATCAGGGCGATGCCTCGATCACGACTCAGGATGCCGCGATCGGCATTCGCGGCGCCACGCTGACCGTCGAGCACAACGGCAACGGCACCAAGGTCATCAACCATTTCGGCATCATCACGATCACGAACGGCGCCGGCACCGTCACGATTAGCCGGCCCGATTTTTTCGTGGTGATCCCGAACTGGAACACAGCGCCGTATCAACCTGAACGCATTAAGCACGAGGACAACGACTACTATCTGCGATTATTGACCAGTCAGCCGGGCCAGAACGGCGGCGTGCCCGGCCTCACCGATGTCACTATCGGCGAATGCGGCCTCGGTCCGCGGCCGAGCTTCAATTGCCCGACCACGCCTTGGAATACCACCGGCACGGCCGAGTCGAACGCTTTCCAGACCGTGATCCAGGGCACGCAATTCGGCACCTCCACCACGGGGCCACAGCAGCAGCGATACCGCGGCCGTTAGCAGCACATTGCGCCGCGCGCTGTCGCCGCCGGCAGCGGACGGGACACTACGGCGCGTCATATAACTGTTGGCAAGGCCTGCCAGAAAGCTGGCATGGATGGCCTCACAAAGTTTCCCGCGCGTCTGGTCAATGGCTATCGCAGCTTTGTCGATACGCGGCTACCGCTCGAGCGCAGCCGCTTCGAAAAACTCGCTGCATCCGGGCAGCGGCCCGAAGTCATGGTGATCTGCTGCTGCGATTCACGCGTCTCGCCTGAGGTCATTTTCGATGCCCATCCCGGCGAATTGTTCGTCGTGCGCAACGTGGCCAACCTGGTGCCGCCTTATTCGCCAACCGGCTTCACCCATGGCGTTTCGGCCGCGCTTGAATTCGCCGTGCAGGGACTCAAGGTCAAATATATCGTGGTGATGGGACACACCCATTGCGGCGGCATCCGCGCCTATTGCGAGCACCGCAACCGGCTCAATCCGGGTGACTTCATCGACAATTGGATGTCGCTGATCGCGCCGGCGGCGAACTCTTTGGACGAGACCGGCACCGAGCACGACTATCTGAGCCGGCTGGAGCAGGCCTCCATCGTTGCCACGATGGAAAACCTGCTGACGTTTCCGTGGATCAAGAGCCGCGTCGACGAGCATGAGCTCGAATTGATCGGCGCCTATTTCGACGTCGGCAGCGGCAAGCTTACTGCCTACGATCCCGCCACGCGCGGATTTGCGCCGGTCGCAGGCGAGATTGCGCAGCGCGTGACCGCGCCCGCTGCGGAATAAGATTTAAGCCCCGAAAGGCTCATCAGTGACGTCGCGCCGCGGCGGAGCACTCAGCATCGAACCGCAATGCGGACAGATGCCGGCCATCGCCGGCAGTCCCTGACCTCGCCCGGACGCCGATATGGACGTCGCCACCGGATGCGCGATGGGCAAATCGGCCAAATCCCCCGCCAAATCTCTCACGTCGCCGACCCGCTCGCGGTAGCTCCGGGTGATGGAGATCGTCTTCTCCGACACGGCGACGCTCACCTTGGCGTGGCGCTCGCGGTACATTTTGAGCTGATCGAGAAAGCCGAGCGTGATCAGGCCGGAGAACAAGGCGAGCGTGCCGATGCCAATGATCGAGACACAACTGCCAAGGATGCGGCCCACCGCCGTCACCGGCACGATATCGCCATAGCCGACGGTCGTGAGAGTCTCGATCGCCCACCACATCGCGACCGGAATCGAGGTGAACACATCCGGCTGCTCGGCGCCTTCAATCATGAACATCAGCGAGCCGGAAATGGTCACGGTCAGCAGCAGAACGAACAGCAGCGCCGTGATCGACTGCGCCTCCTCGCGCAGCACCGCGAACAGCAAGCCGAAGGTCGTCGAATGGCGGACGAGCTTGAGCATCCGCAACAGCCGCAGAAGCCGCAACACGCGAAGATCGCCGGCGCCGAGAAAGCTCAGAATGGCCGGCAGCACCGAGAACAAATCGACCAGTGCGAAGAAGCTTCGCACATAGCGCAGCCTCCCCCACAGTGGATCGCGATAGCGCGCGTCGTGAAAATCGACGCAGGTCCAGACGCGGAGCACATATTCGGCGGCGAAGATTGCGGTCGCCGCCTGCTCGAAGGCTTCGAAGGCGAGCGCGAAGTGCCGCCGGATCGGCTCGACCGATTCAAGAACGACGCAGGAGACGTTGACAATGATCAGGATCGCCAGCGCCAAGTTGAACAGGCGCGTGACGGTGCTGCGCGGCTCTTCGTCTTCGAAGATGATCGCAAGCTGCCGGCGCAAAATGCCGCTGGTTCCGGCCACGGCTGTCCCTCGGTGCAAAGGGAAATGTTAGGCGCGCCGTGTGAACGATTTTTGATGGGCCTGCGCAACCTGGCGGTGACCAAGGCAGGCACTTATAGACTGATCTCGATGGCCACAGGCGGTCTATGTCCGCCATCCCCTCGAAAGCGACCACGCCAGTCGTCGTCCGGCGCGGCAGCTATGAGTCAGAACCGGACTCATGCAGGGCAGCAAACAGGCTCTTTATTCGGTCACCTCGTAAACACTGCCCCGAGGTGCGTCTAAAGCTCCTTGCCGATGACGCGGTCAACCGAATAAGGACCGCCGCCGCGGATGGCGATGATGAAGCATACCGCGCCGATCAGCAGCACATACTCATATCCGCCGCCACCGGCTGCATAACCCTTCGGCAGATGCACGAAAATCAAAGCCACCAGCATCTCGATGGCCAACGCGGCTGCGAAAAATCGAGTGAACAGACCGATGATCAAGCAAACTCCGCCGACCGATTCGAGGAACATGACGACGTATGCCCATATTAATGCCGGCTCGATGCCGTTCTTGGCGAACACGTTCGCGGCGACCGCGTCAGCACCGAGCTTGAATTTTACCGAAACGTGCATCAAGAACATAACGCCGACCACAATGCGCACAAAAGTTGCAGCGACGGGCAGCATCGTCTCATAAAATCCGGCAAGTCCCGGATACAGCAGTTTCGTTTCACCATGAGCCACGGCACGCTCCCCTTTGTTAAGTGCACGCCTCGGCTCACTACGCCGACGACGGTTCACACCTGTAATTAAAGCAGGGATTTTGGATCAGTGAAATGGGGGGCGACGGTCAAGTTGCGCTGCAAGAAATCTTCAATGCGCATTCAATGCCCATGTCGGCCGACGGGGTCAAAAGCGGACATGACGCATACATGACGCGGTGTCTGCTATTACACCCCAAAAAAAGACACCGCCCGGCGCGCGACCTAATCCGAAAGCCCGCCCAAAGTGTAAGCCGATCCCAGCAGGATACCGGGCCGCAGATCGATTTCGGAGAACCATTTCTTGAACACGCCCACGATCTGTCCGCTGCGGAAGATCTGGGCGAGACCGGTATTGACGGCAAGCCGCAGCGCCCAGTCGCCGCGCGGCATCACGACGGCATAGGGCTCGACCGAAAGGTCGTCCGGCAACATGACGAAGGCATCGGCATCCTTGATCTGAGCACCGACCAGTAGGAGCTTGTCGCTGGCATAGCCGTCGACTTTGCCGGCCTGCAGCGCCGCGATGCCTTCATCGCGGCTTTTCACCGCGACGACCGTCAGATTGAGACCGTGCGCACTGTTCTGCTCGTTGACCGCGCGCTCATTGGTGGTGCCGGCGATGACGGCGATTTTCTTTCCGGCCATGTCGGCGAAGACATGGGCTTTGGACGCGCGCGAGACGACCAAGCCGGTGGATTCGACGAATATATAGTTCGAGAAATCCACTTGCTTCATCCGGCCGAGCGTGACGGTGCTCGAGCCGCATTCGATGTCGGCCTTGCCGTCGGTGATCGCGGTAAAGCGCGTCTGCACCGTGACCGGCACCCATTCGATCTTGAGGTCTTGCAGCCCGACCTGCTGCGCGATGGATTTCGCGACCATCTGGCACAGATCGAGCGAGAAGCCGCTCGGCTCGCCGCGAGCGTTGGCAAAAGCGAACGGCGCCGCGTCGGTGCGGTAGGCGATCCGGATCGTCTTCTTGTCGACGATCGATTTGAGCCGGCTGTCGGACGGAATCTGCGCGGAAGAGTTCTGCGCAGGTGGATTTTGCGCTGACGGCGTCTGCGCCGACGCAGCGACCAAAGCCACCAAGAGAGCAAAGAACGCGCTGATCCCGCGGTACATTTTCATCCCCCGATCAACAGGCACCCTGTTGTCTTTTATCCTAACCTGCTCCTTCAAATCAACATTGCGCTAAATCGGTCGACGAAGGTTCCGTGACAGTCGGCCGCTTCGGCGGTGCAACTGACAGAGAATTCCCTTGGGCGGCCGACGGCTCACCTAAAACGCCGCGATCCATTTCGAGGCGATGAAGATCAAAAGGCCGACGAGACCGCCGACCAGCGTGCCGTTGATGCGGATGAATTGCAGATCCTTGCCGACCTGCAGTTCGAGCCGCTCGACCAGCGTCGAGGAGTCCCAATTGCGCACCACGCGCTCGATATAGCCGCCGATCTCGACCCGATAGGCGAGCAGGATGTGGAGCGCGACCGCCCTGATGCGGCGGTTGATCTCCTCCTGGCGCGCCGGGTCCTCCTGCAGCCAGCGGCCAACGCCGTGCAGCGATTGCTCGACCGCGCGCGCGATGGCCGCCGCGTGCGCGGGGATCCCCCATTGCAGCCCGTTCTCGAGTTCGCTCCACAGCACTTTGGCCTGCTCGATGAATAATGGATTGCCAAGCAGCTCGGCCTTGAAGGCCTCACCGCGCGTATACATTTGCGGATCGCAGGCAAGCTTGGCGATCAGGCGCTGGATGGTCTTGTGTAGTTCGAGGCGCCAGGGATGTTTGGTGTCGCGCATCTCGGTCAGCGTCGACAGCACGCCGTTCATCACCTTGTCGGCGATGATCCTGTCGACCCATTTCGGAATCCAGCTGGTCGATTGCTGCGCGATCTTGTCGCTGAAATAATCTTTATTGTTCGCCAGGTAGTCTTGCGCAGTGGCGATCGTTTGCGCGATCAGCGCCTGGGCCTCGCCTTGCGCCCAGACGATGCCGAGAAGTTTCGACGCCGCTGGCGCCGCCGGGACATTGGCGAGCGCTTGTTGCGCGAGCTTGCCGACGGTTTCGCCGATACGCGGGCCGGGCAGCGCTTCCACGATCCGCGGCAACTGGTCGGCGAGATAATTGCCGAGCAGCGCCGAATTGCGCGGATTTTCGAGCCAGCGCGCGACCGAGCCGACGATGTCGACGCGGCCCAGCCTTTCACTGAGGACCGGCGCGGTGAGAAAGTTATTGGTCATGAAGCGGCCGAGCGCGCCGCCGATCCGCTCCTTGTTGTTGGGAATGATCCCGGTATGCGGAATCGGCAGACCGAGCGGCCGCCGAAACAGCGCGACGACCGCGAACCAGTCGGCGCAGGCCCCGACCATGCCGGCCTCGGCAAAAGCGCGTAGATAAGGGATCCATGCCCAATCGAGCTTGGTCACGGTGGTGGCGACGAAGATCGCAGCCATCAGGAGCAGTAGCAGCGTCGCGATGGTGCGCATGCGGCGCAGCCCGCGCCGCAACATCGCCCGGCGTTCTTCGATCGGGTCCGGATCGGCCGGCTCTGGATCGACCACGCGAAGCTCGCGGCCGTCTCCTTCGCCGCCGCGCGGCGCCGGCGGCGCGGCTACCTCCGTCACCGGGTCAGGACTTCCGCCCATCGGCAATTCTTCGCCGGGTCACGCGCTGAGCCGCGCGCTGCGGCGCATGCGCGGCATAGAGCTTGCGCACGACGGCCGGGCCGTATTGCCGCTCGAGCCTTCTGATGACGAAATGGCCGTGGGCGACGCGCTGAAAATGATTCATGAAGAGCATGTTCACGGTGGCGCCGCCGACGGCGCCCAGGACCGGAAGCGCGCTCGCGGCCGAGCGTTCGGAGACGACGACGCCGAATCGCGTCGCGACCTCGGTCACGAGGCTGCCGACGACCGGCGCCGACAGGTTCGCCGCACTGCGCTCAAGCAGAATCGCGCTGGCGTCGGCAGCCAGCCGGCTCAGCAACGCGCGCGAGGCGTAATAGCCGAAATCGGAGCGGCGCCCGGTCTTCGGCGCGCCGAGCGCAAAAACCTCGACGCAAGCAAGCCGGGCCTCAAGCGTCGACAGATCCTCGCCGTGATGGCGCGCAATGTCGGCAATGGCGCGCAGCATCAGCGTCGTCGTCACCGGCAGTTCGATCGGCAGCGCCATGAGCCCGAAGAAGCCCGACACGCCGCCGCTCAAGGCGGCGAGTAGCGAATTGGCGTGATGCGCCGGCGGCGCCTTCGATTTCGGCTCGATCGAGGTGATCGCGACATTGAGACAATTGAGGATCGCCGCTTCGACCGCCTTGTTGATGCGGCTCGATGCGGCTTTCGGCATCAGCCGCATCACGCGATCGATCGGCCGGCCGGCATAATCGGCGAGCTGGGAGGCGAAATTCTGATCTTCAAGATTGAGAATGGCGCGGCGCAGCGCCTGTTGCTCGGGTGGCTGAAGCGTCGGCAGAAGCTCGGTCAGAAGCTCGGTACTTGGCTCGGCCACTATCATTGATTTAGCGTCATCGATGAAAGGTCATTGATATCTCAGTATCGGACGTATCCCGTTCAGGCTTGCCAGAATAGCCGAGCCGTTGCTGATCAAAGCGGTGACTTCGGGAATGATCAAGCCTCCGGGCAGTGCCAAGCCGAACGCCAGAGTATTGAGGCCCGCAACAATGGCATAATTCTGATGGATCAGGCGCACCGCGCCCCGCGAAATCTCGACCGCTTTGACGAGTTTCCACAGCGAATCTTCCATCAGCACGACATCGGCCGACTCGCGCGCCACCTCGGCGCCGTGCTTCATGGCAATGCCGACATCGGCGAAGCTCAAAGCCGGCGAATCGTTGATGCCGTCGCCGACCATGGCGACGACATTGCCTTCGCGCTGGAACTGTTGAATTACCTCGGCCTTGTCCGCCGGCAGCATGTCGGCGAACTGCCGCGACAGGCCAAGCCGGCGGCCGACGGCTTTGGCCACGACCGAGTTGTCGCCGGTCAGCATCACGGTATTGCGGACACCGGCTTCATGCAGGCGCCTGATGACGTCACGGCTTTCCGGCCGGATCCGGTCGGTATAGGGCACGAGACCCGCGAGCACACCGTCGACCGCGACGTAGATGCAGGAATAGCCCTGCTCGTCGAGCGCCGAACGGTCGGCCTGGGCGCAGTCGAGCTTGATATTGGCCTGGCGCAGGAAGCGCTCGTTGCCGACATGCATGTAGTAGCCGTTGACCTGGCCTTCGACGCCGAGGCCGATGCGGTATTTGGTTTCCTCGCAATAGGGAATATTGGCGCCGATCTCCTGCGCCTTGACGCGCAGCGCGTTGGCGACCGGATGCACGAGCTTGGTCTCGGCGGCGGCCGCAAGCCCAAGCAGATGCCGGTCGGTGATGGTCTTTTCGTAGCTGATGATGTCGACCACTTCCGGCGAACCATGCGTCAGCGTGCCGGTCTTGTCGAAGATCACAGTGTCGACCTGCGAGAGGCGTTCCATATGGGCGCCGCTCTTGATGATGATGCCGGCGCGCGCGGCATGCGTCATCGAGGCGAGCACCGCGGTCGGCGCGGAAACGCGGATGCCGGTGCCGTAATCGACGATCACCAGCGACAGGAAACGGTTGAAGTCGGCCGTCACGGCGGCAGTGCCGACCGCGAGCCCCAGCGTCGGCAGCACGAGCCGGTCGGCAAGCTTCTCGGCGTGGTTCTGCATTCGCGTATCGCCGATCGGCGCGGATTCGACGAGCGCCGCGATCTGCCCCGCGGTGGTGGCGGTGCCGACCCGGATGGCGCGGACGGTAAGCTGGCCGTCGCGGATCACGGTCGCGGCGAAGACGGCGGCGCCCTTGTCGCGCATCACCGGCAGTCCTTCGCCGGTAATGGTCTTCTGGTCGATCATGGCGTGACCGTCGATGATCTCGCCGTCGACCGGGATCATATCGCCGGGATAGACCACGACCAGATCGCCGATCGCGAGATCCGCCGCCGCGATCGAGGCGACGACGCCGTCACGCAGCACCCAGGCGGTCTTGGTCTGGAACTCGAGCAGCTCGCTCATCGCCTTGCGCTGGCCGGCGGCGGTAAGGTCGCGGATCCAGTCGCCGAGCTTGATCAGCCAGATGACGATGCCGCCCGCCAACGGATTGCCCATCATCAGCGAGGCGGCGATGGCGAGCGTATCGAGGAAGTCGATATTGAGCCGGCTTTCGCGATGCCACACCCCCCAGGCGCGCAGCGCAATCGGATAGGCGTTCCACAGCATCAGCGGAAAATTGATCGCCGTGACGATGGGATTCGCCGAAAACGCCATCAACAGCGACACCGTCGGCAGCGTCAGCGGCGTATTGCTCCAGATCGACGGCGGTTTCGCCGGCGTGAGCGGCACCGGCGTGCGCGCCTGCACGGCCGATTTGTCGATGGTGCCGACAAGCCGCTGCAGGTCGGCGATGCTCATCACCGAAAGCTGGCCGAGGGTGGCTCGCAACACGCCTTCGAAATTGACGTCGTATTCGATGACCAGGCAAGCGCAGGCGTAGTTCAGGCGGGCGTGTCTGACGCCCTTTTGCGTCTGCAGCCAGACCAAAGCCGCCTCGGCCACGAGTTTCTTGCGGCACAGCGAGGGGAGATGCAGCCGGATGCGGCCCGAAATGAAGTGACGAACCGAAAATTCCATTGCCTGGAAACCTGTTGTTTTTCTGTGCCGGCCTCAGCCTGCCGCCGGCACCGCTGCGATCGCCTTGAAATTGATCGGCGCCATCCGCGGACCGGCTTCGGCGGCCGCTTTCAGATTTTGCTGCTCGTGCATCTGGATGAAGTGATTGACGGTGAAGATCGCGAGCGTCACCCAAACCGGCGTCGCCGCGGTGGCGCCGACCTCGAACACCGTCAGGCAGATGATGCCGACGGCAAAGACGATTTTCAGATCGAGATTGTTGTTGGTCGCAACCTTGATCTCGTGATCGATCTTCTTGACGAAATCGACGACGGCGCGCGCGGTATGCGAATGACTGGCGAGGAACTCCGCCTCGGCCTCGATGCTGCCCGTCAACTTGTCGAGCTCGGTATCGGCACCGTGCATGAGAGCATTGCCGCCGGCATTGGCGCCGCCATGCGTTTCGTAGTGGCCGCGGAACGTGCCATGGAATTCGTCGTGACGATCGACATCGTAAAACAGCACGACGGAACCGGTCGTCGGATTGACGGTCACATGTTCGATTCCAGGAATGACGGCGAAGGTCTCGCTGACCTGTTTCAGCAATTCCGGATTGCCTTTGCCGGCCGGAATCTTCATGCGCACGCGTCCCGGCACCTGATGCTCGATCTTCAGATTCATTTTTGTCTTGGTCATGGAAAGCGCTCGGATGGACACATTGTGGTTTCTGTCACTGGTCGCGCCGCGCCAATGCGCCCGGCAGGGCTCCGCACAGCTTCAAGGCACAAAGCGATGAAACCCGCGCGGGCGTCGTTGCGGTTCAGGCGACGCGCATTACGCAGCGGCAAGGAACGGTTACGCCAAGCCTGCAATTCGCCAGAGCTCAATTCGCCAGCCTTCGGCTCCCGAAACGGGCTCCCCGGCCTCCGGTTCGCCTAAGCCGCGGCAGCTTTGGTCTCTTGCATGCTGTCTTCGGCATGAACTTCGGCGACGATGTCGTGGACCTGCTCCTGAGCCTCGGCCACGAATTCGCGCGTCTTGTTGCCGAGCTTGTAGGCGCCGCGAACTGTCGACCGGAACAGCGGATTGAGCGCTTCACTCATCTTCGGGAAATATTGCGGCGCCCACATCGCGGCGACGCCGAGCACCAGACCCGGTATCAGCGCCGCCTCGAAAATCGCCGCACCGACGCCGACGACGGCGACCGTCGCCACCGTCGCGACCAGTTCGCTGCGATCGGCAGTCTCCGGCTCCGACATTGCAGCCTCGGCACCCTCGACCTCCGCCGTCGAAGCCTCCAGGCTGCCATTTCCTTCGAGCTTTGCCTTCTTCATCAGATTCTCCCACTCTGGCCGGTCACAAACCGACCAATGATTTGATCGCGAATGAGAATCCGCGACCGCAGCGGCCGCAACCCATGTGCCGACCGCCGGACCACCTCACCCCGTCACATCGCCTAGAATTGCCAAGTTTGATGACAACCAGAACACAGCCTGGCCGGCCGCCGGTACCGCACCCTAACCTGATGATAAAACTTATTATTCGCGTGATCCCGCCGATGTCGTACGGCCGTCACGTCGGCACGGGAACATCGCCCCGGATTCCCCACCCAAGTCCGAACCCAAGTCCGAACCCGAGCCCGAACCCAAATCCGACGATTCCAGGAGCGCACCCAAATGGACGCCAAGCAGCCGCAAAATCTCCCGCCCCAGGAAAGGCTCCACGCGGAAATGGCGGATGTGCTCGACGAAGAGCTGGAATTGGAGATCGACGATACGCGGCTGGCGGAGCTTTTGAAGGACGTCGCCAATATCGAAGTCGAGGACACGCTCGATCGCCACACCTATTTCAAGGAGCTTTTGCGCCTGCAGAAGGAATTGGTGAAGCTGCAAGACTGGGTAGCGCATCAAAAGCTCAAAGTGGTGGTGCTGTTCGAGGGCCGCGACGCCGCCGGCAAAGGCGGCGTGATCAAGCGGGTGACGCAGCGGCTCAATCCGCGCATCTGCAAAGTGGTGGCGCTGCCCGCGCCGGCCGAGCGCGAGCGCACGCAGTGGTATTTTCAGCGCTACGTGTCGCACCTGCCGGCCGCCGGCGAAATGGTCCTGTTCGATCGCAGCTGGTACAACCGCGCTGGCGTCGAGCGCGTCATGGGATTTTGCACGGAAGAGCAGTGCGAAGAATTTTTCCGCACCGTGCCGGAATTCGAGCGCATGCTGGTGCGCTCCGGCATCATTCTCGTCAAATACTGGTTCTCGATCACCGATGAAGAGCAGAACATCCGCTTCCTGATGCGCATCCACGATCCGCTCAAGCAGTGGAAGCTTAGCCCCATGGACCTGGAGTCGCGGCGGCGCTGGGAAACCTACACCAAGGCCAAGGAAGAGATGCTCGAACGCACCCATATTCCCGAGGCGCGCTGGTGGGTCATCGAAGGCGTCGACAAGAAGCGGGCGCGGCTCAACTGTATCCATCATCTGCTGCAGCAGGTGCCGTACCAGGACATCCACCACGATCCGATCGTGTTGCCGCAGCGCGATCACAAGCCGGATTACGCACGCCACCCTGTGCCCAAAGACATGTATGTACCGGCGATCTATTGATCGGGGCCGTTGCGCATCTCTAAGCGAGCATGATCTAGCGCCCGGACCAGATCAGCGCGACGCCCGAGATCATCAACAGCACCATGATCACGCGCTGATAGCTGTGATCGGCGAGGCGGCGATAGATGAAGGCGCCGAAATGCGCGCCGGCAATCGTTGCCGGCAATGCGATGAGCGCCGCCACGGCGACCTCCCGCGTGAGCAGTCCCGATACCGCATGCAAGACCAAGGCAAACGATAAAATCGCCGTGTTGAACATCTGCAAGACCGCGCGCCGCTGATCCTTGCTCCAGCCACGGATATCGGTCCACACCACCGGCAGCGCGCCCGACACGCCGGCAAGGCCGCCGCAAATGCCGCCGAAGAAGCCGATCACGCCGTCGGCGATAGTGCCGCCCCAGGCGGTTTTGACTTCGAAGCGCCGCGCCAGCACATGGGCGGAATAAAGAACCAGAAAAACCCCGACGCCGATCTTGAACAGCCGCGGATCGATATGCGGCAGAAGGAACGTGCCGATCGGCACGCCGAGCACGCCCGGCGCGACGAAAGCCACCACGCGCTTCCACAGGATGGTGCGCCAGATCATCGGCAGCGTCTGCAATTGCGACACGACTGAGGAGAGGATCACCAGCGTCGCTGCCACCGTCGGCGGCAGCGCGAAGAGCCAGATGCCGAGCGCGGTGAGCGCCGTGCCGAAACCGGTCAGACCGTTGACGATGCCGCCGGCCAAAGCGCCGATGACAATAAGAACGATCTGACCGGCCCCGAGCTCCACAGCGTCGCCTCACATCAAGCGCCGCGCAGCGCCACGATCTGCCCACCGTCTGCGACAATGGTCGCGCCGGTGACGAAGCGCCCGGCGTCGGACGCGAGCAGCAATAGCGGGCCGTCGAGATCGCCCTCCTCGCCGAAGCGCCCGATCGGGATTTCGCGTTTGAGTTTCACGCCCGCCTCGCCCGCCAGATACTCGCGATTGAGATCGGTCACGAACCAGCCCGGCGCAATGGCATTGACGCGGATACCCTTGAAGGCGAGTTCGAGCGCCATGGCCTTGGTGAGCTGGATCACGCCGGCTTTGGCCGTGGCATAAGCGACGGCGCCTTTGCCGACGCCGAGCCCGAGCACCGAGGCGATATTGACGATCGCGCCGGCTTTGCCGGCGGCGAGCATGCGGCGCGCGGCTTCCTGGGCGCAGAAGAACACGGCGTCGAGATTGACGGAGAGGACGCGGCGCCATTCGTCCTCGGGCATTTCGACGGCGCGGCCGGAATGGGCGACGCCGGCATTGTTGACCAGGATGGTCACCGGACCGAGCAAGGCCTCGGCCGCATCGAAGGCCTGCGCCATCGCCGCGCGATCGCGCACATCGGCCTCGATCGGAATGGCTTTGCCGCCGGCTTTTTCGATCTGCGCCGCGAGCGTCTTGAGCCGGTCGGCGCGCCGCGCCACCAGCGCCACCGCGGCGCCGTTCTCGGCCAGGCACTGCGCAAAGCGCAGGCCAAGCCCGCTCGACGCCCCCGTCACCATGGCGACCTTGCCGTCGAGATTAAAGATGTGTGTCCCGGTCATTTGTCCGCCGACCATAGCGGGTCCTCGGCGGGACAGCCAGTTCACACACTGCTTTCAGCTCTGGCCAGATCCTGGATTGTCTGCTCCGGTAGGCCCGGCAGCTGTCGGCGGATAGGGCCAGGGCTCGATATCGTAGTCCGGCGGCAAATTGACCGGACGATATGCCGGTTTGCTCTTCACGCGCTCGGCCACCGACCAATGAATTCGCGGCTTCGGCGCATCGTCGACCGCGATGCTGCGCGGCTCGCAATCCGGAATATAGAAGCCGTCGAATTTCAGACGCCACTTCCAGTCTTCGTATTTGGTACGCTTGGGGAGCCATTCGATGGTCTTCCAGGCGAGCGTCATCGAATTGTGCAAATCGGCGGTGGCGTCCGGCGCCACATATTGCCGCCGAGAGCCCAGATAGGGCTTACCGAAAACGAGATGATCGCGCATCGCGGCGTCGATCTGCAGGCCATGCGGCACGGCCTCGTCGATCATCCAGGCCAGCGGAAATTTCGACGCCGCACTCTCGGTTTCCGGATAGCCACCACCGACGTCGCAATGCACGCCGGAGAACCAGACCTGTTTGATGTCCTGGTCGATATCCGGCGCGGTCTTGTCGAAGGGGTCGGCGACGAAGGGCTGCGGCTCCTTCCAGCGATTGAGCCGGAAGAAACGGCGGCACTCGTCGATCGCCATGGCGTGACGAAATGTCTGAACGCACGGATTGCGGTAGGTATAGGGCAATGTCTGCAATGTTGGGAACGGATTAAGACGATCCCACCGCGGCACGATCATTGAGGCCACAGTGTCCCAAACGCCTACAAACTTGATCGTCGCCCGCCGCGCGCCGGTGATGCGATTGAAATCCCAAGCAATGTGAAGATTGTTCTTCTCGCTGGATTCTTTGTAAGAGGTCAGCGCGAAGTCCGCGATATTGATCTGATCGGGCGGCAATAAGCCGACCATATAGATGAACCCGGCCAAAGCGCGCACCGTATAGGCGCCGCGGCTGAATCCGAACAGATAGATCGCGTCGCCTTCCTCATAGTGCGCAGCGACGAATTTGTAGGCGTTGCAAATGTCGTCATCCAAGCCGGCGCCCGTCGCCAGGCCGAAAACGCCTTTGGCGTTCTGCCGAAGCCGCGACCACGCATCGTCTGTGCCGATCGTGCCGACCCCGGGATGGTAATAGACGCGTTGCACGTCGGTCTTTTGGGCGATCCGGAAAAGCTTAAGAACATTCGAGAGATTACCCTCGACCTGATTCCCCGTACCGTCGCAGCAAATGACAATGTTCTTGCCCATGATGGCTCTCGCCCACCAATGGCAACACGCCGACGTCAGAAGCCTACAACGGCAGCGCAATCCTTGGAAGAAGATTTATGATCCATACAACCGATGCGGCAGCCATGTCGCAAGCTCCGGCAGGAACCACAGCGCTACCAGCATCGCGAGCTGGATCAGCACATAGGGAATGATGCCGAGATAGATGTGCCGCGTCGTCACTTCCGGCGGTGCGACGCCGCGCAGATAGAACAAGGTCGCGCCGAGCGGCGGATGCATATAGGAGGTCTGCAGATTGACCGCCAGCATGACGCCGAGCCAGACCGGATCGACGCCCGGCATCTGCAGAAGCACCGGCGCCACGATCGGCACCACGACAAAAATGATCTCGAAGGCGTCCATCACGAAGCCGAGCACGAACACGGCGAGCATCACCGCAAGCACGGCGCCGCCGGTGCCGCCGGGAAGATGCGTGAGCAGGCGCTCGACCAGCCGGTCGCCGCCGAGCCCGCGAAACACCAGGCTGAAGATGGTTGCTCCGATCAGGATCAGAAAAATCATGCTGGTGATTTGCGCGGTGCGCTGCACCACCGGCACAAGCACGCCGGCTCGGCCGGAACGGAAGGCCGCGAGCACGATCGCGCCGACGGCGCCGACGGACGCCGCCTCCGTCGGTGTCGCGATGCCGCCAAGGATCGAGCCGAGCACGGCGACAATGAGCCCGATCGGCGCCACCAGCGCCGCAAAAAATTCACCCAGCAAGGCCGCGCCGTGCGGCGCTTTGGGATCGGGAGCGACCGGCGGCGACTTTTTTGGAAACAAAACCGCGATCGCGATCAGATAAAGCATATAGAGCAGGACCAGAGCGAAACCCGGAACGATCGCGGCGGCGAACAGATCGGCGACCGACACCGTCAGCGGCGCAAAATTGCCCTGCGCCAATTGCGCCGCCTGATAGGAATTGCTGAGCTGATCGCCGAGCAGAACCAGGACGGTCGCCGGCGGGAAA
Organism: Xanthobacteraceae bacterium; assembly: GCA_035483735.1. Classification (GTDB taxonomy): domain Bacteria; phylum Pseudomonadota; class Alphaproteobacteria; order Rhizobiales; family Xanthobacteraceae; genus BOG-931. The sequence continues at coordinate 59,014 of DATHPQ010000004.1, read as the reverse complement.
ATCTGCGCCAGCGTCGCGGTCGCCGCCACCGTGCCGGCCGCCAGCGCCTTGTCGTAGCCGTGGCGCAACATGGTCGGCAGCACGATCAGGCCCATGGTGACGGTCGTCGCCCCGACCACGCCCTTGGCCGCCGCGAGCAGCATGCCGACAAAGACCACGGAAAGCCCGAGGCCGCCCGGCAGCGCGCCGAACAAGCGCGCCATGGTCTCGAGCAATTGTTCGGCAATGCGCGAGCGCTCGAGCATCACGCCCATGAAGATGAACAGCGGAATGGCGAGCAGGACTTCGTTGGTCATCACGCCGTAGATGCGCTCGGGCAGCGCGCCAAGCAGCGCGAGATTCATCAGACCGGATGCCGCGCCCAAGGCGGCAAAGCCGAGCGATACGCCGCCGAGCGTCAGCGCCACGGGATAGCCGATCGGGAGCAGCACGCAGACAGCGGCCACCATGGCGACGGCTAGCATGTCGCTCAGAGCCGTCATGGTTTCAGCGCTGGCCGCGAAGCGTCAGCACGGCCCGGATCGCTTGCGCGATGCCTTGCAGGCCGATGAGGCACGCGAACAGCGGAATGAGCGTCTTGAGCAGAAAGACGAACGGCAGGCCGCTCGCCTCCGGCGAGCGCTCGAAGATCGCCCAGGAGCGCGCCGCATAGGGCAGCGACAGCATCAACAGGGCCACGGCAAAGGGCGCGAGGAAAATGACAGTACCGAGAAGATCGATCGCGGCCTTCGTTCGCGGCCTGGCCTCGGCATAGAAAATATCGACGCGCACATGACCGTCGGTCTGCAGCACCCAGGCCGCGGCCAGCATGAACAAAGCCGCATGCGCGTAGATCACCGATTCCTGGATGCGGATCGAGCCGATACCGAGCGCATAGCGCATCACCACCAGCGCAAATTCGACCACGACGATATAGAGGCAGCACCAGGCCGCGGCACGGCCGATGGCCATGTTGACGCGGTCGATGGCTTCAACGGTCTTTTGGACGAATTGCGCTGGTGGGCGGGTCATGGCTAAAATCATAGCATAACGTGCGGCCCATCCGCTGCGATCCGACGCGGCCAAACAAGGCCAGCTAAACAAGACCTCTGGGAAACGTCATGGCACACGATCACGACCACGATCACCCGCATCACGACGACCACCATCACGACCAGGGCTCGGAACTCTCCGAGATGCAATTGCGCGTCCGCGCACTCGAAACCGTGCTGGCCGAGAAAGGCTATTTCGACCCCGCCGCCATCGACGCGCTGGTCCAAGCCTACGAGACGAAGGTCGGCCCGCATGTCGGCGCCCGCGTCGTCGCCAAGGCCTGGTCCGATCCCGCGTTCAAAAAGTCATTGCTCGAAGATGGCAGCAAGGCGGTGGCGACGCTCGGCGTGCTGAACCGGGTCGGCGACCATCTCATCGCCGTCGAGAACACGCCGCGCCTGCACAACATGATCGTTTGCACGTTGTGCTCCTGCTATCCGTGGGAAGTGCTCGGCCTGCCGCCGGTCTGGTACAAGGCGGCGCCGTATCGGTCGCGCGCCGTGAAGGACCCGCGCGACGTCTTGGCCGATTTCGGCATCACGCTGCCCGCCGGCACCGATATCCGCGTCTGGGACTCCACCGCCGAAACGCGCTTCATCGTCTTGCCGATGCGGCCTGCGGGCACCGAAGGCTGGAGCGAAGACAGGCTCGCGGCGCTGGTCACCCGCGACAGCATGATCGGCACCGGCCTGCCGAAACCAGCAAAAGAGGCCGCCTGATGGACGGCATTCATGACATGGGCGGCATGGACGGTTTCGGCAAAGTCGAACCGGAGCCGAACGAACCGGTCTTTCACTCCGCGTGGGAAGGCCGCTGCCTCGCGCTCAACCGCGCCATGGGCTACACCGGCATCTGGACCATCGACGAGACGCGCGCCGGCATCGAGGAATTGCCGCCGGATATTTATCTGACCAGTTCCTATTACAAAAAATGGGCGCTGCGGCTGGAAAACCTGGTGATCGAACGCGGGCTTGCCGATGCCGACGAAGTGAAAGCAGGTCACGCGCTGCGGCCGGGCAAGACACTCAAGCGAAAACTCAACGCCGCCGATGTCGCGAGCACGTTGTCGCGCGGCTCCTACACCCGGCCGTCGCAGGCGCCGGCGCGCTTCAAGCCCGGCGACCGGGTGCGCACCAGGAATATCCATCCGCCGACGCATACCCGGCTGCCGCGCTATGCGCGCGACCGCGTCGGCGTAGTCGAGGCACTGCGCGGCTGCCACGTCTATCCCGACTCGGTCGCCATCGGCCAAGGCGAGAACCCGCAATGGCTCTATACGGTGTTGTTCGAGGGCCGCGAATTGTGGGGCGACGACACTGATCCGACGCTGAAGATTTCGATCGAAGCCTTTGAGCCTTATTTGGAGCCGGCATGAATTCGCAACCGGCTGCGCCTGCCTCGCTCGGCCGCAATGACGCGCTGAATATTCCGCGCAACAGCGACGGCCCGGTGTTCAATGCGCCTTGGGAAGCGGAGGCCTTTGCACTGGCGGTGTCGCTCAATGAGCGCGGCGTGTTCAGTTGGGCCGAATGGGCGCAGGTGCTCGGCGATGAGATCAAGAAGGCGCAAGCCGCCGGCGACCCCGACACCGGCGAGACCTATTATCATCACTGGCTCGCGACGCTCGAGCGCGTGCTTTCAGAAAAGGGCTTGACCGACCCGGCGCAACTGATGCGCACCCGCGACGCCTGGGAACGCGCCTGCGCGCGCACGCCGCACGGCGCGCCGATCGAGCTATGCCCGGACGACTTCCGCGCCTGACATTTCCGCAAGCAGCGTCTCGACCAAAGTCGCCGCCGGCATTTGCCGCGAGCGCGTAACGCCCTGCCCCGCCCATAACGAGATGTAGTCGGGCATGCCCTTTTGGCCCGCGGCATTGCGCATCGGCCGGGTGAGATCGTTCTGCTGGCGGAACGGCAGAATGAATTCCTCCTTGCCGCTCACCATGGCGATGAAGCGATTGGTCAGGCCGCGCGCCGGCCGGCCTGAATAGGCACGGGTGATGACGGTCGTGTCTTTGGTGGCAGCGAGCAGCGCGTGCTTATACGGCGCCGGTGCGCCCGATTCCGGACAGGGCAAAAAGGCGGTGCCGAGCTGCACGGCGGCGGCACCGAGCTTTAAGACGGCGGCGATATCGCGGCCATCCATCAGGCCGCCGGAGGCGATCACCGGCAGCGCGGTGATGGCGCAAATGCCGCGGACGAGCGCGGCGAGCGGCACCATGGACTCCGCAAACGGCGCGGCAAAGGTGCCGCGATGCGCACCCGCCTCCGCGCCCTGGGCGACGATCGCATCGACGCCCGCTTGCGCCAAGCGGCGCGCTTCCTCCACGGTCGTCGCGCTGCCGCTGACGGCGATCCCGCGTGTCTTCAACATTGCAATCTGAGCGGGCGACGGAATACCGAAGGTGAAGCTGAAGACCGGCGGGCGCTCCTCCAGCACAGCTTCCAATTGCGCATCGAAGGGATTGAACGGCACCGGCGGCAATCCCGGGGGCGGCAGGCCGAGTGCGGCATGCGCCTCGCCGACGATGTCGAGCATCGGCCGCGGATCGATCTTGCTGTCGGTTTCGTATCCGCCGGCGAACAAGTTGATGTTGAACGGCCGATCGGTGAGACTGCGGATACGACGGATCGCTGCGGCGATCTCTTCGGGCTTTGCATAGGCGCCGCCCCACGCGCCTAAGCCTCCCGCATTCGACACCGCGGCGGCCAATTCCGGGGTGCCGCCACTGCCGGCCATTGGCGCGAGCAAGATCGGATGCTCTATGCCGATCCGTTGCAACAATCCCTTAGTCGCCATCGCACTCTCTCTCCTTCTCCTTATGCCGTATCAAAGCAAATAAGGATTCGGATTCTCTACATAACGCCAAATCCCGGCGTCGAACTATCTTATTTGATGAATGACGGCTTCGGCGGTCACGAAAGGTCGCGATCGGTTACCATCAACTCACAGCATCCCCAGCATATGCGGCAGCCACAGCGAGATCGCCGGGATATAGGTCACCATCGCCAGGAACACGAGCATGGTGAGAAGCCACGGCAGCACCGCGATGGTCAGTTCGGTAATGCCCATTTTTGTGATGCCGGACGCCACATAGAGATTGAGCCCGACCGGCGGATGGCACAGGCCGACCTCCATGTTCACCGCCATCAGAATGCCGAGATGCACCGGATGCACGCCGAGCGCCGCCGCCATGGGGAACAGGATCGGCGCCATGATCAGCGTGATCGCCGCGGGATCCATGAAATTGCCGGCGGCGAGCAGCACAACATTGGTCACCAGCAGGAAGACGACCATGCCGAAGCCCTGCGCTGTCATCCAGCCGGCCATGGATTGCGGGATCTGCTCTGAAGTGAGCAGCCAGGAGAACACCGCCGCATTGGTGATGATGTAGAGAATCATCGCGCTCATCGACGCCGCCTTGAGCAGCACCGCCGGCACTTCGGAGAATTTCAGGCCCTTGTAGACAAAGACCGCGATGAAGAAGGCATAGACCGCAGCGACTGCGGCGGCTTCGGTCGGCGTGAACAGGCCGGAATAGATGCCGCCGAGTACGAGCAGGATCAACAACAGGCCCCAGACGCTTTCGCGGAACGTCTGCCAGCACTCACCCCAGCTCGCACGCTCGCCGCGCGGATAATCGTAGCGCCAGGCGCGGTACCAGGTGGTGGCGCCGAGCATCACGGCTAGCATGATGCCGGGCACCAGGGCGGCGATGAACAATTGCCCGACGGAGGCGGAATCGACCACCGCGCCGGTCGGCCCGCGCGGCTGCATGCCGCTCGTTGCCACTGCGAAAATGACGAGATTGATCGACGGCGGAAACAAGATGCCGAGCGCGCCGGAGGTTGCAATCACGCCCGCGGAGAAACGCTGAGGATAGCCCTGCTGCGCCAGAGCCGGCAGGATGATCGAACCGATGCCGACGACGGTGGCGACCGAGGAGCCGGAGATTGCCGCAAACAGCGCGCAGGCGACGACGCCGGCCAGGCCCAATCCGCCGTACCAATGCCCGATCAGCGATGCGGCGAAATTAATCATGCGTTTGGCTACCCCGCCGGCGGTGAGAAAATTGCCGGCCAGGATGAAAAACGGAATCGCCATGATCTCGAAGCGATCGATGCTGGTGAACAGTTTCAGGCCCACCATCTTCGGATCGACATCCGACAGAATGAACAGATAGGTCAGCACCGACAGCCCGAGCGCGATCGAGATCGGCATGCCGGTCGCCATCAGCGCGAGCAACAGCGCGAACAGCAATTCGGCGCGGGTGGTATGCGACAGCTCGATGATGTGAAGCCGTGCGGCAATGCAGATCAGCGCCAACGCGATCGGAATGATGACGATCAGCGCCGACGTCACGGCGGCGGCGATCGGCCGCGGCGCCGTCGAGGTCTGCGAGCCGTGCAAGATCGCGGTCATCGCACAGACTCGTTCGCCGGGAGCGCCGGCGGTTCCGGCGCTTCATACTCGATGCCATGGCCCTGATGCGGCACCCTTCCCGTCCGCAGGTAACGCCACATCACCTGCAGGAAGCGGAAGCACATCAGATAGGAGCCGAGCGGGATGCAGAGATAAATCATCCAGCTCGGCCATTCGAGCTCCGGCGACACTTGGTCCGGATCGAGCTCATAGACATAGACGGCGCCGAGCGTGCCGATAATGCCGGTGAACAGCGCCCCGCACAGCAGCGCGAACACGATCACCGGCTTGCGGGTCGACGGCGTGAGCTTCTTCACGAACACATCGACGCCGACATGGATGCCGGTGCGCACGCCGAGCGCGGCGCCGAATTTCGCCATCCACACGAACATGTAGGTGGCGAGTTCCTGCGCCCAGGACAGATTGATCGCGGCGAGCTTCAGATAAACAAAAGTCGCCGCCACTTTGAGCATGAGCAGATTATGCGCGCCGGCCCAGCGCGCGAGGTTCGCCGAGTTGCTGGCGCCGTAACGGTGGACGACGGCGACGAAGGTCAGCACCGTCGCCGCCGCGATCAGCGTAAGGATGATCCACTCTTCGAGCCGATTGAGGATACGGTCGAGCAGTTGTGGGAACTTCAAATTCACCACGCTGGTATCCCCCGCTGGTGGTCCCGGCGCGTTGGATCCGTCCGCCCCCACGAACGGATCAACCGTTGACGCTGCGATCAGGCCTGCGGCGGCGTGAAACCCGACGCCTTGTAGATCCGCTCGATGAAATCCTTGCCGAAGCGGCCCTGCATCTCCTGATGCACCGGCATCAGCTTGGCGATCCAGGCCTTCTTCTCATCGTCGGTGAGGACATGGAATTCCATCTTACCGCTCGCCTTGATTTGGTCGAGCGCCGTAACGTTGTCCTGCGCCGCCGTGTCGTCGAAGAATTTGGTGGATTCGGCAACCGCGCGATCGAGGCCGGGGCGCACATCCGCCGGCAGCGAATCCCAGAACTTGGTATTCGTGATCAGCGCATAAGTTAGCCGGCCGTGATGGGACACGGTGAGATATTTCTGCACGTCGTAGAATTTCTGCGTGTAGATGTTGGACGGCACGTTGTCTTCGCCGTCGACCACGCCGGTCTGCAGCGCCTGATAGAGCTCGCCGAAGGCGATGATCTGCGGAATGGCGCCGAGCTGGCGCGCCACCGCATCGAGCACTTTTGAGCCCTGGATGCGCATTTTCATGCCCTGGAAATCGTCCGGCATGATCAGCGGCTTGTTGGCGGTATAGACGTGAGCGCCGTTGTCCCAATAGGCCAGCGGCTTCACGCTTTTGTCCTCGAGCTTCTTGTTGAGCTCGGCCATCATCGGGCTCGCCATCATCTGGCGCGCATGTTCGTCGTCGGTCATCAGGAACGGCAGATCGAAGACGTCGAATTCCTTGACGCCGAGCGGACCAAACTTGGAGATCGACGGCGCCAACAGATGCACCGAGCCGAGCTGCAGCGCTTCGAGTTCTTCCTTGTCCTTGTAGAGCGAGGAGTTCGGATAGACCTCAACGGTGACTTTGCCGTCGGTATATTTTTCCGCCAATTGCTTGAACAGCAGCGCGGCCTTGCCCTTGGGCGCGTCGGGTGACACGACGTGGCTGAATTTGATGATAAGCGGATCGGCGAAAGCGGATTTGCCGAGGCCGAGAACCGGCAAGGCGCCTGCAAGCCCGGCTGCCGTGCGAAGGGCTGCACGCCTGGTGACTTCAAACTTCATGATTTTCCTCCCTCGGCGCGGCTTGAGCCGCTCCTAACCATTACTGATCGGACTGTTGTTTTTGGTTTTTTGGTCGTCTTTTGAGCAGTCTTTTTCTCAGTCTTGGCTCTTCTTAGCGCGAAAGCAGCCTTCGGCCAATGCCACCTTTTGTCCGGGGGCGGCCGTCAAATTCCTTAACGGCCTAATGCATGCCGGCGGGGCTGCGCGGCAAGAGCGCGCCGGGATGGCGGATGACGTGGCCGGCCAGCCGATGCGCGGCGCCTGCCGCTTGCACCGGAACCGTGCCCGACAGCCGTGCCGCGAGATAACCGGCATTGAACGCATCGCCCGCGGCGGTGACATCGACCGGAACCAATACTTCGGGCACCGGCACGAATTCCTGACTGCCGGCGGCTGCAACCAGTGCGGAACTTGGTCCGTTCTTGACCACGATTTCTCCGATGCCGAAGGCTTGCAGCCGCTCGACCGTGCTTTCGGGGCTCGGGTCGCCCCACAGCACGGCCTCGTCGTCGAATGCCGGCAGCGCGATGTCGACGCGCTTGAGCGTCTCGATGAAAACGGTGCGCGTGCGTTGCAAGTCGCCCTTCCAGGCGCGCGGCCGGAAATTGCCGTCGAAGGCGACCTTGGCGCCCTGCTGGCGCGCCACTTCAAGCACGGCGAGGAAACGGCCGAGACCCAAAGCCGAATAAAGCGACAGCGTGATGCCGGAAAAATAGATGAGGCGCGCCGCCGTCAGTCGTTCGGCAATGCGGACCCAGTCAGGAAGCTCGAACAGTTCGGCGGCCGGCGCGCCGTCACGCCAATAACGAGTGACGCGCTCGCCGGCGGGACCGCTTTCGATCAGGCTCAGCCCGGGTTGCCGGCCGGCAACGCGCAAAATCATCTCCGACGACACGCCTTCGGCCGCGGCCAGCGCGAGCACACTGTCGGAATAGGGATCGTCGCCGATGGCGCTGGCGAAAGCGACATTGAGGCCGGCGCGGGCGAGATAGATCGCGGAATTAAATGTGTCGCCGCCGCAGGACGGCGAGAAACGGCCGTCGGCGCCGCGCGCCAATTCGATCAAGACTTCGCCGACGCAGACGATGTTGGCCTTTTGGCCGGCCTCTTGTTCCTCATTCATTTTTCTCTCGCTGGCCGGCGGCCGTATCGCTTTTTCACCATAGGTCTTGTTACCAAAGCTCCTGTTAACCAAAGGCCCCGGTTACCAAAGTCTCTGGCAATACGGCGCCATTGCGAGGGACGACAGCCCCAACGCATCCACCGGTAGCCGGTTTCCAGGCCGGGACAGGGTGGCGAAGTCCCAGGACAATGTTATATTATAACATTGTCGAATTGGCTTATTTGCCGGGAAATCTCATGACCCATCACCACCAGGGCGGCGCGCCGCATCCGTCGCCCGTGGTTTCGCCCTCACTTATTCGGCTGTCGGCGATCCAGCGGCTTGCGATTTCCGGCGCTCTGATCGCGCTGATCTGGGCGGCGTTCTTCTGGGCGACGCGCTGAGCCGATCATTGAAAAAGCTAGGCACTGAGTAAGCCAATCACTGAGTAAGCTATGGCCGAATTACGCTTCCATAATCTGACGCTGGGCTACGAGCGCCATCCCGCCGTACATCATCTGAGCGGCACGGTCGCAAGCGGCGCGCTGCTCGCGGTCGTCGGCCCGAACGGCGCCGGCAAATCGACCTTGTTCAAAGGCGTGGTCGGCGCGATCAAGCCGCTGGCCGGCGCGATCGAGCGCATCGGGCTCGATGCTGACGACATCGCCTATCTGCCGCAGGTCGCCGATATCGACCGCACGTTTCCCATCGACGTCTATGACATGGTGGCGATGGGACTATTGCCGGCCAAAGGCCTGTTCGGCGGCTTCACCGGCAAGGATCATCACCGCATCGAAGCGGCCATCGCCACGGTCGGCCTGACCGGTTTCGAAGAGCGCGCCATCGGCACATTGTCGGGCGGCCAGATGCAACGCATGCTGTTCGCGCGCCTCTTGCTGCAGGATGCGCGCCTGGTCGTGCTTGACGAGCCGTTCGCGGCGATCGATGAGCGAACGGCCGCGGATCTTTTGATGCTGGTATGGCGCTGGCACAGCGAAGGCCGCACCGTGCTTGCCGCTTTGCACGATATCGACCTCGTCAGAGCGAATTTTCCCGAGACTTTGTTGCTCGCGCGCGAGCCGGTGGCCTGGGGCGCGACGCCGAGCGTGCTCACGCCTGACAACCTCGCCAAGGCGCGGCTGATGTGCGAGGCCTTCGACGACAGCGCCGCGGCCTGCGCGATACGGCAAGTGGCGTGACAAGTGGCATGATGCTGGCGCAATTCCTGCTCGAACCGTTCCACGACCCCGCGATGCGCCGTGCGCTCGCTGCCGTTCTGGCGCTGGCGCTGAGCGCTGGTCCGATCGGCGTGTTCCTGATGCTGCGGCGTATGAGCCTGATCGGCGATGCGATGTCGCACGCCATCTTGCCCGGCGTGGCGATCGGCTTTCTCGCCGCCGGATTGAATGTCTATGGCATGACGCTCGGCGGCCTGGTTGCCGGTCTTGTCATCGCGCTCGCCGCCGGCGCCATCAGCCGCGCCACCGCCTTGCAGGAAGATGCCTCGCTCGCGGTGTTTCTCCTATTGTCGCTGGCGCTGGGCGTCGTCATCGTCACGCTCAAAGGCATGGACATAGAACAGCTCATGACCTTCCTGTTCGGCGAGACCTCGGCCAGGATGAGCGGCGACAAGCTTTTTGTCATCGCCGTCAGTTCGACCGTCAGTCTTTTGGCGCTGGCGCTGATCTACCGTCCGCTGGTGCTCGGCTCGGTTGATCCGGGCTTTCTGCGCTCCGTCAGTTGCACCGACGGTGTCGCGCATCTGATCTTTCTGGCGCTGCTCGTGCTTAACCTGGTCAGCGGCTTTCACGCGCTCGGCACGCTGCTCGGCGTCGGCATTATCATCATCCCCGCCGGCATCGCGCGGTTCTGGACCCGCGACCTTTCAAAGATGATCGCGCTTGCCGTGATCGGCGCGCTGATCTCGGGCTATGCCGGGCTGCTGTTTGCCTTTCATGCCGGGATACCCTCCGGTCCCGCGGTGACGCTCGCCGCCGGCCTCCTCTATATCGGCTCGGTGGTGTTCGGGCCGGTCGGTGGGCTCATCTGGCGGGCCTTTCCGGGCCGTCATCTGGAGGCCTAGAGCATCGCCCCCACTCCGCCCCTATTTGCAAGGGGTTTTGTTTTGCCGCCGCACTCAATATATCTGCCGCCTGTCCGGAGTGACTTTCCCAAAGTGACTTTGCCCAAAGTGAGTTGCCCATGCCGAATGCCAAGCCCGATGCCAAATCGCCCGACGCCTCCCAGAGCGAGAAAATCCCCGTCACCGTGCTGACCGGCTATCTCGGCGCCGGCAAGACCACGCTGCTCAACCGCATATTGTCCGAGCCGCACGGCAAGAAATACGCCGTGATCGTCAACGAATTCGGCGAGATCGGCATCGACAACGACTTGGTCGTGGGCGCCGACGAAGAAGTGTTCGAGATGAATAACGGTTGCATCTGTTGCACCGTGCGCGGCGACCTGGTGCGCATTCTCGACGGGCTGATGCGCCGGAAGGGCAAGTTCGACGCCATCATTGTCGAGACCACGGGGCTCGCCGATCCGGCGCCGGTGGCGCAGACCTTTTTCATCGACGAGAATGTCGGCAAGAAGACCAGGCTCGACGCCGTGGTCACCGTCGCCGACGCCAAATGGCTCACCGAGCGGCTCAAGGATGCGCCGGAGGCCAAGAACCAGATCGCCTTTGCTGACGTGATCCTGCTCAACAAGACCGACCTGGTCTCGCGCGACGAATTGGCGGACGTCGAGGCCCGCATCCGCGGCATCAATCCTTATGCGCGGGTGCACAAGACGCAGCGTGCCCAGATCCCGCTGAACGAAGTGCTGGGCCGCAACGCCTTCGACCTCGACCGCATCCTCGATATCGAGCCGGATTTTCTCGAAAGCGACGACCACGATCATGACCATCACCATGATCACGATCACGATCACGGCCATCATCACCACGATCACGATCATGGCCACAAACACGCGCATGGCGGGCTCAAGCACTACCATGATGAAGACATGCAATCGATCTCGCTCAACACCGACAAGCCGCTGAATCCGGACAAGTTCTTTCCCTGGGTGCAGGAACTGGTGCAGACCGAAGGCCCGAACATTTTGCGCTGCAAGGGCATCCTGTCGTTCAAGGACGACGACCGGCGTTTCGTGTTTCAGGGCGTGCATATGATCCTTGACGGCGATCACCAGCGGCCGTGGCAGGACGGTGAAAAGCGGCAAAGCCGCGCCGTCTTCATCGGCCGCAATCTGCCCGGCAAGAAGATCACCGAAGGTTTCGAGAGCTGCGTCGCATAGCCGCTTCCCTGACGCGCCAGAACCGAACGCGCCCAGAACCGAACGCGCCATGACTGACACCCGCAGCAACGACAGCCCCTCCGTCATCGACCGCACCCATGAGGTTGCGGCGGAGGGATCGGTCATCGCCGCGTATTTTCTCGGCCGCACCGCGGCTTTTATTCTCTCGGAAGAAGCGATCGTGCTGGCGGCACCGGATGGCGAGCCGCAGCGGATCGGCGCGCATGGCGGCGCGATCCTCGCCACCGCGTCCGACGGCAAGCGCGTGGTCTCAGGCGGCGACGACGGCAAGATCGTCGCCACCGACGCCAAGGGCGAAAGCCACACGCTGGCGACGGACGCCAAGCGCCGCTGGATCGATCAGATCGCACTCGCGCCCGACGGCGCCGTCGCCTGGTCCGCCGGCAAGACCGCTTTCGTGCAAGCCAAGGGGCAGACCAAGGACCTGCGGCAATTCGAGGCGCCGTCGACGGTCGGCGGGCTCGCATTCCTGCCCAAGGGCTTTCGCCTGGCGATTGCGCATTACAACGGTGCGACGCTGTGGTTCCCGAATGCGGCGCAAGCCACGCCGGAAAAATTCGAATGGAAAGGCTCGCATCTCGGCATCACCGTGAGCCCGGACGGCCGCTTCCTGGTCACCTCGATGCAGGAGCCGATGCTGCACGGCTGGCGGCTCGCCGACAGCCAGCACATGCGCATGTCCGGCTATTCGTCGCGCGTGACCTCGCTCGGCTGGACCGTCGGCGGGCGCTTCCTCGCCACTTCGGGCTCGACGCAAGTCATTCTCTGGCCGTTCCATACCAAAGACGGTCCGATGGGTAAGCAGCCGCGGCTATTGGCGCCGTCCGAGCATCGTGTCGGCGTCGTCGCCTGCCATCCCAAGCAGGACATCATCGCCGCCGGCTATGACGACGGCATGGTGCTGTTGGTGCGGATGGAGGACGGCGCTGAGATCCTGGCCAAGCGGCCGGGCGACGCGCCGGTCACCGCGCTCGCCTGGAGCGCCGACGGCATCTTCCTCGCCTTCGGCACCGAAAGCGGCGAAGCCGGCATTCTCGATCTGACCTGATCCGATCGGAACTGCGACTTTGGTCAGCCGTTGTTATGCATGACGCGAGTAATGCACCAGGCCTGCATCACGGTTTTGCTCAGCTTGAGCTTGGCGGGGACCGCTGTCGCGCAAGTACCGCCGAACGAGGCCCCCAAGTCCGAGCCCAAGCCCGACCCTAAATCCTGTGCCAACAGCATCGGCAGTTCCGGCGATCTCAGCAACAAGCTCAGCCAGTCGAACGGCGTGATCTGTCCCCCCGATGTCGACCAGGGAATGAAAGCGCCGACGCCGAATACCGGCAAGATGCCGGTGATCCCGCCGCCGGGAAGCCCCGGCGGCGATCAGAACATTCAGCCGAAATAGAAACCCCGTCCCGCAGGCAGGCTAAGACTCAGATCACATATTGCCGCAGCGGCGGGAAGCCGTTGAAGCCGACCGACGAGTAGGTTGCGGTGTAAGCGCCTGCCGCCTCGATCAGCACCTTGTCGCCGATAGCGAGCGACACCGGCAGCGGATACGGCGTCTTCTCGTACAGCACATCCACCGAGTCGCAGGTCGGACCGGCAATGATGCAGGGCGCCGTCTCGTCGCGATCATGCGTGGTGCGGATCGGATAGCGGATCGACTCGCCGATGGTCTCGGCGAGGCCATGGAACTTGCCGATGTCGAGATAGACCCAGCGCACCTCGTCTTCGGGGCTGCGCTTGGCGATCAGCACCACTTCCGCCTCGATCACGCCGGCATTGCCGACCAGGCCGCGGCCCGGCTCGACGATGGTGTTGGGCAGGTTGTTGCCGAAATGCTTGCGCAGCGCCTTGAAGATCGCCTTGCCGTAGGATTCGAGCTTCGGCGTCTTGCGTATGTATTTGGCCGGGAAGCCGCCACCGAGATTGACAATCGACAGCCCGATGCCGCGCTCGGCACAGCCCTTGAAGATGGCTGCGGCCGACGCCAGCGCCCGATCCCAGGCCTCGACATTGTGCTGCTGCGAACCGACGTGGAAGGAGATGCCGTAAGGCACGAGCCCGCTCTTGTGAGCGAATTCGAGGATATCAGCGGCATAGGCCGGCTCGCAGCCGAATTTCCGCGATAGCGGCCATTCGGCGCCGGAACCGTCGCAATGGATGCGGCAGATGACCCGACTACCGGGCGCAGCGCGCGCCACCTTCTCCACCTCGGCTTCGCAATCCACGGCGAACAGCGTCACGCCGAGCGCGAAGGCCGTGGCGATCTCGCGCTCTTTCTTGATGGTGTTGCCGTAGGAGATGCGGTCGGCGGTAGCGCCGGCCGCGAGCACATCGTTCGTCTCGGCGAGCGAGGCGACGTCGAAGCAGCAGCCCAAGCCGACAAGCAGCTTGAGGATTTCCGGCGCCGGATTGGCCTTCACGGCATAGAACACTTTGGTGTCCGGCAGCGCCTTGGCGAAGTTCAGATAGTTCTCACGGACGATGTCGAGATCGACGACGAGGCAAGGTCCGTTGTCGGTACGAGATTTAAGAAATTCGCGGATGCGTGTGGTCATCTCCACAGAGCTCCCTATCCGGCCGGTGGCGTAGCCACCGAGGTGAACCTCCTGCGACGCGCGCCGTTCCGCACCATCGCGGATGCGCTGACGTCACTGCGATTGCTGCCTTGGTCCGGATGAGGGAAATCCCGTTCCGCACTGCTGGCAAAGATGGACAAGCCCTTTCGGTGTCCCCGGCATTGGCGCCGGTAGCAAACCAAAAAAGCCCTTCCGTCGTTGCTTTAAGCCGCGTCGCCCGTGGAGAGCGGGCATTGCCGGTTCGCCTCCGGCTGCCGGTCGCTGGAGCAAGGAAGTCGGCGCGAACGTGTTGCGCTCTTCCTTAGGCGGCTGTCCGGCCTCTTGTCCGGATGCCCACCGACCGACACACGGCCACAGGCACGTGCGAAATTGGGCACAACCGCCATAAGCGATTTAGCTCACGCGTGCAAGAAATTTAGTTTTAACGAAACGTAAAAACGCGCGGCGGCGCGCGTCACTCGGCGGTGAAGGGCTCAACGTGATGCGCGGCGCGCACGAACTGCACCATCACCACGACGCCGATGAGCATGAACAAGCTGTCGAGCACGCGGGCGCCGAGCGTGCCGAGCGCGAACAGGTTGGCGATCGCCCAGCTGCCGGCGAAGGCCGCGCCGAACACCTCGGCACTGATCAGAATGGCGGCACTGATCACCGTCACGACGTTGAGCCAGACGATGCGCTTGGTGCGCTGGATGGGGCCGGTGGCGTTGCTGATATTGCTCATGAGGGCCGCACTTACAGCGAAAGTGAAGGCAAGATCAAGGCAGCGCCTCAGGCGGCGTCGCGGGCGGCTTTGGCGTCAAGGAGCCCGGCCTCGACCAACGCTGCCCGGATGCGGTCGATCTCGGCGCGGCTGATCTTGACAAGCGGCGGCCGCACCACGGCGCGCGGCAGCTTGCCCAGCAGCACCAGCGCTTCCTTCATGCGGTTGTGCATGTCGGCCCAGGGCTCGGCATAAAACACCTTGGCCAGCGGATAGATGCGGTCGTTGAGCTTCCGCGCCGCGGCGAGATCGTTCCCCTTCACCGCCTTGAACAAAGCCGATTGCAGGTCGGCGATGACGCTGCCGGAGCCGGAGAGGAGCCCGTTGCAGCCGAGCACCAGCGACGAGAACAGCCAGGCGCTGTGCGTGGTCAGCACATTGACCGGCCGCTTGAGGCTCTGCAGCTCGCGGATATGCATCTCGTGCTGAGGCACATTGCCGGCCCAGTCCTTGATGGCGCGGATGGTCGGCACCTCCTCGACCATCTTGAGAAGCGTGTCGCGCGGATAGCCCTGCCCGGTCTGGAGCGGATATTGGAAGACGATGATCGGCAGGCTCGACGCATCGGCGATGCGCTTGAAATGCTCGATCGCCATGGCCGGCGACTGGCCGAGCGTGAACGGCGCCGGCGGGAACACGAGCAGCGCCGACGCGCCGCCCGCCTCCGCCATCTTGGCGATGCGCGCGGCTTCGAGACTGCAGTCAGCCCACACGCCGTTGACGACGGGCAGCCGGGCGCCGATCTCGTCGTGGGCGATATCGAGGACGCGGCGCTGCTCGTCGAAGCTGCAGGACGCCACCTCGGTCGAATGCGCGTTAATGGTTATGGCGGAAAGCCCATCGACCGCGGCGACATCGCGCAAATGCGAGCGGAAGCTCTTCTCATCGATCGAAAGGTCGTCAAAGAACGGCAGCAATACGGCCGGAATGACACCGTGCGGCAGATAATGGGGGTGACGGGGCATTTGGCGGCTCTCCTTCCGGTCGCGTTGTCCACACCACATATATCACGGCGTCACCGGCATTTGGTATGACCCCCTGATGAACAAGATCGAGACCGCAAAAACCCCCGTTTCCACCGATGGTAATGTGTTTTTCGAGGCGTGGGCGACGCCGGACGGCGTCCCGCCCTTCGACGCGATAGGCCCCGAACAATTCCGCCCGGCCTATGCTCGGGCGCTCGCCGAACACACGGCCGAAGTTGCGGCCATTGCCGCCGATCCGGAACCGGCGACCTTCGACAACACCATCGCGCTGATGGAGCGGAGCGGCCGCGCGCTCGACCGTGTCGGCAATGTGTTTCACCTCCTCGCCGGCGCCCACACCAATGAAGCCCTGCTCGAGATCGAGCGCGAGGTCGCGCCGCAACTCGCCCGGCACTGGAACGCCATCAATACCAATGCCGTCCTGTTCAAGCGCATCGACACGCTGATGCGGGACGCGGACAAGCTCGATCTGACCGCCGAGCAGAAGCGCGTCATCGAGCGCTATCATACCGGCTTTCGCCGCGCCGGCGCCGCGCTCGACGCGCCGGCCAAGAAGCGGCTCGCCGAAATCATCGAGCGGCTCGCAGCCCTCGGCACGTCGTTCAGCCAGAACGTGCTCGCCGACGAACAATCGTTCACGCTGCGGCTGACCGAGTCCGAGCTCACCGGCCTGCCCGACTTCATGCGCGAGGCGATGAAGGCGGAAGCGCGCGAGCGCGGGCTCGACGGCTATGTCGTGACTCTGTCGAGATCCAGCGTCGAGCCGTTTCTGCAATTTTCCGGCCGCCGCGATCTGCGCGAAAAGATCTTTCGCGGTTTCGTCATGCGCGGCGACAATGGCGGCGCGACCGACAACAAGGCCAATATCGCGGAAATGGTGCGGCTGCGCGCCGAGCGGGCGAAACTTCTCGGCTATGAGAATTTCGCCCATTATCGGCTCGACGACGCCATGGCGAAGACGCCGGTCGCGGCGCGCAATCTCCTGGAAACCGTGTGGGCGCCGGCGCGCGCCCGCGCGCTCGCCGATCGCGACGCCATGCAGCAGCTGATCGCGCAAGAGGGCAGCAACTTCAGGCTCGCGGCCTGGGACTGGCGCTATTACGCCGAAAAGCTCCGCCACAAGCTGTGCGACTTCGACGAAGGGGTGATCAAGCCCTATCTCAGTCTCGACAGCCTGATCGAAGCCACCTTCTACACGGCGCAGCGCCTGTTCGGCTTAAGCTTCACGCCGCGCCCCGATGTTCCGGCGTGGCATCCCGATGTGCGGGTCTGGGAAGTCAAAGACAGCGGCGGCAAGCAGGTCGGGCTGTTCTTCGGCGATTACTTCGCCCGCGCCTCAAAGCGCAGCGGCGCCTGGATGACCTCGATCCGCGATCAGGAAAAGCTTTCCGGCGATATCCGGCCGCTGATCGTCAATGTCTGCAATTTCACCAAAGCGCCGGGCGGCGGCCCGACCTTGCTCAGCTTCGAAGACGCGCGCACGCTGTTCCACGAATTCGGCCATGCGCTGCACGGCCTCCTGTCGTCGGTGACCTATCCGAGCATTTCCGGCACCAGCGTCGCCACCGATTTCGTCGAACTGCCGTCGCAGCTTTACGAGCACTGGCTGGAACAGCCGGACGTGCTGCGCCGCTTCGCCCGCCATTATCAGACCGGCGAGGCGATGCCCGAGGAACTGCTGCAGCGCCTCATCGCCGCGCGCAATTTCAACAAGGGTTTCGGCACCGTCGAATATATCGCCTCGGCCATGGTCGATCTCGATTTCCATTCGCTCGCTTCGGACGGCGACATTAAAGCCGCGGCCGATGTCGATACTTTCGAGGCGGACGCGCTGGAGCACATCGCCATGCCGCAGGAAATCGTCATGCGCCACCGCTCGCCGCATTTCGCGCATATTTTCTCCGGCGGCGGCTATGCCTCGGCCTATTACAGCTATATGTGGTCGGAAGTCCTCGACGCCGACGCTTTTGCCGCCTTCGAGGAGACCGGCGACATATTCGATGCCGCAACGGCGAAGCGGCTGCACGACACGATCTACGCGGCCGGCGGCTCGCAGGATCCGGCCGATGCCTACAGGGCGTTTCGCGGCCGGCTGCCGAGCGCGGACGCTCTGCTGCGCAAGCGCGGTTTTGCCGAACTCGTCGCATCACATTGAGCCATACGATGGATTTGCATACAGCCGGCCACCGCCGGGGCGCGGTTTGCGCGCCGCATGCTCTGGCCGTCGAGGCCGGCCGCCAGATGCTGGCCGAAGGCGGCAATGCGATCGAGGCCATGGTGGCCATGGCCGCGAGCATCGCCGCCGTCTATCCGCACATGAACCATATCGGCGGCGACGGCTTCTGGCTGATCCGCGAACGGTCCGGCCGCGTCGTCGCCATCATGGCGGCGGGGCCATCCGGCTTACTGGCGCGGCCCGAGCTTTATCACGACTACGAGGCCATTCCGCCGCGCGGGCCGCTCGCAGCGCTCACCGTGCCGGGCGCGGTCGGCGGCTGGGCATTGGCGCTCGACGCCGCAAAAGCCTTCGGCGGAAAATTACCGCTGCGCACGCTGTTCGCGCCCGCGATCACGCAGGCGCTTGACGGTTACACTGTCACGCGGAGTCAGACGCGGCTGACGCGGGAGAATTTTGACGGACTGAAAGACGTGCCAGGCTTTGCCGGCGCGTTTCTGGTCGACGGCAAGATTCCCGAAGTCGGCACCACCCTGAAGCAGCAGGCCCTGGCCGCAACGCTCGAACAGCTCACGCATGCCGGGCTCGATGATTTCTATCGCGGCGATGTCGGACGCGAGATTGCCGCCGATCTTGAAAGCATCGGCAGCCCGGTCACGCGCCAAGACCTCGAGCACTACCGCGCTGAACTCGCCGAGCCGCTGCGCATCGAATTGCCGTCGGGCACCGTCTATAACACCGACGCGCCGACGCAGGGTGTCGTGTCGCTGATGATCCTTGCTCTGTTCGAGCGCCTTGGCGTCAGCGAAGCCGAGGGCTTCGATCATATCCACGGTCTCGTCGAGGCGACCAAGCGTGGCATGAGATTGCGCGATCGCGTGGTCACCGATCCGCGCTATCTGCCTTACGCGCTCACGCGCGCGGTCGACGACCGCTTCATCGCCGGCGAAGCGATGAAGATCGACCGTCGCAAGGCCTCGCCGTGGCCAGTGAGCGCGGGCGGCGGCGACACGATCTGGATGGGAGCCGCCGATACGTCGGGCCTCGTCGTCTCCTATATCCAATCGCTCTATTGGGAATTCGGCTCCGGCTGCGTACTGCCGGCAACCGGCGTTTTGATGCAGAACCGCGGCGCGAGCTTTTCACTCGGAGCCGGCGCGCTGAACGCGCTCGCGCCAGGGCGGCTGCCGTTCCACACGCTCAATCCGGCGCTCGCGGTGCTCAAAGACGGCCGCATCATGGCCTATGGCACGATGGGCGGCGACGGCCAGCCGCAGACCCAAGGCGCCGTGTTCACGCGCCATGTGCAATTCCGCGAACCGCTGCTGGAGGCCATCGAGCGGCCGCGCTGGGTGCTCGGCCGCACCTGGGGGGCGCCGAAAACGGCGCTGCGGCTGGAATCCCGCTTCGACGGCAATCTGATCGACCGGCTTCTTGCCGCCGGCCACGATGTCGAAGTCTTGCCCGACGCCTATTCCGACGTCATGGGCCATGCCGGCGCGGCGCTGCTGCACAAAGACGGCACCTGCGAAGGCGCGCACGATCCGCGTGCCGATGGCGGGGCTGCAGGGGTGTGACGGAGATTAAACACCCCCCGTAGATTAACGCGACGTGAGGTCTTGGAATTCCTTGGTGACCTCGGCGTTTTGCTTGGCGACGGCCTGATCCTGCTGATCTTGAAGCGCTTTGGCGGCGGTTTGGAATTCGGCTTGGCGTTCAGTGGCGAGTTTTTTCGCCTTCGTCGGATCGACCGATTTGAACGCCGCCTGCCATGTGCTGCGCAACTGGGCCTTGGTTTTATTTTGTCCCTGATATTCGATGACGGTCGTGTCCGGCGCGGATTTCAGCGCCTGTTGCAACTGCGCCTCGGTCATTTTATCGGCGTGGAGCACTTCGCCTGCGTGAAGCGAACCGGTGGCGCCCAGAGACATGGCGCAGAAGAGTATTCCGGTCTTGAGCATCCCGTTTTTCCTCCGGACTTGTAACGCTATTCGTATGGCGGAACGCCGGCCGGCCCCTGGATGTAGATATCGCCGTTATACACGATCGCGCCGCCGGACGCGCCGATGTGCCAGGGCACCTGAATCGAAACGACAGTGAGATCCGGATTAAAGACCTGCGGATCGACATTAAAGGAGACCGATGCGTTGACCTCATTCCCGCTGTCGGAAAACCGCACATAACTCCAGCCGTTGACGATCCGAGCCGAATACACATCCGTTCCGTTATCCGAACTCAGGCCCCAGCAGCCATAATGCTGGCCAACCATGCTGTCTTCGTCAGGCGGCCACAAACCGATAATTCCGAGACCCTCAAGGTCCATGTTGCTCCAGCAAAAGCCGGTGGAATTCGGGTTGCTGCAATTGTCGTAAGCGCTTTGATTGCTGCACGACACGACTCTCACATGCTCCCAGGTAAACACCTGCATTTGGAGCCTTGGCAGGAACTGCGCGCTCCACGCATTCGATTTCCTGCCGCCCGGCGATTGGTAGGTGATTTGCACCTTTTGCGCGACGACGCCTGCGGTATCCCACGGCAACGTCATGATGATGCCATCGGGCGAACAGCCTTGCGTTGGCACCGACATGATCAGATCGGAATCAGAAGCGGCGCCAGTCCCTGTATTGCTGAATTTCTGCCAGGATTTCGTCGGGAAATGTATCGTGACCGTGCCGGAGTTTTTATTTTTGCATTCCTCCGCGCTGTCGAAGTCCCAGCCCACCAGAAAAAGCAATTGACCGGGCATGATAATCCCGGACCCCGTGGTAATGACCGCATCATTGTGGAATTTGGCTTGCACCGGCGCCGATTTTTCGCCATCGGCCGTGATGACGGAGATGGAGACAGGCTGCTCGGCCACCGCGCCGATTGGGCTGCCGACGCTGACCTGTTCCGATTTTGCGGCATTGTCAGCCCAACTGCTCGCCTTCAGCTTCAGATCGGTTTTGCCGCCGCCCTCGAAATCGACCTGGGCCGGCGGTGAAAAGCTCAGCTCGATTTCGCCCTTTCCGGAACCGAAGTTGTCGCCCTCCAGACCGATCGTGCTGGTCGGGGAGATATCCGCCGGCCACTTGGTGATGGTGGGTGGGGCGGTTATCGAAACGCCGTAGATGAAATTGGTGCAGGTGGGGCAGGCCGCGTTCGGGATATTACTGAAACTCACATATTGCGGACCTGCAAGGATTACCCCCTCGATCGGCAATTGTATTTTGACGAATGAATAAGAGCCGATCTGCGGCGTAATGGTCTGCGTGAACAGCGGTGGCTTCGGCGGGTTGGGCGTGGTTTGCAGGCCAAAGGGAAGACTGATCTCGAGCTGCTCGACCGTGTTTCCCGGATTGGCCCCGGCGGCCACGTAAAAGGATAGCGTATAGGTCGCTTGATATTTGAAGTCGATCTGCTGCGAAACCGCGCCGGCATTTTGAATAAAAGCCACTTGCCCGGGTGGCGGCGCATTGGGCGCCGAGAACACGGTGTTCACCTGCACGCCGCTCGATCCGTTTGGCCCACAGGAAAAAACCCATCCGATCGTCGGCGAACTCGCGGGACATTGGACCGACCCACCGGCGGCTTGACCGACCGGCGGCAATTGAAAGTTCGGATTCACCACCGTGATGCCGGCACTGGCCTGTTGCGCGCAGACAATTTGCACAACGGGAAGAACGATGAGGCCGATGACGGCCGAGCTGAAAAACGATTTCGGAGAATCGACCATCTGCGTCATTCCCTCATCCCGACTTTTGCCGAATGTAGGACGCGTCAGCGCAGCGAGTGTGTCACTTCGAGCGATCGGCGGCAATGCACGCTCGCGCCCACGTCGATGGCTTCATCAATTCGTCGCTAAGTATTGATTTATCGATGTCGGCTGGCAGGCGGTACAATCGTAGCCGGATCGCGCATTGCCGTGCGCGGGGTGCGTCGCGCGCCCGCGATGAGTTCGCGTTTTCGTTTGGGCCTGTCAGCTTGACCCCGCGCCGATAAGGGCGTCGTGCGCCTACGCGTATATGTCCTGGTATTTCACCTCAACGTCTCGCCATCGCTGCACGGAACTCGCATGCAGTTTGCGCAAAGCAGCGATACGCGAGCCCCCGTGCAATACTTCGATTTTATCCGCAGCCATCTCAACCAGATAAAGAGCGCGATGCGGAGCAAATAAACATCCGCGTCGCGCGATGCATGCGGTGGCCGAAGCGTCCTGCGCGACGCACCGCGAGCACTTATTCCGGCTTTATTGCGACGCAATATTCATCCGTAAAGTCGCGCATATAATCTACATCAACGCATTGAAATATCTTGAATTACATCGCTGTAACGTTCACGGCGCTGTCATTATGCGACGCGGCAATTCTTGTATGCAGGCGCCTGAGGGGCGACCCCTAACAAGAGAATGGAAATGACTTCGCACAACACGCTGTTGACGCCGCGCCGGGACGGAGCTGCGGTCAAATACCTTCCTGCTGCACTTGCTTTCGCTACGCTGACGCTGGCCGGCACCGTACCGGCGGCCGCCGCCACGCATCACCACCATTATCATCGTGCGGCACAGTCTCATCGTGCCGGACAGTCGTTCGCGGGCCTGCACATGTATGTCGGCGAATCGCTCGACGGACATGACCCGGTGTTGGGCGCCATGCCCATGAACGAGAGCCGCGCTCAGGCAATGCACGACTGCAATATGAAGGCGCAGCCGTACAGCTTCAGCACCTGGGAGACCACGCAGTTTGCGGTCTATGGCACGTGCATGACTGAACACGGTCAGACGCCGTAAGCCTTGATGATCCGCTCATGACGATGCGAGATGGCGGCCGAGCGGCATTTTCCGCCCGGCCGCCGTGTTTCGCCGCAGATAACAGCTCAGCTTTTGCGCTTCTTCGCCGCCGCCCGGGCATCGGCGACGATTTGCTTGAACACTTTCATCTCGACGACGCCCGGCACCCGGAAGGTGCCGACGATGAAGCCGGGCGTGCCTTGGAAGCCGAACGCTTCGGCCTGGTCGTTGTTGCGGGTCAAGAGATCGTCGATGGTCTGCTGATGCGCCTGCAAATCCTGCTTGGCCTTGTCGACATCGACGCCGGCTTTGGTCAGGAGGTCCGGAATATTCGCGTCGGTCAATTTCTCGGTCGCGCCGATCAGTGCGTCGTGGGCCTGCGCATATTTATCCTGATATTTCGTCGCCAGCGCCAATTGCGCGGCGGAGGTCGAAACCGCGCCGAAGATCGGCCAGTCTTTCAGCACCAGCCGGATATTGCCGTCTTCCTTGAGGAGTTGCGCGATCTCCGGCGCGAGCTTTTTGCAATAAGGGCACTGATAGTCGAAGAACTCGACGACGGTAAGATCGCCGTTCGGATTGCCGAGCGGTGGAATTTCCGGATCGCGCAGCACGGCGTCGCGGCTGAGGATGTCGTTTGGGCCTGCCGCGAAAGCGCCCACCGACAGCACACTGAGCGCGACGGCGCTGAGACAGGCGAGCAGCGCGCGCCGTTTCGGATTTTCCAGGAGCCTTTTTTTCAAGCGCCGTTGCGTTTTCATGGGTCGCCTTGGGTGTGAGTAAGACCGGAGCGAAGCGATATGCAATGCCGTCGCTCACCCGCATGTCGCTACGCGCACGCGGGCCGTTATTCCATCGGACTCAAGATTCCATGGGGCTCAAGCCCAGCCGCTCCATCAGTTCACGATCGCGGTCGCGGCCCGGATTCGGCGTGGTCAAAAGCTTCGGGCCATAGAAAATCGAATTGGCGCCGGCGAGAAAGCACAAAGTCTGCGTCTCCTCGCTCATATCCTCGCGGCCGGCCGAGAGCCGCACCACCGAACACGGCATGCAGATGCGCGCCACCGCAATGGTGCGCACGAACTCGATCGGGTCGAGCGCCGCCGAATGCAGCGAACCCTGATCGGCAAGCGGGGTGCCCGCGACCTTGACCAGCATGTTGATCGGCACCGATTCCGGATGCACCGGCAGCCTCGCCAAAGTCGCGATCATGCCGACGCGGTCCTCGCGCGTCTCGCCCATGCCGACGATGCCGCCGCAACAGACATGAATACCGGCATCCCGCACAAGATCGAGCGTCTCGAGCCGATCCTCATAGGTCCGCGTGGTGATAATGTGGTCGTAGAATTCCGGCGAAGTATCGAGATTGTGATTGTAATAATCGAGGCCGGCGGTCTTGAGCCGCCGCGCCTGCGGGCCGGTGAGCATGCCAAGCGTGGCGCAAGTCTCGAGCCCGAGCGCCTTGACGCCCTCGACCATGGCGCAGACGGAATCAAGATCGCGGTCCTTGGGCGAGCGCCAGGCCGCGCCCATGCAAAAGCGGCTGGCGCCGCCATTCTTTGCCGCGCGCGCCTCCGCCAGTACGGCATCAAGCGCCATCAGCTTGTCGGCTTCGACGCCGGTGTCGTAGCGCGCGCTTTGCGGACAATAGGCGCAATCCTCCGGACAGCCGCCGGTCTTGATCGACAATAGTGTCGAAATCTGCACTTCGGTCGGATCGAAATGCTGCCGGTGCACGCTCTGCGCGCGGAACATCAGATCGGGAAACGGCAGATCAAACAGCGCCCGCACCTCTTCGCGCGTCCAGTCATGACGTGGCGCGGCGGCGGGAAAATGTGGCGGTGCGTCGGCAGCAAGTGGCGTGGAACTCGTCATGGAATTAAGTCTTAGCCGCCGCCGAGGCCGGCGAAAAGCCCTCCCCTTGGGGGAAGGAAAAAGCCCTGTTTTAGCTGAGTGCGGGACGCTCAGGGACCGGTCGGCCGATAACAGCGCCTAAGCCGCGCTGCTTTCGACGAGCCGCAAGGATTTGCGTTTGGGTTTGATCGTTCCAAGCCGCAGCAGCGCGGTCGCTTGCGCGGCACTGACCGGACGGCTGAAGCGATAACCCTGGCCGTAATCGCAGCCTGCCGACAACAGGAACTTCTCCTGCCCTTCGGTCTCCACACCCTCGGCGACGATCTCGATATTGAGCTCATGTGCAAGCCCGATCGCGGCGCGCACGACCGCGGCACTGCGTGAATCGATATCGACGCCCGCTACCAGTTCCTGCGCGATCTTGACGCGATTGATCGGATAATTGGCGAGATAGCTGAGCGACGAATAGCCGGTGCCGAAATCGTCGATGGCGATGCGGACGCCGAGCTGCCGCAGCCGCTCGAAGCGCGCATTGTGCTGCTGGGTGATGTCCATCAGCACGGTTTCGGTGAGCTCGATCTCGATCAGATGCGGCGCGATGCCCCATTTGTCGAGGCAGGCGGCCACTTCGCCGTCGAGATCGGTTGAGGCCTTGAAGTGAATCGCCGAGAAATTCACGCCGAGAAGCTCGGGCGCCAATCCCTCATCAAGCCAGGCGCGCAGTTGCGCGCAGGCGGCATCGAGCACCCATTTCCCGAGAAACTGAATCTGGCCGGTGCGCTCGGCGATCGGGATGAAGACCAGGGGCGGGATCTGGCCGCGCTTGGGATGGTTCCAGCGCAGCAGCGCCTCGAGCCCGATGATGCGGCCGGTGCGCAATTCGATCTGCGGCTGGTAGTGCAGTTCGAGCTCGTTGCGGATATGGGCGCCGCGCAATTCGTCGGCGATCAGCACGCGCTCCTGGACCTGCGAATCGAGGCCGGCATTGTGGAAGCGGTAACAGTTGCGGCCATCTTCCTTGGCGCGGTAGAGCGCGAGATCGGCCTGGATCATCATGGCGTCGGGACCGGCGACATCCGGCGCGTAGCGGGCAATGCCGATACTCGCCGAGATATGCACGGTATTGCCGTCGATATTATAGGGCTCGGCGACGACCCGGCCGATCTTGGCGGCTAGCGTGCCGGCGGCATCGAGCTCCTCGACATCGCTTTGCAGGATAGCGAATTCATCGCCGCCGAAGCGGGCTATGACATCGTTCTCGCGGGTCACGCTGCGCATGCGCCCCGCCACTTGCCGCAACAGCGCGTCGCCGACGGCATGACCGAGCGTGTCGTTGACGTCCTTGAAATGATCGAGATCGAAATAGAGCACGGCAAACGGCTTGCCGCCGCGGTTGGCGGCGGCAAAGGCCGCGTGGATGCGCTGCATGAAGGCGCGGCGATTGGGCAGCGAGGTGAGCGTGTCGGTCTGCGCCAGATCGGAGAATCTTTGGTTGACGCGCGTCATGCGCAGCGCATGCCGCCGCGCCGACTGGATATAGGCCACCACCGCGGCGGTAAGGATCAGGCCGGCGATGAGAACAAGCCAGGCCCGGTCATGCGCCGCCAGGAGCGGCCCGTCCGGCATCGGTATCATGACCATCGTCAGCCAACGCTGCCCGTCGGCGATGAGGTCGCGTGACAGATGCTGGTCCTTGGCAAGCGCGGCTTGGCTCTCCGGCGGCGCCGGTTCGCTGCGCAGCCGCGAGCCGTGGATGTAGACCGGTGGCGCATCGGCGCCAGCGCCAGGCGCGAAGAAGAAAATATCAAGGCCTTCCGGCGCAGTGGAATTGACGATGGTATCGACCATCTTGCTCGTGAGCAGCGAGCCGTGCACGAAGCCGACCAGATTGTGCCGCCGATCCTCGAGCGTGTCGTGCGGCGCATCGTGCCGGTAGATCGGCAGCGAGAACAAAAAGCCGGGCTGGGTGCCGCCGCTCGAGACCAGCGTGCGGATCGGCGAAAAGCCGAGGCGATCGTGATCGCGAGCCTGTTCAAGCTCGGCGAGCGTCTCGGGTTCCGAGCGCAGATCGAGACCGTAAAGCGGCGAGGTTTTCGGCAGCGTCACATAGAAGACCGGATAATATTCGTCGCGCTCCGGCGACACCGACATCTTGCCGCCGTCGCCCATGGCCTTGATGTGATAATCGGGAAGCCCCTGTTGCGCCGCCTCGCGCTCATGCGCGGCGCGGTCGGGCCCGGGCACGCGCGGCACCCAGGACAGAGTCGCGATCGCGCCGTTCTCGCGCAACAGCGGCCGCGTAAAGGCATCGAACGCGTTGCGCGACACCTGCCCTTCCGAACTGTCGAACAGCGCGCGCACCGCGCGCAGCCGGTTCACATATTCGTTGAGGCCGTTCTGCACGATCGTGAAGTGATTTTCGGCGACGACGTGAAATTGCGCCGCGGCGTGCCGGCTCTCCCAGCTCGCGGTCAGGCCTGCGGCGGCCAGCGACACGGCGACTCCGGCTGCGGCCGCAAGGAGGGACGGCGGGGACGGACGAAATTTGCCGACAATTCGCGATAAGATCGCCATTAGAATCGCGCTTTAAAACAACGCGCGGTTAGGCCGCGGCAACTCCAACACAATATTCAGCGTCGAAGGATTAAACGCCCAAGCGCGTAATATGGATGTTACCGCGCGCCGAAATGGCGGCCTAAACTCGCCGCAATGCTTAAGGTCGTGTTACGAATGAAATAAGGGTTTCATATGTATTGGAACCACGCCGCGTAGATTGCCAAAGAAGATGGGAAAAGATGACAGAACCGAAGGGAACTTCTGCCCTGCCTGACCGGCTCTCGAACGATCCGAAGAGCCCCTATTACAATGCCGAACTGTTGGAGCGCGACGTCGGCGTCCGCTTCAAGGGCGTTGAGAAGACCAATGTCGCCGAATATTGCATCAGCGAAGGCTGGATCAAGGTCGAAGCCGGCAAGACCAAGGATCGTTACGGCAATCCGCTGACGATCAAACTGAGCGGCCCGGTCGAAGTGTTTTTCAAGGACGAGAAATAAAACCGCCGCACGTCGCCAGATATGATCGCGCGATCGGCGCCCCGGGGAGGTTTACATGTCTAGAATTGCGGCACTGGTTTTTCTCACCATCAGCCTCGCCGGCTGCGACGTAGTCAGCACGCTGACCGACGGCTTCAAATACAAGGCGGCGGTTGAGGACGATCTGCAGAAGGCGACCGGCATCAAGCCGCAGGTTGGATTTAATTGGAGCAATGGACGGCTGGTGCTGGTGACGGTCTTGTTCCCCAAAGTGGTCGACGAGAAGCCGCTTCGCGAATTGGCCGAGACCGTTCGCCACGCCGTCACGACCGAATTCAAACAGAAGCCCGACAATATCGAGCTGGTTTTCGCGATCGGGAATGGATCAAACCCGGCGGCACAGCTGCGGACGCCACCGGCGGCCACGCATCAAGCGGCGCTCTGATTATTCCGCCGCTTCCATGCGCGGCTCGGCCTTCTCGACCTTCGCCGCGCAGAATTTGAATTCCGGAATCTTGCCGAATGGATCAAGCTTCGGATTGGTGAGAAGGTTCGCCGCCGCCTCGACGAAGGCGAACGGAATGAACACGACGCCATCCGGGATCGCATCGTCCTGCCGCGAATGCAGTTCGACCGCGCCGCGCCGGGTCTCGACGCGGATCATGTCGCCCGGCGCGATGCCGAGCTTCGTGATGGTGCCGCGCGATACCGACGCGACCGCGCTCGGCTCGAGTGCATCGAGCACCGTGGCGCGGCGCGTCATGGCGCCGGTGTGCCAATGTTCGAGCTCGCGGCCGGTGGTGAGGATGAACGGATAGTCCTCGTCCGGCACTTCATCCGGCGGCTGTAATTTGGTCGACACCAGCTTGGCGAAGCCGCCCGGACGCGGAAACCCATTGTCGAAGACAACGTCGCGGCCGGGCACATCGGGGCCGTCAACGGGATAAGTGACCGAATCCTCCCGCGCAACGCGGTCCCAAGTAATGTTGGCAAGCGCCGGCATCATCGACGCCATTTCGGTGAAGACGTCGCCGACATTTTTATAATTCCAGCCGCAGCCCATGCGGTTGGCGATCTCCTGGATGATCCAGATATCGTGCCGCGTGTCGCCCGGCAGCGGCAGCGCCTGCCGGCCCATCTGCACCTGGCGATTGGTATTGGTGACGGTGCCGTCCTTTTCCGGCCAGCCCGAGGCCGGCAGCACCACGTCGGCATAGACAGCGGTCTCGGTCAGGAACAGGTCCTGCACCACAAGATGTTCGAGATGCGCCAACGCCTGCCGCGCATGGTTGAGATCTGGATCGGACATCGCGGGGTTTTCGCCCTCGATATACATGCCCTTGATCTCGTCGTGATGCACCGCGTCCATGATCTCGACCACGGTCTTGCCCTTCTTCGGGTCGAGCTTGACGCCCCAGGCCTTCTCATATTGCGCGCGGGTCGCCGGATCCTCGACCGACTTGTAGTCGGGGAAGAACATCGGAATAAGGCCGGCGTCGGAGGCGCCCTGCACATTGTTCTGGCCGCGCAGCGGATGCAGCCCAGTGCCGGGGCGCCCGATCTGGCCGGTGATCAGCGACAGCGCGATCAGGCAGCGCGCATTGTCGGTGCCGTGGGTGTGCTGCGACACGCCCATGCCCCAGAAAATGATAGCGGCCTTGGCGCGCGCATAGGTGCGCGCGACTTCGCGCAGCGTGTCGGGGGGAACGCCGCAGATCGGCGACATTTCTTCGGGCGTGAAATCCTTGATGCCTTCCTTCCAGGCGTCGAAACCTTCGACATAGGTCTGGATATATTGCTGGTCGTAAAGCTTCTCGCTGACGATGACATTGAGCATCGCATTGAGCATCGCGACGTCGGCGCCGTTCTTGAACTGCATCATACGCCAGGCATGACGCTTGAGCGCTTGCCCCCGCGGATCCATCACCACGAGCTTGGCGCCGTTTTTGGCGGCCTGCTTGAAGAAGGTGGCGGCGACCGGATGATTTTCCGTCGGATTGGCGCCGATGACGATGATGAGGTCGGAATTCTTGCACTCGTTGAAGGTCGCGGTCACCGCGGCCGAGCCGACGCCTTCAAGCAGCGCTGCCACCGACGAGGCATGGCACAGCCGCGTGCAGTGATCGACATTGTTGGTGCCGAAACCGGTGCGCACGAGTTTCTGGAACAGGTAGGCTTCCTCGTTCGAGCCCTTGGCCGAGCCGAAGCCGGCGAGCGCCTTCGGCCCGTCGCGGTCGCGGATCTTCTTCAAGCCCGAGGCGGCGCGATCGAGCGCCTCGTCCCAGGTCGCCTCGCGGAAATGCGTCCACGGATTGGACGGGTCGATATATTCGTGCGGCACTTTCGGCACGCCGTCCTTGCGGATCATCGGCTTCAACAGGCGCTGCGGATTGTGCACGTAATCGAAGCCGAAGCGGCCCTTGACGCAGAGCCGGTTCTGATTGGCCGGGCCGTTCTTGCCGGTGACGGCGACGATCTTGTCGTCCTTGATCTCATAGGTGAGCTGGCAGCCGACGCCGCAATAGGGGCAGACGCTGTCGACGGTGCGGTCGGGCTTGCCTCTATAGACGTTGTTCTCGTCCACCATGGTCGCCGGCATCAAGGCGCCGGTCGGGCAGGCCTGGACGCATTCGCCGCAGGCGACGCAGGTCGAGGCGCCCATCGGATCGTCGAAGTCGAACACGATCTTTTCGAGATGGCCGCGGCCGGCCATGCCGATCACGTCGTTGACCTGCACCTCGCGGCAGGCGCGGACGCAGAGATTGCACTGGATGCAGGCGTCGAGATTGACCGCCATGGCGACGTGGCTGCGGTCGGGCTTCGGCACTTCGGCCGCCTTGCGCTTGGGAAAGCGGCCGGGCACGGCCTTGAGCCGCCGCACGGTTTGCCAAAGCTCGGAATCCGGATCGTGCGCGACTTCGATCGCAGGCTGATCGGTAAGCAGAAGCTCGGCGACCATCTTGCGCGCGGTCTTGGCGCGGTCGGTCTGCGTCTTCACTTTCATGCCCGGCGCCGGCGTGCGCAGGCAGCTTGCCGCAAGCACGCGCTCGCCCTCGATCTCGACCATGCAGACGCGGCAATTGCCGTCAGCCCGGTAGCCGGGTTGCGGCGAAAAGCACAGATGCGGCAGCTTGATGTCGAGCCGGCGCGCGGCGCGAAAGATCGTCTCGCCGGGGCGAATGTCGATCTCGCGTTCGTCGATGGTGAACGTATTCGTGCTCTTGTCCGGCTTGGCATCGCTCATGAATGGATCGCTCGTTTGGATCGCCCGATAGTTACCTGGCTCTCGTTACCTTGCTTTGGTTACCAATGTCGCAGCGGTGTCTTCAGCTCTTCCGGAAAGTATTTTAGCACACAGACCAGCGGATTGGGCGCCGCCTGCCCCAGGCCGCAGATCGAGGCATCGCGCATCAAGGCCGACAATTCGTCGAGCAGCGCCGGATCCCATGGGCCGTGCGCCATCATCTCGGCCGCCTTCTCGGTGCCGACCCGGCATGGCGTGCATTGGCCGCAGCTCTCATCCTCGAAGAACTTCATCAGGTTAAGAGCCACCGCCTTCACATCGTCCTTGTCGGACAGAATGACAACCGCGTGGGAGCCTACGAAGCAGCCGTATTTTTCCAGCGTGCCGAAATCGAGCGGCAGGTCGGCCATGGATTCAGGCAAGATGCCGCCCGAAGCGCCGCCCGGCAGATAGGCCTTGAAGCTGTGGCCGTCGGCCATGCCGTCGCAGAACTCGTTGATCAGCTCGCGCACCGTGATGCCGGCCGGCGCAAGTTTCACGCCCGGATTCTTGACCCGGCCGGACACCGAAAAGCTGCGGAAACCTTTGCGCTCATGGCGGCCCTGCGCCGTCACCCACGCCGCGCCTCTCTCGATGATGTCGCGCACCCAATAGAGCGTCTCGACATTCTGTTCGAGCGTCGGGCGGCCGAACAGGCCGACCTGCGCGACGTAAGGCGGGCGATGCCGCGGCAGGCCGCGCTTGCCTTCGATCGATTCGATCATCGCCGATTCTTCGCCGCAGATATAAGCGCCGGCGCCGCGGCGCAGATGAATCTTGCTGAAACGATCGAGGTTGGCGTCTTCGAGCTTCTTGATCTCCTCGACGAGCATCAGCCGCAATTCCGGATATTCGTCGCGGATATAGAGGTAGATTTCGGCGGCCTCGACCACCCAGGCGGCGATCAGCATGCCTTCAAGGAAACGGTGCGGATCGAGCCCGAGATAGTAGCGATCCTTGAACGTGCCGGGCTCGCCCTCGTCTGCATTCACTGCCATCAGCCGCGGCACCGGCTCCGCGCGCACCAGCGACCATTTGCGACCGGTCGGAAATCCCGCGCCGCCGAGCCCGCGCAGGCCGGCATCGCTGACGACCTTGATCAACTCGTCGCGCGTGCGCTTGCCGTCGAGCGCCTCGTTGAGCAGGCGGTAGCCGCCCGACGCAATGTAAGCATCGAAATCGGTGCCGGGCTTCCAAGGCTGCGCATGCGTATGAACATGGGCGAGCTTCTTGACCGCCGCCGGCGTCGCCTTTGTGACTTGCACATGGCCGATGGCGCAGGCCGGCGCCTGGTCGCAGGCGCCCATGCACGGCGCATGCACGATGCGCACATCCGGCCCGAGCGTCTTGGGCAGGTCCGCCAGCAGCCGGTCGGCGCCGGCCATGGCACAGGACAAAGAGTCGCAGACCCGCACCGTCACCGGCGGTGGCTGGGTCTCGCCCTCTTTGACCACGTCGAAATGGGCGTAGAAGGTCGCGACCTCATAGACTTCGGTCTGCGCCATCTTCATCTCGGCCGCGAGCGCCGCCAGATGCGCACTCGATATGTGGCCGTATTTGTCTTGAATCAGATGCAGGTGCTCGATGAGAAGGTCGCGGCGGCGCGACCGGTCGGTCAACAGCGCCTCGATATCGGCGACGGCCTGGGGATCGAGCTGACGGCCCTTGGGCGTGCGCGGCGGACGGCGCCGCCCTCGTCCAGTCTTGTCAGCGGGCGGTGCCGGCGGCAGTTCGGTCAGGCTCATCCGTTACCTTTGCGACCAAAAAACGACTTTAGAACAGAGCTAAAGCCCTGCCAGCGATAATCAATAGGCTTTTTTGATCGGAATATCCGATCAAGCCATTTCATTCTCCGATCAAACAGGCGCATCGCCGCGGCCCTTGATTTTGCACCGCGAAAGAAGCTGCTCCGTGCGTCGTTGTGGGCGGGGAATAGATGCCTCTAACTTTGGTTTAGCTTGCTATTCGCCCGCCGGTATAGGAACATTTTATCGTCAAAAAGAGGTGCCGCTCCGCGCCCACCCGCAAGAGTGGGAAAAAAACAACAGCGGAAACAGGCGACTGGGGGACCCTTTGGAGGAATCACGCGATGAGCTTTCTCGATCGTAGCCATTCGATTGCCGGACCCGGCTATAGCCGCTGGATGGTGCCGCCCGCGGCACTCTGCGTGCACCTGTGCATCGGCCAGGCTTACGCGTTCAGCGTTTTCAATCTGCCGATGAGCAAATTGCTCGGCATCACACAGTCTACTCCGGATGATTGGAAGCTGACCGATCTCGGTTGGATCTTCTCGATCGCCATTTTCGTGCTCGGCACTTCGGCGGCGCTGTTCGGCCGCTGGGTCGAGGAAGGCGGACCGCGCCGGGCGATGTTCACCGCCGCGCTGTGCTGGGGCGCGGGTTTTCTGATCTCCGCGGCCGGCGTCTACATCCACAATATCTGGGTGGTTTATTTCGGCTACGGCGTCGTCGGCGGTTGCGGGTTGGGCATCGGCTACATCTCGCCGGTCTCGACTCTCATCAAATGGTTCCCCGACCGGCCGGGCATGGCGACCGGCATGGCGATCATGGGCTTTGGCGGCGCCGCTTTCATCGCCTCGCCGTTGTCGGTCTGGCTAATGGCTCATTTCTCTACGCCCACGCATGTGGGCGTAGCCGAAACCTTCATCGTGCTTGGTGTCGTCTATTTCGTCTTCATGGTCGTCGGCGCGCTCATCGTGCGGCTGCCGGCGCCGGGCTGGAAGCCGGCGGGCTACACGCCGCCGGTGGTGGAGCGGAAGCTGATCACCCAGAACGACGTGTTCGTCTATGACGCACTGAAGACGCCGCAGTTCTGGCTGATCTGGTGGGTGCTCTGCCTCAACGTCACCGCCGGCATCGGCGTGCTCGGCCAGGCTTCCGCGATGAGCCAGGAAATGTTCCCGGGCAAGATCACAGCGGTCGCGGCCGCAGGCTTTGTCGGCCTGATGAGCTTGTTCAACATGGGCGGCCGCTTCTTCTGGGCGTCAACGTCGGACTATATCGGACGCAAGAACACCTACTTCATATTCATGGTGCTTGGCTTCCTGCTGTATTGCACGGTGCCCTATACCGGCTCGATCGGCAGCGTCGTCGGTTTCGTCTGCTGCTTCTTGGTGATCATCAGCATGTATGGCGGCGGCTTCGCCACCGTCCCGGCCTATCTGAGAGACATGTTCGGTACGCGCTATGTCGGCGCCATCCACGGCCTGTTGCTCACGGCGTGGTCGATGGCTGGCATCTTCGGGCCGGTGCTGGTGAATTACATTCGCCAGTACAATATCGATAACGGGGTGCCGAAGGCGCAAGCCTATAACGTCACTATGTACATCATGGCCGGGCTCCTGGTGATCGGCTTCATCTGCAACCTTCTGGTCAAGGCGGTGGATAAGCGCTTCCACATGAGCCCGGACCAAGACGCACTGCGCGATGCCGGCCGGATGAGCACCGCCGGCCAACCGGCAAAAGCCTGAGGAGAAGACCATGGCGGAAGACAATCACACCGGCACATCGGCGCTCCAACTCATCCTCGCCTGGGGCTTTGTCGGCATCCCTCTCGCTTGGGGCGTGCTGCAGACGCTGCAGAATGCAATGAAGCTGTTCCAGTAAGCGGCTTCGAGTTCCAAGATCAGACGGCGCGGCTGCAGGGCCGCGCCGTTTTTTTATCCCGACAACAAATCTCGCAGCTTGACTGATTCATAACTTGTTGGTTATGAATAAGTCAATGAGCGTGGCCGACAACGTCTTCAAAAGTCTTGCCGATCCGACGCGCCGCGCGCTGTTCGAGCGCTTGAGCCGCGGCGGCGAGCACACCGTGCATGCGCTCACCGCAGGCTCGGACGTGTCGCAGCCTGCGGTGTCGAAACATCTCGGCGTGCTCAAACAGGCCGGTCTCGTGCACGACCGGCGGCAGGGGCGCGAAACCCATTACAGCGCGCGGCCGCAGGGGCTGAAGCCGCTGATCAACTGGATGAACCACTACGGCGTGTTCTGGCGCGAACGCTTCGATCGGCTGGAAGATTTGCTGAACAGGATGGACCAATGAGCGAGCCCACGACCGAAACGCTTTCCGTCATTGTCGAACGAGAAATCGCTTTTCCGCCCGAAAAGATCTGGCGCGCGCTGACGCAACCACACCTGATCGAGGAATGGCTGATGAAGAACGACTTCAAGCCTGTCGTGGGCCACCGTTTCAATCTTCGCGCCGACCCTCAGCCTGGCTGGAACGGCGTTGTTGACTGCGAGGTCCTTGTCGTCGAGCCGAACAAAACGCTGTCTTATACGTGGAGCTCCGGCGAGGCCGACCTCGCCATCAAGAGTGTCGTTACATTGTCCCTCATGCCCAAGGGCGCAGGCACGCTGCTGCGCATGGAGCAGACCGGCTTCCGGCCGGATCAGAAGCAAAATTATCAAGGCGCAAAATACGGATGGCAGCATTTCATCGGCAAACTGGAGCAGATCCTGGCGCGGACAGATTGATGCCTGCCGCCCTGCGCTCCGGCTTGTCTTCAGAGGAGGTGTCATTGAACCGGAACAACTACATCCGGCAAATCCATTGCTGGCTGTCCATTGTCTTTACAGCGGCGGTCATCGCCAACTTCGTCGCTATGGCACTGGGGAAGCCTCCCTCCTGGGTGGTCTACTCGCCACTGCTGCCGCTCTTCCTGCTATTGTTCACCGGTCTGTACTTGTTCGCGCTGCCCTATGCCGCCAGGTGGCGTAGCGTACAACGTTCCAGCAGATAGGATTGATTGCGTGGCCGGCGAGACGTCGGCGAAAAGGTCGTGACGAACGAGGAGAAGCGGCCATGACGAAGAGCGGGTCGCAGAACAGCAAATCGCCTTCTCAACTCATAGACGCGAGAATCAAGGAGCTCAGTGATTGGCGGGGCGACACGCTCGCTCGGGTCCGAGCTCTCATCAGAGAGGCCTGCCCCGAAGTGATCGAGGAGTGGAAGTGGCGAGGAGTTCCGGTGTGGGAACACGCCGGAATCATCTGCACCGGCGAGACGTACAAGACTGTCGTCAAAATGACCTTCGCCAACGGCGCCGCGTTGCAAGATCCGTCAGGCCTCTTCAATTCCAGCCTCGAAGGCAACACGCGACGCGCGATCGATATCCATGAGGACGACAAGATCAATGAGCGTGCTCTGAAAACTCTCATCCGGGCCGCGGTCGATTACAATCGGAGCAAATTGAAGAAGAAAGCGCCGGCGGCTGCGCGAGCGACAGCACGCAAAAGCAAAAAGACATGAAGGCAATATCTCGCTCATTGTCGCGCTGACGTGAGTCCGCCGCAGGGCGTTCGGATGCTGGATGGCGACGTCTGACCAAAGCCCCGGGCCTCACTCCACAGGATAATGTGTTGTCCGGGGTCGCTCGCCTTCCGAAAAACTATTGTGGATGAAAGACTTACGGAAGCGCTGGACGGCGCACATGCTTTAGCGATAAAGGATGAAAATATCGAGATTTTCCTCCTCTATCGAGATATAACCATGTTCGCCGAACCGACCCAGTCCGCGGCCACCCTCGCCGAAACAGCTTTCACGCGGCTGCGCGCGGACATTCTCGGCGTCAAACTGCGCCCCGGCGAGAAGATGCATGTCGAGCGGCTGCGCAGCGAATATGGCGTCGGCGCGACCCCGCTGCGCGAGGCGCTGTCGAAACTGAGTTCGCTTGAGCTTGTGGTGGCGGAAGGTCAGCGCGGCTTCCGCGTCGCGCCAGTGTCGATCGAGAACCTGCTCGACATCACCAAGACCCGCGCCTGGATCGAAGGCGCGGCGTTGCGCGCCGCCATCGCCGGCGGCGACCGGCACTGGGAAGCGCAGATCCTTGCCGCCGCGCACCGGCTGAAAAACTGCCCGAAGAACGACGGTGCCGAACTCAGCAACGAATGGTACCGCGAGAACCGCGAATTTCACGACGCGCTGGTCGGCGCCTGCAATTCGCGGCAAACGATGGCGTTCCGCGCCCAGCTCTACGATCTCAGCGACCGCTACCGGCGACTCTCCGTTCGCAGCGGACTATCGGGCCGCGACTTCGATGCCGAGCACCAGCGCATCATGGATGCCGCGCTCGCCCGCGATGCCGACGCCGCGGTCGCGTTCACCGTCGAGCATTTCATCGAAACCAGCCGCGTCATCCTGGCCGGCGAGATCGAGGACGAAGCGGACATGACGCGCACCGTTGCGGCGCTGCGCCGCGACATCCGCGCCGGGACCAGGCTCGGCTAGCGGCCGGCGCGCGACACGCCGGTCGCCACTAAAAGAATCAACTTCATAAAAGCGAGGACTCATGCTGCCGCCCAACGCCACCATCGTCGATATCAGCCTCGAGCTCGATCCGAAGAATTTCGCCATGCGCACGCCGGCCGGCTTCAAGAAGGACATGCAGTTCGAAATGGAAGTGATCAAGGAACATGATGCGCCGGGCGGCGCCGGCCAGATCGTGCGCGGCGTCCATATGCGGCTGCATGCCGGCAGCCATGTCGACGCGCCGGAACATAATGTCCGCGGCGGCACGCAGATCCATCAATTGCCGCTCGATTTGTTCATCGGCGACGCGCTCATCGCCGATCTGCGCGACAAGCTGCCGTCGCAGGCGATCACCGCCGACGATCTGCAGAAGCGCGTCGGCGCTGGCATCAAGAAAGGCGACCGGCTGATGCTGCGCACCGATCTCAACAACAGCTATGACGGCGGCTCGGAAAAGTGGATGAAGGAGTCGCCCTATCTCACCATCGACGCCACCATGTGGTGCATCGACAAGGGCGTGGTCATCGTCGGCTA
Organism: Xanthobacteraceae bacterium; assembly: GCA_035483735.1. GTDB lineage: Bacteria > Pseudomonadota > Alphaproteobacteria > Rhizobiales > Xanthobacteraceae > BOG-931. The sequence continues at coordinate 21,133 of DATHPQ010000004.1, read as the reverse complement.
CGATTTCTATCACGGCAACGACGAGCCGAAGGCGCCGCGCGTGTTCCACAATTCGCGTACGCTGTCGGAGCACGGCGTGATCACCATGCCGTATCTGAAAAATCTCGACCGCGTCGGCAAAGAGCGTTTCACGCTGATCGGCCTGCCGCTGAAACTGATCAATGCCGAAGCCTCGCCGATCCGTGCCGTCGCGCTGGTCTAATCAAGAAAATCCAACAACCAAGAAAATCAAAAATCAACGAAATCCGGGGGATAGAAATGAAATGCCTGAGACTTATCGCGGCCGCTCTGTTGCTCGCCGCGCTGACGTTTTCCGCGCGCGCGGCCGATCAATTTCCGTCACGGCTGATCACGCTGGTCGTGCCGCTGACGCCCGGGACCACGATCGACATCCTGGCTCGGCTTTACGCCGACAAGCTGTCGCAGATCCTCGGCCAGCAGGTCCTGGTGCTCAACAAACCCGGCGCCGGCGGCGTGCTTGGCGGCGAGACTGTCGCTAATGCCGTGCCTGATGGCTACACGCTGCTGTTCGCCAATTCCGGGCATTCGATCCTGGGTTTTCTCAATTCGAGCCTGCCGTTCGATCCGATCCACGACTTTGCCGGCGTCTCCATGATCGGCGTGGCGCCGGCTATCGTGGTGGTGCCGAGCGCGCTCGGCGTCACCAGCCTGAAGGAATTCGTCGATATGGCCAGGGCCAAGCCCGGCGCGATCAATTACGGCTCGGCCGGTATCGGCACCTCGACCCATCTCGCCGGCGCCTATTTCGCCGCGCAGGCCAAGATCGACATCGTGCATGTGCCTTACACGGTGAGCACCAACATCATCTCGGACATGCTGAGCGGCGCCATTCAGGCCTCGTTCGATCCGCTCGCTTTCGTCTTGTCCTTCCTGCAGAACGGCAGCCTGCGGGCGCTCGCTATCGGCGCCGATGAGCCGCTCACCGAGCCGCTCAAAATACCGACGGCGGCGGCGCAGGGGGTCGATTACAATTATGCCACCTGGTACGGCATTCTGGCGCCGGCAAAAACGCCGAAACCGGTGCTCAAGACGCTTGCCGACGCCATCGCCAAGGCGAGCCAGGATCCGGATCTGCAGCAGAAGATCAAGGCGCAGGGCATCCGGCCGGAAAATACCGCGCTCGATGCCTTCGACACTTATGTCGATAATGACGTCGCGCGGCTTTCGCCACTGATCAAAGGCATCGGCGTCAAGCAATAAAGTCGGCGATTGCGAAGGGGATAGCGCCGATCAGGCGGACGCGGTGCCCTTGCCGCCGTCATCATCCGCGCGCTTGCCGCGGAGCTCGATGCGCTGGCCGTGGAAGCTGACGACATCGCGCGCGACGTCGCGGCTCAGTTTCTTGTAGCGCTCGAACGACCGCTCGAGATCGGTCGGCTGCAAATTGCGCTCGGCGACATGCATGAGCAGCAATTCGCGCGCCGTGGTCCAGGAGCAGCCGGCCGCCTTGGCCAGCACCAGGATCATGTCCTCGCCCTTGTCGAGCAGCGCGCGCTCGACCGCATCGACCGGGAAGCGGCACAATTTCGACAACGCGATCGCCGTGCGCGCGAATTCCTGCTTGCGCGCCGGCGCGTGCACATTCGCCTCGGTGAACGGCTTGACGTTGGCGCAGCGCGTCGCATCGCGCTCGGCATTGGCGTGGCGGCGCGACGCCTCGCGCACCTCGTGCTGCATCTCGGTCGCGACCTCGTCGACCGTACCGCGGACTTCGTCGGCGGCTTGCGGATTGTCGCACTCCATTTTGGCGCGCACCGAGGCCGACGCGGTTTCGAGAAGTTTCAGGAAATATTGCCGCGGCAGATCGCTGCGCCGGCTCAGCGCCAAGGTCAGGCGGCGATCGCGGCGCGCCTTATGCGTGAGCTTTTCATAACCGCTCAGCGAGATGCGGGCGCCCCGGTTCTTCACCACTTTGTCGACGACGCGGCGGTCGCCGCGCTCGACCAGAACGTCGGTGACCGCCTCGCTCAGCTTCAGGCGCTGCGCGATGGCGAGCAGATGATCCTGGCTCTTGGTCTTGGCATTCTCGGTGAGGTCGGCATCGCTGAGCTGCTGCGAATATTTCAGCACCGGCTCGGCGACGACAATGGCGTCGTCGAAGGCGAGCGAGCGGATGATCGCGGGCGGGCTGGTATTGATATGGGCAAGCCGCTGCGCGAGCCGTGCCCGCGCTTGCACTTCGATATCGGCGGCAAGCTCGCCGAGCACGTCGTCGAACAGCGCGATTTGGTCGCCGGTATAGCCGCGCGAGCCGGCGGCAAACAGATCGGTGATGCGTTCGAGAATGCGCAGGCGCTGCGCAGTGCCGCCGGCCGAGACTGCTTCATTGAGCTCGTCGATCAGCGATTTGCTTGGTGCGGGACCGGGACTATCCGGCGGATTATCCAGCGGCGGAACGAGTTTAAAAGCGGCGGCGTGAAACATGGCGACAATTCCGGTGGCAGTATTGCAATTGATGCGTCGATAGATTCCGCCGCCCGTTTCCTCGGGGAAACGAAGATCGGCGGAACCATGGCGATACCGTAGCGGGAAAGTGCAAAGATCCACGCCATAGGCGCTACGTAAAAAGACACAAATTTTATCGAAATCGGCGCAGCACAGGCGCTTTGGCGCGTTGGGCGTGCCGGAAGAAGCTTTTCGGTAACCAAAAATCGAAGGCCGGCAAATGAAGGCGCTTTTTCGCGTCGATCACGCCCAGGCCGGCCTCCGGCTTTTCACAACAGCTATTCTCGCCTTCGCGATCGAACGCTTACGCGACCTTTTCTTTCAGATGCGGGAACATCGCGTGCAGCGCTTCCTGATCCATATCGGTCTTGAACTTGTGGCGGTCCTTCAGGGTCGCGGCCTTTTGCGCCGCCGGACGCGCGCCGACTTCATCGACCAGGCGCTTTAAGTTCTTGAACTTGTCCCAGGCGCCGTCGCCGACCACCATCGGCAGCATGCGCGCCCAGCCCCAGACATTCATGTCGGCGATCGTATAGGTGTCGCCGAGCATGTATTTGTGCTTGGCAAGCCGCGCGTCGAGAATGCCGGCATGGCGCTGCGCCTCGAAGACATAGCGGTTGATGGCATAAGGCAGCTTTTCCGGCGCGTAATTGCGGAAATGCACCGCCTGACCGAAATACGGGCCGACGCCGGATGACACGAAGAACATCCACGACAGCAATTCGCCGCGCGCCTTGTCGGACTTCACCGGCAGGAATTTTCCGGTCTTCTCGGCGAGATAGAGCAGGATCGCGCTGGAATCGAACACGGTGACATCGCCATCGACGATCGCCGGCAATTTGGCGTTCGGATTGATGGCGAGGAATTCGGGTCGGTGCTGCTCGCCCTTGCGCGTATCGACCGGGATGGCCTCGTAAGGCAGGCCGGCCTCTTCAAGGAACAGCGCAACCTTGGTCGGATTGGGCGCGCCACTGTAATAGAATTTAAGCATCGTTGTCTCCCGTTCCATATTTTGCGGGCCGAGCGGCCCATACACTTATTTAGAAAAGCCCGACGATTTTGCCATCCGGCCCGACGTCGATCACGTCGGCGGCCGGGACCTTGGGCAGGCCCGGCATGGTCATGATCTCACCGCAGATTGCAACCACGAATTCGGCGCCGGCTGACAGCCGCACGTCGCGCACATTGATGACGTGATCGGTCGGCGCGCCTTTGAGGTCCGGATTGGTCGAGAAGCTGTATTGAGTCTTGGCGACGCAGATCGGGAATTTGCCGTAACCCATGGCCTCGAAATTGGCGAGCTGATCGCGCACCGACTTCTCCGCGGAAATGTCGCGCGCGCGATAGATCTCCTTGGCGATGGTGCGGACCTTTTCCAAAAGCGGCATGTCGTCGGGATAGAGGAATTTCAATTTGCTCTTGCCGCTCTCGGCCACCTCGACGACGGCTTTGGCGACATCGGCTGCGCCGGCGCCGCCCATCGCCCAGTGGTCGGCCATCAGCGCTTTGACGCCGAGCGACTTGCAGGTCTCCTCGACGAGCTTGATCTCGGCTTCGGTATCAGCCGAGAAGCGGTTGATCGAGATTATCGGCACGATACCGAATTTCTGTACGTTCTCGACATGACGCTTGAGATTGCTCATGCCGGCTTCGAGCGCCTTGAGGTTCTCGGTCTTGAGGTCCTCTTTCTTGACGCCGCCATGCATTTTCAGCGCGCGGATGGTGGCGACCAGCACCGCGCAGGACGGTTCAAGGCCAGCCTTGCGGCACTTGATGTCCATGAATTTCTCGCCGCCGAGATCGGCGCCGAAGCCGGCTTCGGTGACAACATAGTCGGCGAGCTTCAGCGCCGTTGTCGTCGCCAGCACCGAGTTGCAGCCGTGCGCGATATTGGCGAAGGGGCCGCCATGGATGAAAGCCGGCGTGCCTTCGAGCGTCTGCACCAGGTTCGGCGCCAACGCCTCCTTGAGCAGCACCGTCATGGCGCCCTGCCCCTTGAGATCGCTGGCGCGGACCGGCTTGCGGTCGCGCGTATAGGCGACGACGATATTGCCGAGCCGCTTCTTGAGATCCTCGAGGTCGCGGGCCAGGCAGAAGATCGCCATGACTTCCGAAGCGACGGTGATGTCGAAACCGTCTTCGCGCGGGAAGCCGTTGGCGACGCCGCCGAGCGAGGACACGATCGAGCGCAGCGCGCGATCATTCATGTCGAGCACGCGGCGCCAGGCGACGCGGCGCTCGTCGATGCCGAGTGCATTGCCCCAATAGATGTGATTGTCGAGCAGCGCGGCGAGCAGGTTGTTGGCCGAGGTGATGGCGTGGAAGTCGCCGGTGAAGTGCAGATTGATGTCTTCCATCGGCACGACCTGCGCATAACCGCCGCCGGCGGCGCCGCCTTTCACCCCGAATGACGGGCCGAGCGACGGCTCGCGCAGGCACAGCATCGCCTTCTTGCCGATGAAATTGAGCGCGTCGGTGAGCCCGACCGTGGTCGTGGTCTTGCCCTCGCCCGCCGGCGTCGGCGTGATGGCGGAGACCAGGATCAGCTTGCCGTTCGGCTTGGATTGCAGCGACTTGATGTAGTCCATCGAGATCTTGGCCTTGTAGTGGCCATAGGGCTCGAGATTTTCCGGCGCAATGCCAAGCCGTTCGCGGGCAATGTCGAGAATGGGCCGCTTCGTCGCGGCCTGCGAAATTTCGATGTCGGATTTCGGTGACTGATGTTGCGAGGCGGGCATTGTTTGTTCCGTTGCTTGAAAGAGAACCCGGCAGGGATTTCAGTTTTCGGTTCGTCATGGCCGGGCTTGTCCCGGCCATCCACGTCTTTTCGCGAGTCAAAGACGTGGATGCCCGGCACAGGGCCGGGCATGACGGTTATGGTTCACGTAAATCGTGCTTTCACCGCGAGATTGGCCGACTGCGCCCATTCGCCGGCTTCGATCTTCTTGCCGTCGGCAGGCTGAACGCGCGTGATCTTGAAGCGGCCGTCGGCGCAGACCACGGTGAAACCGTCGGCGTCGACGGCGACGATCTCGCCGAGCTTGCCGGCAATGCCCTTGGGGTCTTTGGCCGGCAGCGGCTTGGCGTCGAAGATTTTCAGCTGCTTGCCGTCGAGCACCGTCCACGCGCCGGGCGCGGGATTGCAGCCGCGAATGAGGCGATCGATCTGCTCCCAGGGCTTGCCCCAATCGATCTTGGCATTCTCGGGCGTGCAGCGGCCTTCGTAAGTGGCTTTGGCTTCGTCCTGCTTGAGGCGCGGCGCCTTCTTGGCTTTCACGAGATCGACCGACTCGAGCATCGCGTCGACGCCCATCGGGAACAACCGGTCAAAGTAGACGGTGCCGAGCGTGTCATTGGGGCCGATCGGCGTTTTCTTCTGGATCAGCACGGCGCCGGTATCGAGGCCGTTGTCAGGCCAGAAGATCGAAAGCCCAGTCTCTGTCTCGCCTTTGATGATCGGCCAGTTGATGGCGCTCGCGCCGCGATAGGCCGGCAACAGCGAGGGGTGATATTGGATCGAGCCATGGGTCGGGATGTTCAGAAATTCTTCCGGCACGAACAGCGTGACAAAGGCCATGACTTGAAGGTCGGGCTTGAGCGCCTTGAACTCTTCCCAGACTTCGGACTTCTTGTAGGAGTCCGGCTGATAGACCGGAAGCTTCGCAGCGAGAGCCGCTTCCTTCAGCGGATCGGCCTTGGCGCCCGGCTTTTCCGGCGCCACGTAAACCGCGACGACTTCGTCGCCGCGCTTGAGCAGCGCTTCAAGCACCGCCTTGCCGAATGCCTGCTGGCCGTGAACAACGATACGCATCTGAAAAACCTCTCCTCAAACTCAGAAATGTTCCCTCCCCCTTGTGGGGAGGGCTAGGGTGGGGTCGGGAGGCGACGCGCAGCGAAGACGACCACACAGAACACTTCAAAGCCGAGAGCCACCTCTCGACCCCCACCCCTAGCCCCTCCCCACAAGCGGGAGGGGAAAGAAACCTACGCCGCTTCCGCCTTCGCCGGCTTCTCCGGCGGCGTGATCGCACCCGACAATTTGATCCCGGCGACGTCTTTCTCCGAATAGCCGAGCACCTTGCGCAAAATTTCTTCGGTGTGCTCGCCAAGCAGCGGCGAGCGCCGCACGTCGGCGGGCGAGTCCGACAATTTGATCGGATTGCCGACGGTCAGATATTTGCCGCGGCCGGGGTGATCGACCTCGACCACCGTGCCGGTGTCGCGCAGCGACTTCTCCTCGGCGATCTCCTTCATCGACAGGATCGGGCCGACCGGAATGTCGTGCTTGTTGCAGATATCCATGACCTCGAACTTGGTCTTGGTCTTGGTCCACGCTTCGACGGTGTCGAAGATGTGCCGCAGCCGCGGCAGCCGCGCCGACGGTGTGGCGTAATCCGGATCGGTCTTCCATTCCGGCTTGCCGATCAGATCGCAGATCGGAGCCCAGACCGGCGCCTGGGTGATGAAATAGATGTAGGCGTCGGGATCGCTCTCCCAGCCTTTGCATTTGACGATCCAGCCTGGCTGGCCGCCGCCGGAATCGTTACCGGCGCGCGGTGTCGCTTTGCCGAACGGCACGCCTTCACCGTATTGGCTGTATTCGGTGAGCGGACCATGCGCGAGCCGTTGCTGATCGCGCAATTTGACGCGCGCGAGATTGAGCACACCGTCCTGCATGGCGGCGAGCACCTTCTGGCCGCGGCCGGTGCGGACACGCTGATAAAGCGCCGAGACGATGCCGAGCGCGAGATGCAGCCCGGTGCCGCTGTCGCCGATCTGCGCGCCGGTGACGAGCGGCGGGCCGTCGCGGAAGCCGGTCGTCGACGCGGCGCCGCCGGCGCATTGCGCGACATTCTCATAGACCTTGCAGTCCTCATACGGACCCGGACCAAAGCCCTTTACCGAGGCGACGATCATGCGCGGATTAAGCTTATGGATGTGCTCCCAGGTGAGCCCCATGCGGTCGAGCGCGCCCGGCGCGAAATTTTCGACCAGCACGTCACAGTGCTTGATCATCCGATCAAGGATTTCCTTGCCCTTGGGATTTTTGGAATCGATGGTGATCGAGCGTTTTGAGCCGTTGAGCATGGTGAAATAAAGGCTGTCCTGCCCCTTCACGTCGCGCAGCTGCCCGCGCGTGATATCGCCAACGCCGGGCCGCTCCACCTTCATCACGTCGGCGCCCATATAGGCGAGCAGTTGGGTGCAGGTCGGGCCCGACTGCACGTGCGTGAAGTCGAGGATCTTCACACCTTCGAGCGCGCGGCCGGCCTGGCCGAACGGCTTGGTGCTCGGGCGCGGCAGGCCGTTTGCCGCCGCCTTCGCCGCGGGCTTCTTCACCGCGAGCTTGACGACCTTCTTCGCCGACTTCTTCGCCGCCGACTTTTTAACGGCCGCTTTGGATTTCGCTTTGGCGATTTTCTTACGCGTTGCCATTGATGGCCTCCCGAGTTTCGCTCATGCCCGCAAGAACGGACATCGATGTTTCATTTAAAATTCGCCTGGCTCGCGCCTTCGGCTCACTTCTTCTTCAGCACGCTTTGCGGATTGAGATTGCCGATGCGGCCGCTCTCGCTGCCGGCGGCCGGATCGATCACGGCATTGATCAAGGTCGGCTTGCCGGAATCCATCGCCGCGTTGACCGCGCGCTTGAGCTCGTCGGGCGATGTGGCATTGACGCCCACGCCGCCGAAAGCCTCGATCATCTTGTCGTAGCGCGCGCCTTTGACGAAAACCGTCGTCGCCGGATCGGCGCTGCCTGAGCGATTGACGTCGGTGCCGCGATAGATGCCGTCATTGTTGAAGATGACGACGCAGACCGGCAGCTTGTAACGGCAGACCGTCTCGATCTCCATGCCGGAGAAGCCGAACGCACTGTCGCCTTCGATGGCGAGCACCGGCTTGCCGGTCTCGATGGCGGCGCCGATCGCATAGCCCATGCCGATGCCCATGACGCCCCAGGTGCCGACATCGATTCGCTTGCGCGGCTGATACATGTCGATGACGCCGCGGGTCAGATCGAGCGCATTGGCGCCTTCATTGACCAGGATGGCGTCCGGGCGCTCCTTGACGATGGTGCGCAGCACGCCGAGCGCGCCGTGATAATCCATCGGCGAATTGTTGTTCATCAGCCGTGGCGCCATCTTGGCGATGTTCTCGTCTTTCTTGGTGCTGACGGTTGCGACCCAGTCGGCCGGCGCCGGTGGCCACTTCGCGCCCGACTTAGCATCCATGCCGTCAAGCAGCGCGCCGACGCAGGAGCCGATATCGCCGACCACGGGGGCCGCGATCTCGACATTGGAGTCCATTTCCTTCGGCTCGATGTCGATCTGGATGAATTTCTTGGTATGCGGCTCGCCCCAGGCCTTGCCCTTGCCGTGCGACAACAGCCAGTTCAGCCGCGCGCCGATCAGCATCACGACGTCGGCATCTTTCAGCACCGTCGAGCGCGCAGCTCCGGCGCATTGCGGATGGGTGTCGGGCAAGAGGCCCTTGGCCATGCTCATCGGCAGGAACGGCGCGCCGCTCTTTTCGACCAGCGCGCGGATCGCATCGTCGGCTTGCGCATAGGCGGCGCCCTTGCCGAGAATGATCAGCGGGCGCTTGGCGCTTTTGAGCACATCGAGCGCACGCTTGATGGCGGCAGTCGCCGGAATTTGCGCGGGAGCGGCATCGATGACTTTCACCAGCGATTTCTGGCCGGCTTCGGCATCCATCACCTGCCCGAACAGCTTGGCCGGCAGATCGAGATAGACGCCGCCCGGACGGCCGGACACCGCGGCGCGGATGGCGCGCGCCACGCCGATGCCGATGTCGGCCGCATGCAGCACGCGGAAGGCGGCCTTGCATAACGGCTTGGCGATGGCGAGCTGATCCATCTCCTCGTAGTCGCCCTGCTGCAAGTCGACGACTTCGCGCTCCGACGAGCCCGAAATCAAAATCATCGGGAAGCAGTTGGTCGTGGCATGGGCGAGCGCGGTGAGACCGTTGAGAAAGCCCGGCGCCGAAACGGTGAGGCAGATGCCGGGCTGTTTGGTCAAAAAGCCCGAAATGGAAGCGGCATAGCCGGCATTCTGCTCGTGGCGGAACGAGATGACGCGAAGGCCAGCGCCCTGCGCCATGCGGCCCAAGTCCGTGATCGGAATGCCCGGCACATTATAGATCGTCTTGATGCCGTTGAGCTTGAGCGCCTCGATGACGAGGTGAAAGCCGTCGGTCAGTTCCCGCTCCGGTGCATCGGCGGTTTCGGGCTTGGTCTTTACTGCTGCGTCGGCCATAGGGGGTGCTCCCTGTATCCTAGGTCTCAATCCAGATAATCGGCGTATTTCTCGACATGCTCGGCAAGGCCGAGCGCGTGATCGCGCACCAAGGTCTCGGCGCGCACGGTGTCGCGCGCTTCCAAAGCCTCGATGATGTGCATGTGATCGCGGATCGAACGGTCGGCGCGGTCCTTCTCGCCGATGGTCTTGCGCCGGATCATCCGCATATGGGTGAACAGATTCTCGGCGAGCTGCACCAGCACGCTGTTGCGGCTCAGGCGGATCAGCGTCTGGTGAAACTCGATATTCACCTCGGAATATTCGTCGAGATGCGCGCGCAGCTGCCCATTGTCGAAGGTCGCGAACATGTTGCGCAGCGAGGCGATCTCTTCGGCGCTGGCATTTGCCGTCACGAGGCGCGCGGCCATGCTTTCCAGCGCCGCCCAGGCGGTGATCATTTCGATCACTTCGCGCCTGGTCTTGCGCGCCACATAGACGCCGCGCCGCGGCACGGTGCGGACGAAGCCTTCGCGTTCAAGCTGCGCCATCGCCTCGCGCACCGGCGTGCGGCTGATGCCGAATTCCTCGGCGAGGCTACGCTCATCAAGCCGGATGTCGCTGCGGCTGCCATAGACATCCATGCCGACAATCACGGATTTCAGCGCCGCATAGGCCTTGTTCTTGAAGCTGAAAGACGTGTCGATCGGATCGAGCCGCGGCCGCAGCGTCACGTCTGGCGCGGCGACGGCGCCGCTTGCAGTCACGGATAATCGGTCGGCACCGGATGACATCAAAGACGCTCGCTACAAAGACGCTGCGCAACCCTGGGGCAAATCGGACTGACGCGATCTTTTTTGACGTGCGCGTTGGCCGGCAACGTCGCTTTGGCCGCATTCAGGCGAGCACCCTTAGCGCACTATAATACATTATGCCAGAGCGAAAATGCCCAAATTTCGCGAGCAAACGCTGTGGCTTTCGGGGGGCGAAGCCCGAGGCAGGCGGCTCGCTCAGACACGGAATAAAGAGGCGCAGAAATTTCGTCTGCACCCCTTCTTCGCGGCCAAAAGTGGCCGATCTCAGCCCTGCTTCATCGCCCGTGCTCGGAGCGGCTTGAGCACGAAGAGCGCCAAGCCCACCACGGCGAAATTCATCAGCGCGGTGACGACGAAGACCATGTGCCAAGAGCCGGTCGACATTTTGATGAGATTGGCGACTGGCACCAGGAAGGCCGACGTCCCCTTCGCGGTGTAGAGCAGGCTCAAATTCACCGTGGCGAATTTCGGTCCGAACGTGTCGGTGCAGGTTGACGGGAACAGGCTGAAAATCTCGCCCCAGGTCAGGAAGATCAGCGCGGCGAAGAGCACGAAAGCCCAAGGCTCGTGCCCGAGCGAGCCAAGGAGCCAGTAGGACACGCCGCCGAGCCCGAACGCGATCGCCATGGTCAGTTCGCGGCCAATATGATCCGACACCCAACCGAACAGCGGACGCGCCGAGCCGTTGGCGATATTGTCGATGATCAGCGCCGCGGTGAGCGTGGTGGCGCCCCAGAACACGATCTGATTGCCGACATTGAAGTCGCCGGCGATCGGCGCGATCTGCGCCGTCGCCATCAAGCCGGAGGCCGACACCATCACAAACATAATGTAAAGAAGCCAGAACACCGGCGACAGCAGCACTTCCTTGGGTGAAGAACTACGCGCCGCCTGCGCCACTTTGGGCGGAGGCGCTGCAGCGAGTTCACTCGCTTCCGGGCCGCGCAACAACAGTGCGAGCAGGAAGACAATCGCGCCCTGGCCGATGCCGAACCAGAGGAAAGCCGCGTCGTAGCCGTAATTGGCGATCACATATTGGATCGGAATGACGGTGATCGCCGCGCCGGCGCCATAACCGGCCGCGGTCAAGCCCACAGCGAGGCCACGCCGATCCGGGAACCACTTCACCGCCAAGCCAACACAAGTGGCATAAACGGCGCCGCCGCCGATGCCGGAGACAATGGCGCCGAGATAGAGCATGCCGAGCGACATGGCATAGGCATTAATCACCCAGCCGGTCGCGACCATGATGCCGCCGAAAGCGACCATCAGCTTCGGCCCGCGCTGCGGGCCGAGCACGTCGACGATCCAGCCTTCGATCGGCGTCAGCCAGGTTTCGAGCGCAATGAAGACCGCGAAGGCGAACTGGATTTCGGCAAGCGACCAGCCATGGGCCTTGTTGATCGGATTGACGAACAGGGTCCAGCCGTATTGCAGGTTGGCGATCATCACCATGCAGATGATGCCGATCGCCAGATAGCCCCAGCGCGTGGTCGACGTGGCCGCAGCGGCGGTGCGGTCCAAAGTGGACGTGACCGTCATAACTCCTCCCTAAAATCCCTGGTATTATTTATTACTGCTTGTTCTGTTTCCGAGATTAGAGCAGCAGTTTCAATTTTACCAGTTCGCCACAATGCTTTTTGGTGCGTGGCGAATGGACGCAACCCCTGGTGATCACACTTGGTGCGGCGCAGCAAAAACAAATTGAACAATCCGGCCCGACCGGCGTTCGCCTCAGTGCCACCGCGTTTTCATTGCGGTGTCCTTCCCGGCCCTGTGCGGCTATGCGTTGCGTCGCGCCAAACACGCGAAAAACCAGGCAAGCGAAACCCAAGCGAAAACCGATGTCATTAAAAACCGCGGCGGAGGTCGCCCAGCATACCCACGGGGTGACATTCATCGACGAGACGGCGGCCGATGCAGCGTTCACCATCACCGCGTCGCGGCCGGCGTCGCCGCCGCGCGTCTTGAAATACGGCGATACATTCATCGTGCTCGACGGCCGCGGCGACATCCGCAACGACGCGGGCGGGATATTATCCGGCGGCTCCGCTGGATTGTTTCACAACGACACCCGGCATCTGTCGCGCCTCGAATTGCTGGTCAATGGCGCGCCGCCCTTGTTGCTCGGCTCGACGCTGCGCGACGACAATTCCGCCTTCTTCATCGATCTGACAAATCCGGATCTGATGGACGGCCAGCGCATCGTCCTGGAAAAGGACCGCGTCCATATTCAGCGCACGATCTTTCTGTGGCGCGATACCGCCTATCAGCGGCTCGGCGTGCGCAATTACGGCGATCATCCGACCGATCTGAAGCTCTCGATCCTGTTCGACAACGATTTTGCCGATCTGTTCGAGGTGCGCGGCGCGCACCGCGACAGACGCGGCGTCGCAACCGCCGAACTGCAGGGCGCCGATCGCGTTCTCCTGGTTTATAAGGGACTCGACGCCAAGCTGCGGCGCACTGCGCTGACCTTCGATCCGCCGCCCGATCGGCTGACGCAAAACGCCGCCATCTACCGGATCGCGCTTGCGCCCGGAGAAATCCGGCCGCTGTTTCTCACTGCAAGCTGCGACCAGACTCAAGCGCGGCCGGTGCCGTTCCTGCGCGGCATGATCGCGTCGCGGCGCGAAATGCGCGCCCAAACGCTCGAACGCACGTCGGTCGAGACATCCAACGATCGCTTCAACGAGATCCTGTGCCGCTCCGCCGCCGATCTGGCGATGCTGATGACCGATACACCGCAGGGCCGCTACCCTTATGCCGGCATTCCCTGGTATTCGACGACATTCGGCCGCGACGGGCTGATCACCGCCTTGCAGATGTTGTGGTGGTCGCCGGAGGTCGCGCGCGGCGTGCTGCGCCGCCTCGCCTTCTATCAGGCCAAGACCGTCGATCCGCTTGCCGATGCGCAGCCCGGCAAGATCCTGCATGAGATGCGCGGCGGCGAGATGGCGGCGCTGCGCGAAGTGCCGTTCGGGCTCTATTACGGCAGCGTCGATGCGACGCCGCTCTTCGTGCTGCTGGCCGGCCTTTACGCCGAGCGCACCGGCGACTTCGAAACCATCGCCGAATTATGGCCGGCCATCGAGGCGGCCCTGGGCTGGATCGACGGCCCCGGAGATCCGGACGGCGACGGCTTTGTCGAATATTTGCGCGCCACCGATCAAGGCCTCGCCAATCAGGGCTGGAAGGATTCGCATGACGCGATCTTTCACGCCGACGGCCGCTTGGCCGAAGGTGCGATCGCGCTGGTCGAAGTGCAGGCTTACGTCTATGCGGCAAAACTAATGGCGGCGCGATGCGCCCGCCGCCTCGGCCGTGACGCGGCGGCTGACAAGTTGAATGCCGATGCTCGCACCCTCGCCGAACGTTTTGAAACTGCGTTCTGGTGCCCCGACCTCGGCACTTATGCGCTGGCGCTCGATGGCGAGAAAAAGCCCTGCAAGGTGCGCACCTCGAATGCCGGACAGATCCTGTTCACCGGCATCGCAGCGGCCGATCGTGCCGGCAGCGTCGCCAAACAATTGCTGCAGCCGAGTTTCTTTTCCGGATGGGGCATTCGCACCGTGGCGCGAGAAGCAGTGCGCTACAATCCGATGTCCTATCACGACGGTTCGATCTGGCCGCACGACAATGCGCTGATTGCGCTCGGACTGGCCCGCTACGGCCACAAACACGCGATCGATACGCTGTTCGGCGGCCTGTTCGCCGCCGCGACTTACATGGATCAGCGCCGGCTGCCGGAATTGTTCTGCGGCTTTCAGCGCCAGCACGGCCATGGCCCGACGCTCTATCCCGTCGCCTGTTCGCCGCAGGCCTGGGCCAGCGCGACGCCGTTCACGCTGCTCGAGGCGGCGCTCGGCCTCGAATTCGATCCCGTCAAAGGCGAGATCCGCCTGCGCAATCCCCATCTGCCGGCATTCTTGGACGAGGTGTTGCTGCGCAACCTGCGGCTATCGTCCTCCAGCGTCGATCTGCGTGTGCGTCGTCACGGCGACAGCGTTTCGCTCGATACGCCGCGCATCAGCGGCGATATCCAGGTTTCGATTGTTTTTTCGTCCTGATCGGGTTCCCACGCGCTGCGCCCATGCGCCGGCGCCAATACTCTGGAGTCATGGAACCAGCGCCCTCCGGCTCGGCTTAGTGCATTGGGTTCCACTGCATTGGGTCCAATGGCGCCGGAGTGAGGATGCGGAACAAATTTCCATCGGGAACCATCCTTCCTTCGGGAACCTTGGCGGCCGTGGTCGTTATCTTGACCATTGTTACGGCATTTGCAGCGGCCTTCATTTTGACACCGACTCCAGCCAGCACTGCCGCGAGGGCTGAGAACGTGTGGGCGCAGAACGCCCAACCACCGGCACAGCCGCCGGCCGCGAAGAGCCCGGCGCCAACGCAAGCACCCGAGCCTGCGCCACCGTCCGCCGCGGTTACGATTCTCCCCAATCACGAAGTGCAAGGCGTTCTCGGCCGCGAGGTCCTGAGTTCAACGGGGGAAGATATGGGGCGTATCGTTGATGTGCTGGTCGATCGCGGCGGCCAGGTTCGCGCCGCGATCATCGACTTTGGCGGCTTCCTCGGCGTCGGCAGCCGCAAGATTGCGGTGGAATGGAACGCGCTGCGTTTTCCGGCCGATGCCAAAATCTCGCTTGAACTGACACGCGACCAGGTGAAAGCGGCGCCTGAATATCAGGACGGCAAGCCGGTCGTCGTGCTCGGCGCACTCGGCAAGCTTGAGCCGCTGCCGTTCCAGTAAGCATCCCCAACAACACGCAGGAGAAAACCCCTGCCTTCGAGTCTGACACAGCGTTTGCGCAGCGCATGCGAGCCGGACGATCCGGCCGAATGCGAAACCGCGCCCGCGCTGCAACCGAAGCACCCGGCATCCGAGCCAGCCGGTTCGGAGCCGCCCCGCATCGAACCGGCGGGCATCGAACCGGCGGGCATCGAACCGTCGGGGATAGAACCGTCCGGCACGGAGCCGGTAGAGCTGCCGCCATCGCGGCGCAGCTTGCGCGGACTCGACTGGTTCATCTTCTTCGTCGCCGACGTGCAAACCGGCTTTGGACCTTTCGTCTCGGTCTATCTCACCGGCCAGAGATGGACGCAGGTCGATATCGGCCTGGTCTTGTCGGCGGCCGGCCTCGTCTCGCTGCTCGGACAAATGCCCGGCGGCGCGCTGGTCGATGCGGTGAAGTCCGAGCGCTTTGTTGCCGGCTGCGCGATCGTGGCGATCTGCATCAGCGCTTTGACCTATGCGGCGCTGCCGATCTTCCCGATGGTGCTCGCGGGTTCCGTGATGCACGCGGCCGCGAGCTGCGTGCTCGGTCCCGCCATGGCCGCGATCAGTCTCGGCCTCGTCGGCCCGGCGGCGATCGGCGCACGGTTGGGACGCAATGCGCGCTTTGCCTCGGTGGGCAATGGACTCGCGGCCGCGGCCATGGGCGCCTGCGGCTACCTTTTGTCCGCCCGCGCCGTGTTCATTGTCACCGTTCTCTTGCTTGTCCCCGCGCTCCTGGCGCTGCGCGAAATATCCAACAGCGAAATCGACGCGGAGCGCGCCCATGGCGCCAAGCCGCGCCGCCCCTCGATCAAACCGCCGATCACGCTCGGCAAACTGATGCAAAATAAGCCGCTTCTGATCTTCGCCGGCTGCTTGCTGCTGTTTCATCTGGCCAATGCGGCCATGCTGCCGCTGGTCGGCAGCGTCGTCACCATGCATTCGAGCCAGTGGGCGACCGTGATCATTGCCGCCTGCATCGTCGTGCCGCAGCTCATCGTCGCCGCGCTGTCGCCCTGGGTCGGAGCCAAGGCGCAGGTTTGGGGCCGCCGTCCCTTGCTGCTGATCGGCTTTGCGGCCTTGCCGATACGCGGACTGCTCTTTGCCGCGATCACCAGCCCGTCGCTCCTGCTCGCAGCGCAGATTTTCGACGGCATCACGGCGGCCGTATTCGCGGTGATGGTGCCGCTCGTGGTCGCCGATCTGACGCGCGGCACCGGCCGGTTCAATCTCGGCCAGGGAATTTTGGGCACTGCGACCGGCATCGGCGCCTCGCTGAGCGCCACGCTCGGCGGCTATGTGACCGACCATTTCGGCAGCGCGCCCGCCTTCGCCACACTCGCCGCGATCGGCGCCGTCGGACTTACGCTCGTGGCGCTGACGATGCCGGAGACGCGGCCACCGGAAAAGGAAGTCGAAAGCTAGAGCGAAATTATTTGGAGGTGATTGATTGTCGCTCTAGCATTTTTGATGGAGCTGCTCTTTTCGGAAACCGGTTTCCATTCTTACGGATCATGCTCTAAAGCGCCGGCGCGTCGTCGGCGACGAGCCGCAGATGCGGCGCGGCGCGCGCGGAGAGGCTGCGGTAGACGCTGAGATAATCCTGCGCCATGCGGCGCGCGGTGAAGCGCTCTTCAAAGCACCTGCGGATTTTGCCGCGCGACAGATGGTCGAGTCGGTCGACTGCACCGATCGCGCCATTGATATCCTCGACGACAAAGCCGGTGACACCATCTTCGATGATCTCCGGCACCGAGCCGCGGTTGAAAGCGATCACCGGCGTGCCGCAGGCCATGGCCTCGATCATCACCAGACCGAACGGCTCCGGCCAATCGATCGGGAACAACAGGGCCGCCGCGCCGCTCAGAAATTCAGGTTTTTCATTGTCGCCGATCTCGCCGATGAATTCGACACAGCCCGACTGCAGCAGCGGCTTGATCTTCTCATTGTAATAATCCTCGTCGGCCCGATCGACCTTGGCGGCGACTTTGAGTTTTACGCCGCAATGTTCGGCGATGTGGATGGCGCGGTCGATGCCCTTCTCCGGCGCGATGCGGCCGAGAAAGGCGAAATAGGACGGCTTGACCGGCTTCGGCTCGAGGAGCTTTTCCGGGAGGCCGTGATATACGGTGCGCACCCAATGCGCCTGCGGCAACGGCCGGCGCTGCGCATTGGAGATCGAGACCACGGGCACTGTCGAGAACGTATCGAACACCGGTTGATGTTCGGGCAGATCAAGCCGCCCGTGCAGCGTGGTGACGAACGGCGTCGCCTGACGGGAAAACAGCGAGAATGGATAATAGTCGAGATGGCAGTGCAGGAAATCGAAGTCGGCAGCGCGCCGATAGACCTGTTCAAGCATCATCATGTGCAGCGCATTGGGATCGCGCACCGAACCGTCGAGGCGTAGCGCCCGCGGCCACATCGCCTCGAGCTTGGCTGATGTCACCGAATCGCCGCTCGCGAACAGCGTCACATCGTGACCGAGCGCGATCAATTCTTCCGTCAGCCACGATACGACGCGCTCGGTGCCGCCATAGAGCTTAGGCGGAATAGCTTCAGTGAGCGGCGCAATTTGAGCGATATGCATAGAACCTGCCTTTTATTTTAAATGAAGTTCCTCACCGGCTGGACTAGCGACAACGTTGCAGCGCGGAAATATTTCATTTTATGGAAGGAACTTAATTTTCATTGTGCCGTGGAACTTTTGCGCGGTTCGCGAATCGGCATCAAACGCCGCGCGGCAAACTCAGCGACCGTCATTCGACAGATATAAGCCACACGCCGGCCGCAGTTCGCCTGCCGCATCGCGACGATGGAACAGGACAGGTCCCTCCTCGTTAGTTTTGGGGGCGACGTAATTCCAATTTGTTCCGTCGGAGATGAAATTGCGCATGGCCGAGCTTTGTGGTTACGCCTCTCGCCCTCTTGCCTTCGTCTTCCGCTACATCCGGCTCCGGCCGGTCGCACACATAGTGATCATCGCCGCGGTGCTTGGCGCGGTGATCTGCTCCGTCGGCACCCAATATGGCGTGAAGTTCCTGGTCGACACCTTGTCGAAAGGGCATTTCGCGCCGAAGAACCCTGGCGCCGGCGTGTGGACGGCGTTTGTGCTGCTCGGCACGCTGATCGCAGCCGACAATTTGCTGTGGCGCGTCGCCGCCTGGATCGCGAATTATGCCTTTGTCGGCGTGACCGGCGACCTGCGCCGCGACCTGTTTCGTCACCTGATGGGTCACTCCCCCGGCTTTTTCGCCGAAAGGCTGCCCGGCATGCTGACGAGCCGTATCACCGCGACGTCGAACGCGGTGTTCACCGCCGAGAACATGTTCATCTGGAACGTGCTGCCGCCATGCGTGGCGACCGTCGCCGCCATCATGCTGGTCACGACGATCAGCCTGCCGATGGCCGGCACGCTGGCGCTGATCGCGGGCGCCATGGTGGTGCTGATGTTCAGGCTCGCCGCGGCGGGAAAGCCGCTGCATCACGACTACGCCACCAAGGCCGCGGCGGTGGACGGCGAGATGGTCGATGTCGTCTCCAACATGCCGCTGGTCCGCGCCTTCGGCGGCTTCCTGCGCGAACATAACCGCTTCAATGCCACCGTCGATCGCGAGCTGGAGGCGCGGCGCAAGAGCTTGTTCTATCTCGAGAGGCTGCGCATCTTTCATGCCGTCGTGACCGTGCTCTTGGCGCTCGGCCTGCTCGCCTGGGCGATCATGCTCTGGCGGCAAGGCGCGGCGACGACAGGCGACGTCGTGCTCGCTTGCACGCTCGCCATATCGGTGCTGTCCGCGACGCGCGATCTGGCCGTGGCGCTCGTCGACATGACGCAGCACATTGCACGGCTGTCCGAAGCGGTCGCGACGCTGCTCGTGCCGCATGAATTGCTCGATCACCCGCAAGCCGAGCCGCTGATCCGGCGCGGCGCCAACGTGAAGTTCGAGAACGTCGAATTCCGCTATGCCGACGGCCAGCAGATCTTGAAGAACTTCAACTTGAGCTTCCTGCCGGGCGAGCGCGTCGGCTTGGTCGGCCGTTCCGGCGGCGGCAAGTCGACGCTGTTTGCGCTGCTGCAGCGCTTCTACGACGTACAGTCTGGCCGCATCCTCATCGACGGCCAGGATATTTCGCTCGTCACCCAAGAGAGCCTGCGCGAGGCGATCGGCGTCGTGCCGCAGGATATCTCCATGTTCCATCGTTCGGTAATGGAGAACATCCGCTACGGCAGGCCCGACGCTACCGACGACGAAGTGCTCGAAGCGGCGTTTGCGGCACGCTGCGATTTCGTCGAGGACCTGCCGCTCGGCATGCGCACCATCGTCGGCGAACGCGGCATCAAGCTCTCCGGCGGCCAGCGCCAGCGCATCGCCATCGCGCGCGCCTTCCTCAAAGACGCGCCGCTCCTGCTCCTCGACGAAGCCACCTCCGCGCTCGACGGCGAATCCGAGGAGGCCATCCGCGAGGCGCTCGGCCGCCTGATGAACGGCCGCACCGTGATCGCCATCGCGCATCGGCTGTCGACGGTGCGCAATTTCGATCGCATCGTCGTCTTGCAGACCGGCGAAGTCATGCAAGACGGCCCGCCGGATATCCTGATGCGCGGCGAGGGTCTTTACCGCCAGCTCGTGCAACGTGAGCTGGACCGTCTCGTCGCTCAGGCGGCGTGAGGCTCTAAAGGTAAATTTCGCGGGTAATTTCTTTCCTCAAGCCGCGCCGGGCCGAGCGAATTCGTTCGCCTGAAGCGGCGCCGGACGACCGAGATTCTCTTATTTTCTCGGCCGCATTGACGCGGCGCCTTGCCATGCTGAGATCAATATCCGAGCCCGAGATAAGCGGGCGCGGCAGGCGAAGTGACCGATATGACGACCTACGATCTCGGCTCGGAATTGCACTCAGACTTGCGCGGGACGCTGCGCGACGAAGGGCGCGCCGCGCCAAGCGAACCGATGCGATCGTTCGAGAGGAAGCTGATCGGCTTCAGCTTCGGCATCGGTCTGTTCCTTCTCGCCGTGCTTGGCGTCATCAATCACTTTTTCCCGCTCGCGGCCTAGCGCTTAAGCTTAGGCGCCGCTGCCCGTCGGTCTCCGCGCGCGAAAAGCCGCCCGTGTTAGTCCTGATCCGGAACCGGGCCTTCATTAACACTTCGTTAATCGTCACGGTTCGTAATTGCTTCAATAGCGATCTGCGACGGATGACGTCATGTTTGAAGTCACGGGCTACGACTACCCGAATGTTTTCGTCAGGTGCCGCCGCACGGCCGAAACCTATCTGTTCCAGATCGGCAGTGACGGCATGCTCACCCACGGCATGTTCCCCCTTGGCGAGGCGCGCTGCGATCGGGATGCGGCACGCCGCGCGGCCATGGCGTATCTCGACCGGCTGAAAACGATGCAACCCGCCTAACCGGCGGGGTGTTCGGCCGATCGATCAGGTAGAGACGAAGCGCTTCTGTAGGCGGCATCTGCCGCCGGCACGGGGGGAGCGGGCGCGCGCCCGGATGTACGGCGCGCCTCGCAGCCGCGTCGACCCCTGAGTCGCACGCGGTAAGTTCAGTGCCGGTCCGCGGCGGGTTCGACTTCAACCGATAAAGTCGGCGCGATCCGGCTCCAGATATGGCCGAGGATGCGCTTCCAGCTCTCGCAATAGACGCTGGGATTATCGAACCTGCGCTCGGCCGACCAGCGCTGCGCCAGGTGGCCGCCGCCGCAGGCGTCCAAGAACTCGCACTTCTGGCAGGTCTCACACAGTGTCGTCGAGGCCTCGTAGGCTTCCTCCCAGACCGGATCGTTGTGCACGTCCTTGATGGC
>DATHPQ010000003.1:0-8407 GCA_035483735.1 Xanthobacteraceae bacterium | reverse complement strand
ATTTTCTGAAGAACTGGTGTCGGCTGAGCGGAAAATCGGGCCTGAATATCAGGGCTTGAGCCGCATGGTCGAGCCGTTGATGCCGCCGCTGGGTTTGGCCGGACCACCAAGGGCCGCCGGCGCCTGGGCCGGACGAATCAGGTTGGTGCCGCCGATCTTTCCAGAAGCCGGAAGACCGGCAGTGGCGAGTGGCACCGGATGTAGGAGTGCAAGCCCTGCCGGCTTGGCGCCAACGACGGCATTGCCTGGTGCGTTGGGGACATGTTCGCCGCCTGCGCCGAGCATGGAACTAGATGCCGGTTCGTGGATCGTCACCGGCATGCCGATGGCGTTGCGCGTGACGGTGTTGGCCGGAGCGGTAACGGGCGGGTTGTGCGAAATCTGCGGGACTTTGGGTTTCACGCCGGCGTCGTTCGTGCCTGGCACTTTATCCGGGAATTTATTGGTGTCTTTCCCGAGCGGCGCCTCGCTTGGCGGCGGATTGGTATCGCCCTTTGACGCCGCGCCGCCGGGTTCGGCCGGCGTGTGTGGCGCGGTCTTTATCCCTTTGCCGGGTGCGCTCTTGGACGCCGTCGTCTTGCCGTCCGTTTTACCTGCCGATTTGCCGTCCCTTTTGCCGTGCCCATCCCCGCTGCCGTGCCCATGTCCGCCTTTGGCAATGGCCGGATGCGTCAGCGCCATGCCGGCAAAACCAAGCAGCAGCATCAAACACCAGCGCTGCAACACGCGGGTCACTTTCCGCCTTCGGTCGACGCAATGGCGAGCTGATTGCTGAGAAACAGCGCGCCTTCAGTGGCGGCAAGTTCGCCGGCCTTTACGCCGCTAAGAACTTGCCAGTAACCGGCGTGCTGCTCGCCAAGCTTGACCACGCGGCGGCTAAAGTGCCGGCGGTCCGCGGTGACCCAAGCCGTCATGGTGCCGTCGCCCTCGCGCACCACGCCGTCGATCGGTATCGCCGGCGAGCGCTCGGGGCTGGCGACGCGGATGGTGAAATTGGCGAACATGCCGGCGCGCAATTCGTGCTGCGGATCTTTGACCTCGGAGCGCACCAGCACGCGCCGCGTATTCGGATCGACAGAAGCGCCGATGGTCGTGATCGTGCCGTCAAAGACCCGGCCGGAAAACGCATCGAGCGTGACCTGCACCGGCTGGCCGACGCGAAACGCCGGGCTGTCGGTTTCGGCGACATTGGCGAGCATCCACATCGTGGAAATATCGGTCACCGTAAACGGCGCGGGCGCATTGCCGGGCTGCACGAACAGGCCCGGCGCGGCATTGCGCGCGGTGATGCGTCCGTCAATCGAGCTTTTCACGACCAGCGTCGGATCGGCCTTGCGGTCGGTGACGATCTTGTCGATCTCATCATCGGTCTTGCCGAAGAGACGCACCGCATCGCGCGCCGCGCGCAGATTGCCTTCGGCGGTCTGTTGATCTGACGTGCCCTGATCGAAATCGCGCTGCGACACGGCGCGCGTCGCATAGAGCTCCTTCAGGCGCGCCAGATTGCGCGTTGTCAGGTCCATCACTCCGGCCGCCGCGATCAAGGTCGATTCCGCCTGCAGCAAATCCGGGCTGTCGATGGTAAACAGCGTCTGGCCCTTTTTCACGTCGTCGCCGACCTCGGCGAACAGCGCAATGATGCGGCCCTGATAGGGCGTGAACACTTGAACCGAGAGATTCTGATTGAAGTCGATGCTGCCGATCGCATCTTTCTCGATCGGAAAATCGCGCTCCTCGACCGGCTCGACCTTCACCGCGTCGAGCTGCGTGTCGGAGAGATCGACGCTGTCGTCGGAATGCGCAGGAGGGTTCGGCGCATCGGCATTGGCGGTCGTTGCGCCAAGACCGGAATTCGAGCCGCCGGAATGCCAGGACCAATAGACCACGCCGACGACGGCAAAGAGCGCGGCGGCGACCGCCGCACTCAATCGACTATTTGGCGGGCGGGGGGCCATTGCTAAACCGCATCCAACTTCGTTTCGGGCGTCACTTCGAGCGTTATGGAGAACGCGGCGACATGGTCATTCCCGGCCGCCGCCAGTCCACTGTCACTAATCACAGGACCGGTCACAAACTGGGATTAATCGCACTATCCTGTCCGACTCATGACAGTTTATCACGGCCTCGCGGCCTCGCTATTTCTTGCAATTTTTCGCGGATATGCCGAGCCGCTCGAGCCGGCTCATGGCGCAGTATCGAGAATGAAACATGTGCATTGTGGCTAGGCGAGTACAGCCAATATCGGCGAAATCGGAAATAATGCCCATTGCGCGCACAAGCGCTTTTGCTCAGTCGCGATAGTTATTCAAGTCATTCCGATGTCCTGTGTGGCGGTCAGGTGGCTGTTTAAGAGTACCACCGCTATCGCGGTGGCGATGCTGTTGTCGAGTTGCGCCGTCGGCCCTGATTTCCGTGTCCCTGCCCCGCCGGATACGGACCGCTATACGGTCGGACCGCTGGCATCGCGCACATCCGCCACCGATGCGCCGAGCGGTCAACCGCAACATTTTATTGAAGGCCGCGATATTCCGCAGGACTGGTGGGCGCTGTTCAAATCGCAGCGGCTCAATGCCATCATCGCGCAAGCGCTGCAGAACAATCCTAATCTGCAATCGGCCATCGCTACGTTGCGCGCGGCGCAGGAAGCGGTTTCTGCGCAGCAAGGCAAGTTTTTGCCGCTGGTGCAGGTCAATTTCAATCCGACGCGGCAGCAGTCCGCTTCCGTGCTTTCCGCGCCGCTTTCGACCGGAACGGCGCCGCAAACCTACAATCTGTATACCGCGCAAGCGCAGGTGTCGTACACGTTCGACGTCTGGGGCCTCAATCGGCGGACAGTCGAAGCGCTCCAGGCGCTTGCCGATACGCAGCACTTTCAGGTCGAAGCGGCTTACCTGACGCTGACCTCGAGCATCGCCGGTGCGGCGATCACCGAGGCGGCGCTGCGCGGACAGATTGACGCCACCAACGAAATCATCGCGATCAACACCAAGATGCTCGACGTGATGCGGCGTCAGTTCGACACCGGCTATGTGAACCGCAACGATCTTGCGCTGCAGGAGGCCGCGCTTGCTCAGGTCAAGGCGACCTTGCCGCCGCTGCGCAAGGCGCTGGCGCAGCAACACGACCTGCTCGCCGCCTTGGCCGGCGCCTATCCAAGCCAAGGTCCTTATGGGACGTTCTCGCTTGCGAACCTGCAATTGCCGACGGATCTGCCGGTAAGCCTGCCGTCGCAATTGATCGAGCAGCGTCCGGATGTGCGCGCCGCGCAAGAGCAATTGCATTCGGCGAGCGCGCAGATCGGAGTTGCGACCGCGGACATGCTGCCGAATTTCACGATCAGCGCCAATGGCGGCTACATCGACACCGTGCTCGCCGGCCTGATTTCACCGGCCAATGAGTTCTGGCTGCTCGCCGGCAATGCCACGCAGACGGTGTTCGATGCCGGCACGCTGTGGCATCAGCTCCAGGGCGCCAAGGACACCTACAACGCAGCGGCGTGGAGCTACCGGAGCACGGTCGTCGGCGCCGTGCAGAACGTCGCCGACTCGCTGCGCGCGATCCAGAGTGATGCGGATGCGCTCAAAGCCGCGCGCGATTTCGAGCGCGCCGCCAAGATCAGTTTCGATCTTGCGCAGCAACAGACGCAAACCGGCTACGCCAATATTCTGATCTTGCTGACGGCGCAGCAGACTTATCTCCAGGCCCAGATCCAAGTGGTGCAAACGCGCGCCGCGCGTTTGTCCGACACTGTGGCGCTGTTTCAAGCGCTTGGCGGCGGCTGGTGGAATCGGCAGGAGCCACCGGTCGAGAAGATACTCGACGTCAGCACCGGCGAGGCCGATACCGTTGTCGACCGGCACGATAGCCCGATCTGGTCCGTGCTGACTGCGCCAGCGACTGGCGCGGCGCCTCAACCGTGAAACCCTCCGCGTCGTGCGCAGTCAAAGCTAAATGAGATCGCGTTCGACGCAGAGCGCCATCGCTCTGTCGCGCTCGCGCGGGCGGTCGCCGATATTGCCGATCATCGCTCCGGCATAGCCATCGCACAATCGCTGAAGAACGTCGCGGACTTCCTGCTTGGCGTGTTCGCTCAACTCAACAAGCGGCAGGCGCACGCGCGGCGACATAAGACCGAACAGACTGAGCGCATATTTCAGCGGAGCCGGATTCGATTCAACAAACAGTGCGGCGGTCAAATCGCCGGCAACGCGCGCCAACCGCAGCGCTCGCACGCTCTGCATCTGGCTCCATGCCGCATACGCATTCCGGCACAGGGTCGGCGCGACATTGGACGTGACCGATATGCAGCCGTTGCCGCCGTTGGCGAGGTAGCCCAAGGCAGTCGCATCGTCGCCGGATAGGAGCCTGAAATCCGACCCGACGAGAGGCCGCAGGCGCGCCGGCCGCGTAATATCGCCGCTCGCGTCCTTAAGCCCGATGATGTGTGGCACCTCTGTCAGACGCGCGATTGTCTCGTCGGCGAGCGCGCAGCCGGTGCGCGACGGAACGTCGTAAAGAATGACGGGCAATCCGGTCAGCGCGGCGATCGTGCGGAAATGCGTGTAAAGTCCCACTTGGGTTGGCCTGTTATAATAAGGCACAACGGATAGGACCGCGTCCGCCCCGTGCGCCTCGGCGTCCTTGGTCAGTTCGACGGCGCGCTCGGTGTCATTTGACCCGGCTCCGGCGATGACCGGGACGCGGCCCCGCGCAATGTCGACTGCGATTTCGATCAACCTGCTGCGCTCCCGCAGCAGCAGACAGGACGCCTCGCCGGTGGTTCCGCAGATCACAAGCGCGGTCGCCCCGCTTCTGATTTGCAGGTCGCAAAGCAGCTCGAAAGCGTCACTGTCGATCCGATCGTCGTCGTCGAACGGCGTCGGCAGCGCGGGCGCATAACCGGACAATTTCGAGACATGACGGTTGGAGAATTGCCGGCCAATCGCAGACATGATCACACCTCGAGCGGCGACAGCATTCGTTGCGGCGGCTCTTTTGTTGAAATGAGGGCTATCAGGCGACCCGGCGCTCGCGCGTGGCGTCGGCGGTGAACTGCGGCACGACAGCCGATGGCGGAGCGATGGCGAGTTCAAAGACGCCTGTCACAGTAACGAAAGCGTACGGACGATTTCCATTCTCGGAGCGGATGTAGCGAAGCGCCTGCGTCCGGTCGGCAAACAGCCCGCCCCGCATGCCGCCTTTTTCGGCGACGACCCAGCCGCCCCGGCTGTCTTGACCAACCATGAATATCGGGGGCTGCAGACACGACGGAGGTTCTGCATCATTCTTCATTGAAGTTCTCCTTTTGGGATCCTTCGGCGCGTCCGATGGGACGAGGCGCGTGCGAATTACGGAACCAGCAGATCGTCGTCGTCTTTCGACGACAGCCAATATTGACCGTGAAACAGCTCTTGCTCGATTGCCGCGCGATGCTTGCGCTCGCCGGCGAACGTGGACGATATTTCAGCGACGAGCTTGTGCCATTCCGTGATCGCCATGCTGATAAAGGCGGCGAGACGCGGCGCGCGCCGCTTCACCATATCGATCGCGCTGCCCAACGGCACGGCAATACGGTTGCCTTGGTTCTCGACGTCAAGCTCGATCGGCGCGTCGAGCAACATCATCGCGCAGCCGGTCGGCTCGCTTCTCTTTCGCGCGAACCGGAATGCCGATTCCTTGCGCAGGAACAGACCTCCGGCCAGTCTTTCGGCGTCGCGCGCGACCCAGAAGCCATGGCTGTTCTGGCAGATGTAGAACAGCGGAATGCTCTCGCTGAGCACGTGGAGGTTAGGGCGCCGCGGAAATTGACGCGGCGTCTTCGCCGTCTGCTCGCGGTTCTCGGCAACGAGCCGCATAGCCGCCGACAGCGGTGCGTGATCCATAATCATGTGTTTGCAGGGCGCGTTCATGGTCGGATTTTCAAAGTTGCAATTTCATCGCTGCGATTTTCAAGATCGCCTCACGGCCGCAGCCTGCGCATCCGATTGACTTGCAGACGATAAGGAACGGCGGTGGAGAAATGTTGTGACTTCGGAAACATCAGCTGCCGGCAGCGACCGATCTCGCCATCGACACGGCGCAGCTCCTGTTCGGACAGCGCATGCTTGACCGGATATGCGGCAAGCGAATCGATGGCAGTCGCGAGCCGGCGCCAGAATCCGTGTCGTCGCAGCGCCGTGTTTTCCGGCTTGGCTTTTGGTTCGAAGGGGATGACGCTCATGGGTGATTCACCCGCATATGTTCTGCTGTCCGGAATCTGCGCGCTATCGCATATGAATTCGAGACGCAGCGGCCAGCTTTCTCATAAAGGCGGCATAGGAGCACCGCCCACAATCCTTCAGGCAAAGTTGTCGCAACAGAGCGCGCCGGCCGCCACACCAAGCGCAGCTCATCGTCGAGTTCATCAAAAAGAGTTTCACGGTCGGCGATAAAGGCCATCGCGCCCGGCTTTCCAAAATCAGGGAAATTGCGTTTGCTGAGCTAAGATGGCGGTTAAAGCCATAAAGAAGCCAGAGTGGCCAAGTCACAAAGATATAAGAGGAAAATAAGCGGCCACGGCCTATGCGGCCGAGCGAGTATTTATTTCGGCTTTATATCGTAACGACGCGATCGGTCTGGAATTTTTACGTGACATGAGTCACATCCGCTTGAGCAGATCCCTCCTAGAAAACCTAAAGCGGCGGTGGATGTTGTTTCTGCACGACCAACAGTGAGTCACATCATGAAGTTCCATGGTCGAGGCAAACGCGCATACGCCGAGTTATCGGCCTTGATGCCTGTCGTCGCACTTTTGGTGGCTGCAACGCTGGCTAAGCTTGGTGCGGCCACGCAATTCTTTCACCTAAATCATTGAAATCACCGGTCCGGCGCGATGACCGGAACGCGCGGGAGCTATGCGGTTCCTATTTAGCCTCTCATGTCCCGCGTCCGTTCCGTGCCGCCGCATGCGGACAAATCCTTCAGCCGTTCAATCATTTGCAAGCCTGGCGCGCGTCTCGGCGAAGGCGATCTTTATAGGATTCCTATAACGTCTCCGGCACGCCCGTCTCGAATTCCTATGCCTATAGTGACAGGTAGTTGGCCGTGATCGGCGTGCCCTTTTCGCAAGCTTGATCCGATTCAAGACTGCAGGCCCACCTAGGCTTTTGCCGGCATGCTGCCGGATTCTGGCTCGGAGACATTTCCATGATGGACGTCATCATGATCGCTATCGGCGTTGTCTTCTTCGCGCTGTCGATTGGCTACGTCTATGCCTGCGACAGACTCTAGATTTTTGGTTGGCGCATGTCCTTGTCGGAAAACCGGTATCCGCTTTTCCGGGACATGCGCTGACTCGATCCGCCCAATGGGAGACCGACAATGACCTTCGACTATTCGCTCGCGGCTCTCGTGACCGTGGGCTTGCTCATCTATCTCACCTACGCCCTGCTCCGGCCCGAGCAGTTCTGAAGGAACAACGACCATGACCGCCATCGGTTGGATTCAGATTTTGCTCTATTGCGCGATCATCACCGCGATTACGCCGGTGCTCGGCGGCTACATGACGCGCGTGTTCAACGGCGAGCGCAATTTTCTCTCGCCGCTGATGCGGCCCATCGAGATCGTCATCTACAAGGTAGCCGGCGTCGATGAACAGCGCGAACAAAATTGGATCGCCTACACCATCGGTATGCTGCTGTTCCATGTCGGCGGCTTTCTCATTCTTTATGCCTTGTTGCGCGTCCAAGGGTCGCTCTTCTTCAATCCGGCCGAACAGGGCGCCGTCGCCGAAGATCTGTCGTTCAACACGGCGATGAGCTTCATCACCAATACCAATTGGCAGAACTACGGCGGCGAAAGCACACTGTCTTATCTCGTGCAGATGTTCGGCCTGACGCACCAGAATTTCCTTTCGGCCGCGACCGGCATCGTGCTTGCGATGGCTTTGATCCGCGGTTTCACCCGCCATTCCGCGCGCACTGTCGGAAATTTCTGGGTCGATGTGACGCGCTGCACGCTCTACGTCCTGCTTCCGATCTGCGTGCCCTATGCGCTGTTTTTGGTGTGGCAGGGCATTCCGCAGACACTCGGCCCCTATATCGACGCAACGACGCTCGAAGGGGCGAAGCAGAGCATAGCGGTCGGCCCGGTCGCGTCGCAGATCGCGATCAAGATGCTCGGCACCAATGGCGGCGGCTTCTTCAACGCCAATGCCGCCCATCCGTTCGAGAATCCTACCGCGCTGTCGAATTTCATCCAGATGATCTCGATTTTCGCGTTGGGGGCGGCACTGACCAATGTGTTCGGCCGCATGATCGGCGATCAGCGCCAAGGCTGGGCGGTGCTGGCCGTCATGGGCGTGCTGTTCGTCGGCGGCGTGATCGCCTGCTATGCCGCCGAAGCGCACGGCAACGATGCGCTCAACGCG
>DATHPQ010000002.1:0-11094 GCA_035483735.1 Xanthobacteraceae bacterium | reverse complement strand
CTGAAAGCGCCGAAGGCGTGATCGCGGCGCTGGTGAAAGACGGCAAAGAAGTCGCCGCGCTGAAAAAAGGCGAGAGCGGCGCTGTCGTTCTCAACCAGACGCCGTTCTACGGCGAGTCCGGCGGCCAGGTCGGCGATACCGGCGTACTGACGGCGGACGGCGTGCGCTTCAAGGTCACCGATACGCAGAAATACCTTGGTGACATGTTTGCTCATATCGGCACCGTCGAGGAAGGCACGCTGAAGCCGGGAATGGCGCTCGCGCTCGATGTCGATCATGCTCGGCGCGGCGCGATCCGGAAAAATCATTCAGCGACACATCTTCTTCATGAGGCGTTGCGGCAAGTGCTCGGCGATCACGTCGCGCAAAAGGGCTCGCTGGTTGCGCCCGACCGGCTGCGCTTCGATTTCTCGCATCCGAAGCCCATGAGCGGCGAGGAGATCGGGCGTGTCGAGGACATCGCCAACGACATGGTCCTGCAGAATTCTGCGGTGACGACGCGGGTGATGCCGATCGACGATGCGCGGGCCTCCGGCGCGCGCGCGCTGTTCGGCGAAAAATATGGCGACGAGGTTCGTGTTGTCGCCATGGGGGATACGTCGGGTGAGGACGGCGGCAATACGCTGGGCTGGTCGATCGAATTGTGCGGCGGCACCCACGTCAAGCGCACCGGCGATATCGGCATCATCTCGGTGGTCGGTGAATCCGCGGTCGGCGCCGGCGTGCGCCGCATCGAGGCATTGACGGCGAAGGCGGCGCGCGCCAATGCCAATCATTTCGCAAAGCTCGCCAAAGCAACCGCGTCCGAATTGCGTGTGCCGGTTGACGATGTGCCGGGCCGCGTCGGGGCGCTCATGGAAGAGCGCAAGCAGCTCGAGCGTGAACTCACCGATGTGAAGAAGAAACTCGCGATGGGCGGCACCGGCAAAAGCGACGGCGGTGACGGGCTGCGCACCATCGGCGACTTCAAGCTGATGGCGCGTTCGGTTGAAGGCATCGAGCTCAAGGATCTGCGCAGCCTCGCCGATGAAGGCAAAAAGAAAGTCGGTTCCGGCGTCGTCGCGATCGTCGGCGTCACCGGCGACGGCAAAGCCGGTGTCGTGGTCGGCGTCACGCCCGATCTCACCACACGCTTCAACGCCGTCGATCTGGTGAAGAAGGGCGCCGAAGTTTTGGGCGGCAAGGGCGGCGGCGGCCGGCCGGATATGGCGCAAGCCGGCGGTCCCGATGGTTCGAAGGCGGATGCCGCGCTTGCAGCGATTGAAGCGGCGCTCGTTCCTTAGCTTACAGTTCGACGATCATGCCGTCTTCGGCGGACTCGTACGGCACCTCGGCGCGGCGTGCCAGCATGTCATTGCTCATATGTGTGAGCACGAGCCGCTTCGGCTTGATCTGCGGCAGATGCTTCTCCAGCGCGCTCAGCGCCATATGCGTGTTGATCGGCTTGTCGCGCGTATAGGCCTCGCAGATGAACAGGTCGGCATTGCGCCCGATATCGATGACAGTGTCGGTCCATTGCGTGTCGCCCGAATAGGCGACGGTCTTGCCCTCGACCTCGCAGCGATAGCCGAGGCAAGGGCCGGCGCGATCGTCATGCACGACGCGGAACGGCGTCACCCGCAGGCCGCCGATCTCGTTGCGCTTGCCGATCTCCACTTCTCGCAGAGTCAGCGGGAAGGATAGTTGCAGCGTCTGCGTTCCCGGATAGGCGGCGTCCATCATTTCGGCGTAGCGCGCTTTCAAGCCCGGCGGTCCGGCGATGGTGAGCGCGCTCTGGCGTTTGAGAACGTAGTTTGCCTCAAGAATGAAAAACGGCAGGCCGCCGATATGGTCGGCGTGAAAATGGGTGATGAGGATGGTGCCGATGGCATTGCGATCGATCGCAAGCTTGTTCATGCCGACAAGCGACGACGAGCCGCAGTCGATCAGGGCGTTGACGTTATGCGCGACGAGGTGAAAGCAGGTATTGAACCGTCCGCCAGTGCCGAAAGCGTCGCCGCAGCCGATGAATTGCAAGTGCATGGGAACCCCCGACAACGACTAACGGCCCCCTGAGCCGCCCTGGATCCCGGCGCTCAGACAAATCAAAGTGTCGCGTCCGGCGGGAAAAGAATCCGTGATCTTCATCACATTGCCACGGTTCGGCGGTTTGCGGATAACTGGATCAAGTCGCTGTCTTTCCGAGTGATTTTAACCTTTACAGGATTCGCGCGATGGGTTTTGGTACAATTGTGACGTTTACGCAACGGCTGCCTTTTGCCGGGAAGCCTTGCGTCATGATCGCAACACAAATAACGGCAAGCTGAGAAATGGTTTGGGTTGCGGGTCGAATTTAGGGGACTGTCGGGTGCTGGTTCGGCGACATCGCTTGATCGTTCTTGCAGCCTTCGCGGCGGCCCTTGCGCTTGCCGGCTGCGGCGCCGACGTCAGCACCAGCCAGTCTTGGTTTGCCAAACCCTTCGACATCAGCGGCCGCAGCGCGGGCTATAGCTTTTCCGAGCTTTCGGAGACCAAAAAGGGCCAGCGCGCGATCACGCCGAACGATCTGGTCAATGCCGATGGTTCCTGCCCGGCGCCGGTTGCTGCTGCGGCTCCCGCACCGGCTCCCGCTCCTGGCGCCGCGGGAGGGCCAACGTCTCCCGCAACGATGCCCGGCGGCGACGCCTCGTCTTTGGTCGTGGATAGCGGCGTTGGGCTTGGCATGAGCGAATGTGACGTGGTGTCTCGCGCCGGCCAGCCGTCGTCGGTTCAGATCGGCAGTACGCCTGGAGGCGATCGCACAGCGGTTCTCACTTTTAACAGCGGCCCGCGTGCGGGCATCTATCGGTTCCTGCGCGGTGGGCTCACAGAAATGGATGCCGTCGCCGCTCCGCCAGCGCCGCCGCAAGTCGCCAAGAAAAAACCGGCAAAGCCGAAGAAGGCTGCCTCGAACTGAGCGCCGCCGCCGCAGTCGCCCCATTCACCGCGCCTTCGTGCCACGAAAGCTTGCCGGAGCCGTGCTTGCCGCGGGCATGAGCGGAGGCTATAAGCCCGGCGCGGTTTCACGCCGCACTCGCAAATTCCCAAAGGACAATTTGCCCCAAAGGATCATTTGATGCCGATCGAGCGTACATTCTCGATCATCAAGCCGGATGCGACCGCCCGCAATCTGACGGGCGCCATCAATGCGATGATCGAAAAGAAAGGTCTGCGTATCGTTGCGCAAAAGCGCGTGCGGATGACCACGGCCGAAGCCGAGACGTTTTATGGCGTGCATCGGGCGCGGCCGTTCTTTCGCGAGCTCGTCGACTTCATGACCTCGGGTCCCGTTGTCGTGCAGGTGCTCGAGGGCGAGAGCGCCGTTGCCGCCTATCGCGACCTGATGGGCGCGACCGATCCGGCCAAGGCTGCGCCCGGCACCATCCGCAAGGAGCACGCCAAGTCGATCGGCGAGAACTCGGTGCACGGTTCCGACGCCGCCGAGACTGCGGAAAACGAGATCGCACAATTCTTTTCCGGCAACGAGATCGTCGGCTAGCGTATGTCCTGGAACAGTGACCGGTTTTCCGCCCCGGACATGCGCAAAATCGAAAGTCCAGAGCGCATGCCGATTCGATTGAATCGGAACTTGTTCTAAGGCCGCGGCGGCGTGGGGTCGCTCGCGCAATATCTGCATCCTGCGCTGTGGCGCGAGGCGTTTGCCGCGAGCGCCGCGCAATTGGACGCCGCTTCATTCTGGTTCGCAGTTCTCCAGCTCATTTTCGTCGATGTATTGCTGTCCGGCGACAACGCCGTGGTCATCGCGCTCGCCTGCCGCAACTTGCCGGCAGAGCGACGGCGTTGGGGCATCGTCCTCGGCGCCGGTGCGGCGGTGGTCCTGCGCGTCATCTTCATCGGCGTCGTCGCCCGTCTCATCCTGCTGCCCTATCTGAAGCTCGTCGGCGGTGTGGCGCTGCTCGTCATTGCCGCCAAGCTGATCGTGCCCGAGGACCGGGATCGGAACGAGGTCGAGGCCGCCGCGCATTTGTGGCGCGCGGTTTTGGTCATCGTCATCGCCGATATCGTCATGAGCCTCGACAACATTATCGCCATCGCCGCCATCGCGCACGGCAATCTCTTGCTGCTGGTGATCGGTCTTGCGCTCTCCATTCCACTGATCATGGCCGGCGCCGCCGTGATCACGGCTTTGATTGATCGCTACCCGATATTGATCTGGGCAGGAGCTGCGCTGCTCGGATGGGTCGCGGGTCGCGTCATCGCGACGGATCCAGCCGTCGTGCAGCATCTTACGGCAGCCTTCGGCGACACGCTCGCGCAACAAGCGGAACTTGCAGCGGGCTGCGGCGCTACGCTGCTTGCAGTCGCTGCGGGCGGATTGTGGTCGCGGTGGCAGGCGGCCGCCAATATTCGCGCCGAAGCGGAACGTGCGCAAGCGCGCACCGAAGCAAGCACGACGTAGATCGCACACGTCGTCGCGTCATCACATTATGATATCTTGTGGTCTCGTTGATCGTGCGCGCTGGAACAGAGACAGTCACGGTTGCGCCGCATTTCTTTGGCTTCCTTGTCGTGCAATCGGATTTTGGTCATCCGCTCGGTGCTGCCTTGCCGACACAATCGTCTCGGACTTCTCCGCTTCGGACTTCCCTCCAAAATCTAGCTTGTGGCGCGACGCACGGCTCTCGCACGCGACATGCGATCGGTTTTGCTATCGGTTCTGCAATCGGCTTGCAGGAGTTGCGCCCGTGTCTTCATCGGCATCTGGAATGAATTAGGAGACAGACGATGCAAAAGGGCACCGTCAAGTGGTTCAACTCGACAAAGGGCTACGGGTTCATCAAGCCATCGACCGGCGACAAGGACGTGTTTGTCCACATCTCCGCTGTCGAGCGCGCCGGGCTGCGCTCGCTCAACGAGGGCCAGCCTGTAGAATATGAGCTGGTCACCAATCGCGGCCGGACCTCGGCTGAAAACCTGAAAGTTGCGTGAGGCAATCCGGTTCCGGTTCGGTTCCGATCGCAGTTCCAATCACTGGTTCAAGCAAAGTTCCCAGTTCATCTCTGGCGACCCCCGGTCTTAGAGCCGGGGGTTTTTTATTTTCGGAACTCATCAGGATGGGCGGCTACGGTAGGCGCGCGCGGCCTTCAGCGACCAGGCGTAATGCCTGTGGATAAATCTGGTGCTCGACTTCGAGCACGCGCGCGGCAAGGCTTGCTTCCGTGTCGCTGCCGAGCACCGGCACCGCGCGCTGCAGGATGACCGGACCTTCGTCCATTCCGACGCTGACGAAATGTACCGTTGCGCCGTGTTCCTCGGCGCCGGCTTCGAGCGCGCGGCGATGCGTGTCGAGCCCTTTGAAGCGCGGCAACAGAGCAGGGTGGATATTGATCATCCGTCCGCTCCAGCGATCGACGAACCACGGCGTCAACAGCCGCAAGAAACCGGCAAGGCAGACGATCTCGATCCGGTGTGCGTGCAACGCGTCGTCGAGAGCGCGCTCAAAGGCTTCGCGGTCCCTGCCGAATGCCGTGTGATCGACGAGGGCGGTGGCGATGCCGGCCTCGCGGGCGCGGACCAGGCCCAAAGCATCGCGCCGGTTCGACACCACAACAACGATCTCGGCCGGATAATCTTGCGCTTTGGCCGCTTCGATCAGCGCCGTCATGTTCGAGCCGCGGCCCGAGATCAGCACCGCCACGCGCTTTTTCATGTCGCAGTCATGCGGCCTGGAACCGCAGATCGAGATGCCCGCGAAAGCTGACGCGTTCGCCGCCCGAAGCGGCGACGATCTCGCCAAGTTTCACAACCGTCTCGCCGTGCTTGGCGAAACATGCGCTGGCGGCGTCAGCCGTTGCGCGATCGAGCACGACCACCATGCCGATGCCGCAATTGAAGGTGCGCAGCATTTCGTGTTCGTTGATGTTGCCCGCGGTCGCCAGCCATTTGAACACCGGCAGGACTGGAACCCGATCGAGATCGAGCGACACGCCGAGGCCCTGCGGCAGCACGCGCGGAATGTTTTCGATGAAGCCGCCGCCGGTGATGTGGGACAGCGCCTTGACCGCTTTGGTCTCGCGCAGCGCGGCAAGGCAGGAGCGCACATAAAGCCGCGTCGGCGTCAGCAGCGCTTCGCCGAGGCTCCGCGACGGCGCAAACGGTGCGGGATCCGACCATCCGAGCTTGGCCTTTTCCGCGACGCGGCGTACCAGCGAATAGCCGTTGGAATGCACGCCGGAGGAGGTCAGGCCGACGACGATATCGCCTGCGGCGATGTCGCTCCGCGGCAGCAGGCCCTTGCGGCCCACGGCGCCGACGGCAAAGCCGGCGAGGTCGTAGTCGTTGCCATGATAGACGCCCGGCATTTCCGCGGTCTCGCCGCCGATCAGCGCGCAGCCGACTTCGCGGCAGGCGGCGGCAACGCCTTTCACCACCTCGGCGCCGACGATCGGGTCGAGCTTGCCGCAGGCGAAGTAGTCGAGGAAAAACAGCGGTTCGGCGCCTTGCACGACCAGATCGTTGACTGACATGGCGACAAGGTCGATGCCGATCGTGTCGTGGCGTGCGGTTTCGATGGCGATCTTGACCTTGGTGCCGACGCCGTCGGTCGCGGCGACCAGGATCGGGTCGTCAAAGCCCGCGGCTTTGAGATCGAACAGGCCGCCGAAGCCGCCGATTTCGGCGCCGGCGCCGGCGCGCGCGGTGGCGCGCACCAGGGGTTTGATCAAATCCACCATGCGGTTTCCGGCATCGATATCGACGCCGGCGTCCGCGTAGCGCGCCTCATCCACGAAGATCACCAATTCGGATCGAAAATCCTTCCCGGCGGGAAGGCAAAGCTTTCGCCTCCTACGTCGGAATCGCGGGGTGCGCAAGCGCGCGGGTGCCGGTATATTGTGGGATTCTGGACTGCGCGCGAAATGTCGGTCGGACCCGGCCTTTGCCCAGTTGAACCGCCGAAGTGCTAGCCGGGGCAGATCTTGAATATCCCAAATCTCATCACTTTGGGCCGCATCCTATTGGTGCCGATCGTGGTCTGGGCGATCGTCTCGGGGCAGATGCGCATCGCCTTCATCCTGTTCGTGGTCGCCGGCGTCAGCGACGGCATCGACGGCTTCCTGGCCAAGCGCTTCCAGATGAAGAGCGAGCTTGGCGCCTATCTCGACCCGCTGGCCGACAAGGCGCTGATCGTCTCGATCTATATTTCGCTCGGCATCGCCACGGCGCTGCCGATCTTTCTCGTCATCCTGGTGGTCTCGCGCGACATCATGATCGTCAGCGCCTTCCTGCTGTCACTCCTGGTCGGCAAGCCGATGCCGATCCGGCCCCTGATGGTCTCGAAAGCCAATACGGCGGCGCAGATCGTGCTC
This sequence comes from Xanthobacteraceae bacterium, assembly GCA_035483735.1. GTDB lineage: Bacteria > Pseudomonadota > Alphaproteobacteria > Rhizobiales > Xanthobacteraceae > BOG-931. The sequence goes on along the minus strand of DATHPQ010000002.1, from coordinate 3,748 downwards.
GCGGTGCTGGTGCTGGCCGAGCAGGCGTTCAGCTTCAATGTTGCGCTTGCATCACAACTGATGATCGCGCTGGTCGCGATCTTGACCTTGCTCTCCATCGCCTTCTATCTCGCCGAGTGGGTTCGCCATATGAATTCGTTCGGCGACTGAACCTGAGCCGGGCGTTGGGGGCAGACCAATGTATTTCGAGCGCAACCTGGTGTTCTGGCTGGCGGCGCTCGTCGCGTTCGTCGCGCTGCTGTGGCTTCTGAGCCCGATCCTGCTGCCCTTCGTGCTCGGCATGGCGATCGCCTACGTGCTCGATCCGCTGGCCGAACGGTTGACCAGGCGCGGCATGAGCCGGCTGATCGCGGCGATTATCATGCTCGGCATCTTCGTGCTCGTCTTCGCGGTCCTGTTCGTCCTCATCGTTCCGGTTCTGGCGCGGCAGTTTTCCGCGCTGATTGAAGACGCACCGAACTACGCCCAGCGCCTGCAAGCCTTCATCAGCGATCCGCAAAATCCCTGGCTCAAGCATTTCATCGGCGACAATCTCACCGCCGCCGATAAGTCGGTCGGTGATCTGCTCAATCAGGCGTCCGGTTACCTGACCGGGCTTCTGGCCTCGGTCTGGGAACGCGGCCAGGCGCTGATCTCGATCTTCTCGCTCGTGATCATCACGCCGGTCGTGGCGTTCTATCTGATCTGCGATTGGGACGGCATGGTCGACGCCATCGACAGCCTCGTTCCGCTGCCGCAGCGCGACACCGTGCGCAGCCTGTTCAAGGACATCGACAAGACGATCTCGGCCTATGTGCGCGGCCAGTCCGGCGTATGCCTGATCCTCGGCTCGTATTATGCCTTGGGCTTGACATTCGCGGGACTGAGCTATGGCGTGTTGATCGGCGTCGTGTCCGGCCTGATCAGTTTCATTCCCTATGTCGGCTCGCTCACCGCGCTCGTGCTCTCGCTCGCGGTCGCGATGGCGCAGTTCTTTCCCGACTGGAGCAGCATTCTTATCGTCGCCGGCGTGGTGATGATCGGTCAATTCCTCGAAAGCTATGTGCTGGCGCCTTATCTCGTCGGCCATAGCGTCGGCCTGCATCCGGTCTGGCTGATGTTCGCCTTGATCGCGTTCGGCTATCTGTTCGGCTTTGTCGGGCTGCTCCTCGCCGTGCCGCTTGCGGCGGCGGCGGGCGTGCTGATCCGCTTTGCGGTGCGGCGTTACCTGAACTCGCCGCTCTACACGGGAGAGGGATTGTCCTAGCGCATAAGGATATTTCTAGTCGCGCGTCGCGCCATCGTTTATGTCGTTGCCATGTCTGTATCCACGTCCTTATCCGTCTCGGTGTCACCGCGTATGCCGGAATTTCCGCGTCAGCTTGCGCTCGGGCTCGATCACGCCGAAAGCTACGCGCGCGAAGATTTTCTGTCCGGTCCGTCGAACCGGGCCGCGCTGGCGCTGATCGACTCGTGGCCTGATTCTTGGCCTGACCGGCCGGCACGTGCCGTTGCGCTTATCGGGCCCGAAGGCTCGGGCAAAACCCATCTCGCGACAATCTGGGCGGCGGCGGCCGGCGCCCGCGTCGTATCCGGGCGGCATCTCGGCGAGACGGATTTGCCGTCGGCGCTCGCGACCGGCGCGCTGGTCATCGAGGATGCTGCTATGCTCGACGACGAGCCGACGCTGTTCCATCTTATCAATCTTGCGCGGGAGGAGGGCGCCTTCCTTCTGTTCACTGCGCGCACCGCGCCGACGCTTTGGCCGGTGAGCCTGCCGGATCTGGCATCGCGGCTGCGCGCGCTGCTGGCGGTCGCGCTCGACGCGCCCGACGATGCGCTGTTGCACGGCGTTCTGGTCAAGCTCGCCGCCGATCGCCAGCTTAAGCTCGACGACAGCGTCATCCGTTACTTGCTGACCCATGTCGAGCGCTCATTTGCGGCAGTGCGCAGCGCAGTGATCGTGCTCGATAAGGAAGCGCTGCGGCAGGGGCGGCCGCCGAGCCGCGCTTTGGCCGCCGAACTGTTCCGCGACGGGGCCGATTTCTGAGCCGTCCCGATTTCGTCGCCTTATCCGCGAAGTCTCGGCGAAGTCTGCCGCATGTTTTCGCTAACCGACTTGACGGCTTAGGGACGGAGCCGCGTTATACGGATAGGATATCTTCATAGGGTTGTTACATAAGTGGCAAACGTCGCCTTTGAGGAGCATGAGAAAGCCATGGCCGACCGCGGCCAAGCCACTGCCGTTGCGCGAGAATCCGCTACGCTGCGGCGCGCCGAAGACCGCATGGCGGAGCAAGCCTCGCGGCCGGCCACCCCTAATCTTCTGACCAGTCCAGGGCGCTTCATCAACCGGGAGTTGTCCTGGTTGAACTTCAATCGCCGCGTGCTGGAAGAATCCGCCAACCGCAAAAATCCGCTGCTCGAGCGGCTTAAATTCCTGGCGATATCCGCCAACAACCTCGACGAATTTTTCATGGTCCGCGTCGCCGGCCTCGGCGCGCAGGCCCGCGAAGGCATCACCACCAAAAGTCCCGAGGGCCTCGCGCCTGCCGAGCAGCTTGAGCGCATCGCCGAAGCCGTGTCGATCGTGGTCGAAGACCAGCAGGCGCAATGGCGCGAGCTGCGCAAGGAGCTCGGCCAGGCCGGTATCGTCCTGATCGACGGCCCCGACGTGACGCGCGCGGAGAAAACCTGGCTCGAGGACTTTTTCCTCGCCCACGTCTTTCCGCTTCTGACTCCGCTCGCCATCGATCCGGCGCATCCGTTCCCGTTCATTCCCAATCTCGGCGTCACCATCGCCTTGCAGCTGTCGCGCGCGAAGGACGGCAAGGCGATGAACGCCTTGATCCGCATGCCCAATCGCATCGAGCGCTTCGTGCGCCTGCCGCAGTCAGGCGACACCGGCGAGGTGCGGTTGATCTCGATCGAAGGCGTCACCTCTCTCTTCATCGGCAAGCTGTTCCCCGGCTATGCCGTGAAGGGTCTCGGCGCCTTCCGCGTCATCCGCGATTCCGAAGTTGAAATCCTCGAAGAAGCCGAAGATTTGATGCGCGTGTTCGAGACGGCGCTGAAACGCCGCCGCCGCGGTTTGGTGATCCGGGTCGATATCGAGGCGACCATGCCGGTCGAGTTGCGGCGCTTCGTGCAGCATATTCTTGGCGTGACCGACGAGGGCGTGTTCAGCGTCGACGGCGTGCTCGCGCTTAATGAGATGGGTCAGATCGCCAGTCTCAACCGGCCGGATCTTGAATTCGTGCCCTATACGCCGCGCTATCCGGACCGCGTCCGCGACCACGGCGGCGATTGTTTCGCCGCGATCCGGCAGAAGGATTTCGTCGTCCATCACCCTTACGAATCTTTCGACGTGGTGGTGAATTTCCTGCAGCAGGCGGCGCGCGATCCCGATGTCGTCGCCATCAAGCAGACGCTGTATCGCACCTCGGCCGATTCCCCGATCATCAAGGCGCTGGCCGAAGCCGCCGAAGCCGGCAAGTCGGTCACCGCGCTTGTGGAACTGAAGGCGCGTTTCGACGAAGAAGCCAATATCCGCTGGGCGCGCGACCTCGAACGCGCCGGCGTCCAGGTCGTGTTCGGATTCATCGAGCTGAAGACCCACGCCAAGCTATCGCTGGCGGTGCGCCGCGAGGGCAGTTCGCTCGCCTCTTACTGCCATGTCGGCACCGGCAACTATCATCCGGTGACGGCGCGCTTCTACACCGGCCTGTCGTTCTTCACCGCCAACCCGGCGATCGCGCGCGATGTCGCC
>DATHPQ010000001.1:0-16031 GCA_035483735.1 Xanthobacteraceae bacterium | reverse complement strand
CGTCAACTGGTTCACCATCCGCAACTACGGCTTCAGCGACGCGACCGAAATCTTCATCTTCATTTCCGGCTATACCGCGGCCTTCGTCTATGGCCGCGCCATGCACGAGCGCGGCCTGGTGATCGCGAGCGCGCGCATCTTGCGGCGCGCCTGGCAGATCTATGTCGCGCATATTTTTCTGTTCACGATCTTCATGGCCGAGATCGCCTATGTCGCGGCGACCTTCGACAACCCGCTCTACGCCGAGGAAATGAACATCCTCGATTTCCTCAAGCAGCCCGATGTCACGATCTTTCAAGCGCTGCTGTTGAAATTCAAGCCGGTCAATATGGACGTGCTGCCGCTCTACATCGTGCTGCTGTTGTTGTTCCCGCCGATGCTGTGGATGCTGTTACGGCAGCCGGGCTTCGCGCTCGCGGGCTCGGCGCTGGTTTATGTGCTGGCGTGGAATTTCGATTGGAACCTGCCGGCCTATCCGAATGGCGTCTGGTTTTTCAATCCGTTCGCCTGGCAATTGCTGTTCGTGTTCGGCGCCTGGTGCGCGCTCGGCGGCGCGCAGCGGCTGTCTTATCTGCTGCGCTCGCGCTACGTGATGGCGATCGCGATCGGCTATCTGATCTTCGCCTTCGCGATCACGTTGACTTGGTATATCGAGCCGCTGGCGCGCTTCGTGCCGCAATGGCTGAGCGATTGGATGTATCCGATCGACAAGACCAATCTGGACGTGCTGCGCTTTGCGCATTTTCTTGCCTTGGCCGCGGTGACGGTGCGCTTCATCCCGCGCGATTGGCCCGGGCTGAAATCGCCGTTCCTGCAGCCGGCCATTGTCTGCGGCCAGCACTCATTGGAAATTTTCTGTCTTGGCGTATTCTTGGCCTTCGCCGGACAATTCATCATCAGCGAGTGGTCCGGCGGGCCGGTGGTTCAGAGTCTGACCAGCCTTGCCGGCATCCTGATCATGATTGCGACAGCGAGACTGATATCGTGGTACAAATACATAGAAGGGCGAAGCCCCACATCGCGTGTCAAGACACCGGATGCCGACCTCGCGGGAGGCGGAGCATGAAGTCTGTCGTCGCCATCGCCGCCGCGGGTGCGCTCGCGGTCACTGTCTTGGTCGCAGCGTTCGGCAGCATCGCGCGCGCCGATCCGCCGCCGGAGGAATGCGATGTGCCGCAGTCCTTCCTCGAAAGCGATATCGAACTGCCGCGCGTCACCGCTGAGGTAAAGACCAAGCATCGTCTCGACATCAGCGTGATCGGCACCGGCTCATCTTCGATCGCCGGGCCCGACGGCGCGCGTTACGCGTATCCGGCGCAGCTCGAAGAAGCGTTGAAAAACAAGCTTTCCGGCGTTGAAATCAAGCTCACCGCGCATGTGCAGCCACGCGCCACAACGGCGGCGATGGTGCAGGGGTTGGCGAAGATTCTCGCCGACGACAAGCCGTCGCTCGTGATCTGGCAGGCCGGCACATCGGATGCGCTGAGCGGCGTCGAGCCTGACGATTTTCGCAACAGTCTCGATCAGGGCGTCTCACAGATCCAAGCCGCCGATGCCGACGTGATCTTGATGAACATGCAATACAGCCCGCGCACCGAATCCATGCTCGACGTGTCCGCTTATGCCGATGTCATGCGCGTGGTCGCGCAGCAGCGCGGCGCGCTGCTGTTCGACCGGCTAGCCATCATGCATTATTGGAACGACGCAGGGACCTTCGACCTATATACCGCTACAAAAAAGTATGATATGGCGCGACGTGTTCATGAGTGCATTGGCCGGGCCTTGGCGTCGCAAATTATAAACTCTGCGCATCTTGACGCCGTAAGAATGCAAACGACGCGTTAATGTCCCCAAACAAACAAACAAAATTCCCCTGCTTGAAGCGGGCCGCGGTGGCGACTGCTTTTTTTGCACTGCACTCTGTTGCGCTGCACACAGCGGCCCTGGCGCAGATGCAGACGCCTGCGCATTTTGTCGCACCTCAAGCTGTCACTCCGGTCGCCGCGCCTGCAGCAACACCCGCCGCCGTTCCCGCGGTTGCCGCTTCCGCGGCGCGCCCGGCGACGTCGAATGTGCTCAGGGCGGCCACGGTGCCGACGCTCGCAGCCGCCGCTGCGCCGCCGGTCGCGTGCAATGCTCCGGCCGCGTTGACGCATCTTGATCGCCCGTTGCTGCACACCATGCGGCGTCTCGCCAATGGCGCGCCTCTCACCGTGGTCGCGATCGGCTCGTCGTCAACCGCAGGCGCCGGCGCGAGTTCGGCGGCTGCGACCTATCCGAGCCAGCTTGCTGCGGATCTGCGCGAGCGCTTTCCCGGTCACGACATCACAGTGCTCAATCGCGGCGTTAACGGCGAAGAGACCGACAATATGATGGCGCGCTTCGCTAAGGACGTGGTCGCCGAGAAACCGCAGCTCGTGATCTGGCAGGTCGGCACCAATTCGGTGCTGCGCGACCGTTCGCTCGAGCAACACGCAGAGCTGCTGCATGACGGCATTGCGCAGCTCAAGGCCATCAATGCCGACGTGGTGCTGATGGACCTGCAATATTCGCCGGCCGTAATCACCAAGTCCGAGACCGACGACATGGTCGATCAGATCGCGCTCGCGGCCAAGACCGACAATGTCGATCTGTTCGAGCGCTTCGCCATCATGCGCAATTGGAGCGAAGTGCAGCATCTGTCTTTCGACACGTTCGTGGCGCCCGACCACTTGCACATGAACGACTGGGGTTACGGCTGCGTGGCCAAGCTCCTCAGCGGCGCAATTGCCGAAGCCGCGACCCGCCCGATCACCTCGGCTGCGGTGCCTCCGGCGCTGACCGCCGCGCCGGCCAAGCCCGGCCTGCAATAAGCAACGCACCTCTGCTCTTTGAGCCGCCCCGGAATGACGGCTACACCGCCTTGAGCGCCGCGAGCACGTCCTCGACGATATCGTCGGGATGTTCGAGCCCGCAGGAGACGCGCACCAGGCCGTCGCTGATGCCGAGTTCGGCGCGTTGCGCTGGCGTCAGCCGCTGATGCGTGGTCGTCGCCGGATGCGTGATCAGGCTTTTGGCATCGCCGAGATTATTGCTGATGCGGATGAGCTTCAGCGCGTCTTGAAAACGGAACGCCGCCGTCTTGCCGCCGTCGATTTCGAAAGCGACCAGCGTCGAACCGCCGCGCATCTGCTTTTGCGCCACCGCGGCCTGTGGATGGTCCGGGCGGCCAGGATAAATCAGGCGTGGAACCTTCGGATGCGCGGCAAGCGCCACGGCAAGCGTCGCCGCCGTGTCGGTTTGCCGGCGCACGCGCACCGCAAGCGTTTCGAGGCCTTTGAGCAGCACCCAGGCATTGAACGGCGACATCGACGGCCCGGTCTGCCGCAACAGCATATGGATATTGTCCATGATGAATTTCTGCGAGGCGAGCACGATGCCGCCGAGGCAGCGCCCTTGGCCGTCGATATGTTTGGTCGCCGAATAGACGACGCAGTCGGCGCCGAGCGCGAGCGGCGACTGAAATAAGGGCGTCGCGAATACGTTGTCGACGACGAGCGTCGCGCCGGCCGCATGCGCGATCTTGGCCACTTCGGCGATGTCGATGACTTCCAGCGCCGGATTGGTCGGGCTTTCCAAAAAGAACGTCTTGGTATTGGGCCGCACGGCCGCGCGCCAGGCGTCGAGATTGCAGCCGTCGACCAAGGTCGAAGAGACGCCGAAGCGCGGCAGATAATCTTCGACGATATAGCGGCAGGAGCCGAACATCGCTTTGGCGGCGACGACGTGGTCGCCGGCCTTCACCTGGCCGACCAGCGCCAGCGTCACCGCGGCCATGCCGGTTGCGGTCGCGCGCGCGGCTTCGGCGCCTTCGAAGGCCGCCATGCGGCGCTCGAACATGTCCACGGTCGGATTGGCGAAGCGGGAATATTGATAGCCGGGGTCTTCGCCCTTGAAGCGCGCCTCCGCCTGGGCGGCGCTGTCATAGACGTAGCCCTGGGTGAGAAAGAGCGCTTCCGAGGTTTCTCCGAACGGCGAGCGCAGCGTGCCGGATTGAACGAGACGGGTTTCCGGGCGGTAGTTTCTTTGTGCGGACGCGGACATGTGTGTTGCTCCATAGCCGAACGAGGGATCGGCCGAAAAACAAAAACCCGGCCAGGAGGAAAATCCTCGGCCGGGCACACGTGTCCCCGGCCTTTTAGCAACTTATTTTACGTGGCTTGCAAGCCGGCCGGCTCAAATGACCACGGGATAAGCGACTGTATAGACCGCGCGCGTCTTTGCGTCAAACCGGGCATCGGGTTAGATCGCTCCCCGTGGCACCCGCACCGAACCCCGCAGTTCAAGGCATTCTCCCCGACCGCATGATCGCGGCGCTGGCGGAGGCGGGCGGGATTGTGCCCCGCTATCCGTTCGCACCCGATCAGATCCAGCCAGCGAGTCTCGATCTGCGGCTCGGCACGATTGCTTATCGCGTGCGTGCGAGCTTTTTGCCCGGGCCGGGTACGACGGTGGCGCAGCGTATCGCCGAATTGAAGCTCCACGAATTCTCACTTGCCGAGGGCGCGGTGCTGGAAACCGGCTGCGTCTATATCGTGCCGCTGATCGAGAGCTTGGCGCTGCCCCCCGACATCGCCGCCGCCGCCAATCCGAAGAGCTCAACCGGGCGGCTTGACGTTTTCACCCGCGTCATCGCCGACGAGACGCGCGGCTTCGATCGCATCGCCGGCGGCTATCACGGTCCGCTCTATGCCGAGATCAGTCCGAAGACATTTCCCGTGCTGGTGCACGAAGGCTCGCGGCTGTCGCAGTTGCGGCTGCGCCGCGGCGAAGCGGCGCTGAACGCGGATGCGCTCCGCGCACTGCATGCAAATGAGCGGCTGGTTGATCGGACCGAAGCGGTGATGGGCGACGGCGTCGCCATCAGCATCGATCTGTCCGGCGTGCACCACAAACGCGGCAACGGCAACGATGCCGGTATCGTCGGCTATCGCGCCAAGCGCCATACCGCCGTCATCGAAGTCGAGCGCCGCGGCGCCTACGAGGTCGCCGATTTCTGGGAGCCGATTGCAGCGCGCGCCGACAACAGCCTGATCCTCGATCCGGACGAGTTTTACATCTTGGCGTCGAACGAGGCGGTCCAGGTGCCGCCGGATTACGCCGCGGAAATGGTGCCCTTCGATCCGCTGGTCGGCGAATTCCGTGTCCACTATGCCGGCTTCTTCGACCCCGGTTTCGGTTATGCCGGGGCCGGCGGTTTGGGTTCGCGGGCCGTGCTCGAAGTGCGGTCGCGCGAAGTGCCGTTCATCCTCGAACATGGCCAGATCGTCGGCCGGCTGGTTTACGAAAAAATGCTGGCGCGGCCCGATCAGCTTTACGGCCAGGGCATCGGCTCTAATTACCAGGCCCAAGGACTCAAATTGTCTAAACATTTTCGCGGCTAGAGCACGGCCCCGAAAAGTGGCAACCGGTTTTCGGAAAAGGTCATGCTCTGATGAGAAATCTCGACCCGGAAAACCGATCAGGACGCGAAAATAGCAGTGGCATTTCACACGGGGAGGGGTTCTTCTGTGTGGGGGACGGCTGAGGCGAAGAGCTTGGCGCAATGACGCGGGCGCTGATCGTGGGCTTTGCTGTGCTGCTCGCGGCCGTCATTGGCGGCGTGCTGGGCGGCGTGCCACGGGCTTTGTCTCAGGTCGGCTACGATCGGCCCGGCGCCGACTATTCCAGCGCTTCGGTGCCGGGCGGCGATCCGGCGATCTGCGCGGCACGCTGTGAGCGCGACAAGAATTGCAAATCGTGGAGCTTCTCCTATCCGGACTCCGGCAGCCAAGCGATGTGCCACCTCAAGCGTGAAGTGGTGCCGCCGCAGGCGTCGACCTGCTGCGTCTCGGGCGTGCGTGGCGCCGGCGTGATCGAACCGCAGGCCGGCGCGACCGAATATTCGATCGATCGCTACGGCGGCGACTATCGCTCGTTCGAAACGCCCGCCGACCCCACCGCCAAGGCTTGCGCCGAGGCTTGCCAGGCCGACAACAAATGCCGGGCCTGGACCTATCGCCGGCCGGGCTATGGCGCGCCAACCGCGCGCTGTTATCTCAAAGAAACCATCAAGCCGCCGCGACGCCGGCCATGTTGCATTTCAGGTGTCGTGCGCTAGCGCATGATCCCGAAAAGTGGGACCGGTTTTCGGATAAGGTCATGCGCAACTTAAAGTGCCGCATGATCCCGAAAAGTGGGGACCGGTTTTCGGATAAGATCATGCGCAAAGGATGTGTTACTTCACCGCGGTGAAGAACCGCGACAGCCGCAACGCCGCGGGCCATTCCCAGACCGGCTGGCTCTTCGCGGTCAGATCCCACGAGCCGACCAGCGCATCGACGCGTCCGACGAGGTCGGAGACCGGCAGCAAGCCGACACCGCCCCATTCGAGCGGAATGCGGCTGTCAGCGGAGTTGTCGCGGTTGTCGCCCATGACGAAAACGCGGCCTGCCGGCACCGTGATCTCGGGCGTGTTGTCGAATTGACCGATGGTCGCATGCTTGAAGATCGTATGCGATCGGTCGCCGGGCAGCGTCTCGATGAAGCGCGCGACCTGCTCCTGCGAGCCGTCCTCGGATTCATTCTGGCCAACGCCGTCGGGCTTGAGTCCGACCGCGGCGCCGTTGATCCATAACCGGCCGTCCTTCATCTCGATGCGGTCGCCGGGCAGGCCGACGACGCGCTTGACCCAGATCTGCGAACGGTCGCCCGGCCAGCGGAACACCACAACATCGCCGCGCTGTGGCAACGCGCCGAGAAAGCGCTGCGATTCCGGCAATGTGACAAAGACGGGTAAAGAGGCCGAACTGTAGCCATAGGGAAATTTGGTCGCCAGCAACTCATCGCCGATTTGCAATGTCGGTTCCATCGAACCGGATGGCACGTAATACGGCTCGGCAATGGCGGTTTTCGCCGCGATCACAAGTGCGACAATCACGGCGATGTCGGCGATGTTCTTGATCCAGCGGCTCATGACAAGCGACTCATACGAATTCCCCTGCGCGCGGCGCGCTAATCCGCCTTCCGATCATGTCGCAAAAATGGCTTGGGCATGCTGTGGAAAGCGGGAACTGATGTTCCGAAATGTGATGATTAGGCTCCGGTTCCGCCCACGGTGATACGATCGATGCGCAAAGTCGGCTGGCCAACGCCGACCGGCACGCCCTGGCCGTTCTTGCCGCAGGTGCCGATGCCGTTGTCGAGTTTGAGATCGTTGCCGACCATGGAGACGCGGTGCAGGTCGGTCGGTCCATTGCCGATCAGCATGGCGCCTTTGATCGGCGCGCCGACTTTGCCGTTCTCGATGCGATAGGCTTCCGTGCACTGGAACACATATTTGCCCGACGTGATGTCGACCTGGCCGCCGCCGAAATAGGTGGCGTAGATGCCGTCTTTCACCGAGGCGACGATCTCTTGCGGATCGCGCTCGCCGGCCAGCATGTAAGTATTGGTCATGCGCGGCATCGGCACGCAGGCAAAGCTCTCGCGCCGGCCATTACCCGTCGGCTTCATGCCCATCAGGCGGGCGTTCTGGCGGTCCTGCATATAGCCGACGAGAATGCCGTCCTCGATCAGCATGGTGCGATTGGTCGGCGTGCCTTCGTCGTCGATCGACAGCGAGCCGCGGCGCAGCGCCATGGTGCCGTCGTCGAGCACGGTGACGCCTTTGGCGGCGACGCGTTGCCCCATCAAGCCCGCAAAGGCTGAAGTCTTTTTGCGATTGAAATCGCCCTCGAGCCCGTGGCCGATCGCCTCGTGCAACATGACACCCGGCCAGCCCGGGCCGAGCACGACATCCATTTCGCCGGCGGGTGCGGGAACAGCTTCGAGATTGACCAGCGCCTGACGCACCGCATTGTCGACCGCGCCCTGCCAGGCATCGGTGGCGATGAAGCGCTCATAGCCCTCGCGGCCGCCGTAGCCATCGCCGCCGGTTTCCTGTCGCGTGCCGTCGCCGACGACGACCGACACGCTCAAGCGCACCAGCGGCCGAACGTCGCGATAGGTTTCGCCGTCGCCGCGCAGGATTTCGACCGCTTGCCAGGTGGCGGCAAGCGTCGCCGAGACTTGACGCACGCGCGGGTCCTTGGCGCGGGCATAGGCGTCGATGGTTTCGAGAAGCCGCGCTTTGGCTTCGAAAGTGGGACTGCCGAGCGGGGAGTCCTCGCCATAGAGCTTCACATTGGTCCGTGCCGGCGCGTCGGCATATTGGCCGGAATAGCCGCCTTTGACCGCGCGCACGGCGTCGGCGGCGCGCGCAATAGCCGCTTCCGACACATCGGAGGCATGCGCATAGCCGACCGCCTCATCCTTGACGGCGCGGAGCCCGAAGCCCTGTGAGGTGTCATAGGTGGCCTGTTTCAGCCGGCCATTGTCAAAGACCAGCGCCTCGGACTGGCGATATTCCAGGAACAATTCGCCGTCATCGGCGCCGTCGAGCCCGCGCGAGATGATTTTGGCAAGCCGCGGCCGGTCAAGGCCGGCGCGATCAACGAGCGAAATGGGGGCATCGGTCATCGCATAATCCTTTGGGGCAGATGCGGTCGGAGAAGCCGTTCTCGCCCATACATAGGCGCTTCGCGGCCTTCCGACGAGGGGCGTTCAACTGAGCCGTTTAATCGCGCTTGGCGATGCCGGCCTGTTCGATGACCGCACCCCATTTGGCGATATCGGCCTTCAGGCGGGCGGTCATGTCCTCCGGTGTGCTCCAGCGCATGGCCATGCCGAGCTGTTTGGCTCTGTCCTGGACCTCGGGCGCGGGCATGACATCTTTCATTGCGCTATTGAGGGTCGAGATAACGCTTGCCGGCGTCGCCGCGGGAACCGACAGCCCGTTCCAGCTCTGGACTTCAAATCCCTTGAAGCCGCTTTCGATCACGGTCGGCACGTCAGGCAGGTAAGCCGTCCGTTGCGGGCCGGCCGAAGCGAGCGCCACGAGTTTCTTATCGGCGAGGAGCCCGCTGATCGCCGCATAGAATTCGAAAGCGACGTCGACATCGCCGCGGATCACCGCGCCCGCCATATCGGGTGAGGTGCGAAACGGCACGATCGCCGCGTTGATGCCGGCTGAACTGATAAAGAGGTCGGCGGCGAGATTTTGCGTGCTGCCGGGATTAATGGTGCCGATATTCAATTTGCCGGGATTCTTCCGTGCCGCCTCGACGAGGTCCTGCACCGACTTGAGCGGCGAGCCGGAGCGCGTCACGATCAGCAGGTCGAAGAAGGCTGCGGTCGAGACCGAGGCGAAATCGGTGAGCGCGTTATAGGGCAGGGAGTTGAACAGAGCCGCCGCGATCGCGGTGTTGTTGCCGGTCATCAGCAGCGTATAGCCGTCGGGCGCGGCACTGGCGCCGGCTTGGGCCGCGACCACGCCGCCGGCGCTGGGCCGATCCTCGACGATGAATTGCTGGCCGAGCCTGCTCGAAAGCTTGTCGGCAATGATGCGCATGCCGAGATCGGCGACGCCGCCCGCGGCATAGGGCACGATCAGCGTCACTGGCCGCGTGGGGTAATCATTGCCACCGAAGGCGGGCAACGGCGCCGCCACGATCAGGACGGACAGAGCGCTTGCCAAAGCGGTTGCCAAAGCGGGTGCAGTGGCCGCAACAGTGCCGGCAGCGCGCATGAACGTTTCCCCTCGCGATTGTTTTGCTGAAGGGTAGCGGCCCGACGCTGCGCGTCAATTGGCAGGCAGTGTCGCGGCGGCGGGGGCGAGGCTACGGCAGCTGATCGTAGCCTTCGCCAAAGCCCTTGAGGCTCATCGGGAAACCGATGCCTTCCTCGGGCGTTTGGAAAATGATGAAGGTCGAAGTCTGCCCGGTGCGCAATTGGCCGATCAGCTTGTCGTCCATGACCACTTCGGCGACGCAGCCATTGGGCAGGCAGCGCACGAAACCGGCGCGGCCGACATCGGCGTTGTCGATCTTCAGTCCGAGCCCCGACGGCAGCAGCACCCCGAGCGGTGCGACGACGCGCATCAGCCGGCTCTTCTGGTCCGAGGTCTTGAGCACGATGACGGTGAGGCCGACATTGGGCCGGTCTTCCGCCGTCACGCTCTGCATCAGCGCGCATTGCTCGCTTTGCGCGCCGGGCGGGGTGTCGCAGCGGATCTGCCAATCGCCATGGACCGATTTGACCGCGCCTTGGGCGCGGGCCTCATGGGTCCACGTTCCAGCGGACAGCGCGGCCAGCAGAATAGCGCCGCCGGCGAGCGCGGATGCCAAACGCCGCGACTTCAATCGCGACTGCCATCCGCCGTCGAATATCGCCATGTCAGGTTTCTCCTCGGGAGCCGCCCTAGCCTAAGCCCTCGCCTCAGCCATCACCCGGCGGCCGCCTGTCGCCCCAGCGGGCCCGCCAATCGCGCGAATCAGCCAAACTCGGTAGGCCGCGGCGCGACGCGCTTGCCTACATCGTGAGCTTTCCGTGTCAAGCGCGATCCAGAACAAGCCATTGTGGCCAGTCCATGGTCGCGTGGCCAAGGTCACGGTCAAGATCACGGCCAAGGTTACTGCCAAAGTGACTGCCGAGATTGCCGTCAAAGTCGCCACACCGGGGGCGTTACACCGGGCCCTACAACACGCTGCAATCGGCCGATTTGTCGCCGGTCAACCCGCTGTGCATGGCTGCAGGTTTCGCACCCAGGAGCGCATTGCGGCAAAGCCGGTTTTGTGGTTTGGAGAACGCGGGATTCCCTATCCCGTCGCTACCCGCCAAGGACCCACCTAGAACTTGGTGCTGAGACTAATAAGGGCTTAGGGCCGAGGCGAAAATGCCGTCCAGAGCGGCGGCGTCATACTGTTGCGGTCTGCGCTGAAGTAGTGTTTCCGCGTGCGCTGTTGGCAGCCGTGACCAATAACAGAGGCAGGGAGAAGAACGACAGATGAAGGTGCGTGCACATTTGACCGCCATCGCCAAGATCGGGGTCATTGCCGCGAGCGCCGTTCTGGCGAGCGCAGGCGTAGCGTTGGCCCAACTCGGGCAACCGGCGCCCTGGCAGATGGATCTCCAGGAGGCCGCGACCCCGGTGATGGCGCAGATCGCCGGATTCCACTATTTCCTGCTCTGGGTGATCGGTGCGATCTCGGTGTTCGTGCTGGCGCTCCTGCTCATCGTCATCGTGCGCTTCAATGCCCGCGCCAATCCGGTGCCGTCGCGCACCACGCACAACACCCCGATCGAAGTGTTGTGGACCATCGTTCCGGTCATCATCCTTGCCGCGATCGCGGTGCCGTCGTTCCGGCTTCTGTTCACCGAGCTCGATGTGCCGACGCCCGACCTCACCATCAAGGCGACCGGCAAGCAGTGGTTCTGGAGCTACAGCTATCCCGACAACGGTAATTTCGAGTTTGATTCGATGATGGTGCCGGAAAAGGATCTCAAGCCGGGCCAGCCGCGGCTCCTCGCCGTCGACAACGAGATGGTGGTGCCGGTGAACAAGGTCGTCCACGTGCTGGTGACCGGCGCCGACGTGATCCATTCCTTCACCGTGCCGTCGTTCGGCTCGCGCATCGACGCCATTCCCGGCCGCATGAACGAGACCTGGTTCAAGGCGACCATCCCCGGCATGTTCTACGGCCAGTGCTCCGAACTGTGCGGCAAGGATCATTCCTTCATGCCGATCGCGGTCCGTGTCGCGAGCGAGGCCGATTTCAACGCCTGGCTCGCCACGGCGAAACAGAAATTCGCGACCGACAACAAGGCTCCCGCGAATACGTTTGCGGCGGCCGGCGAAGCGTCGGCGCGCTGACGGCAAGAAAAGACCGCAAGAAAAAAAGCCGAAGGCTGAGAAAACGAGATCAAGAGCGACGGGCAGTCGCTAACGAAGGGACTGGCAATGGATACGATGGCACACGCGGCGCATGGTGACGAAGGCGGACACGCGATCCCGCATGGCTGGCGGCGCTTCGTCTATTCGACGAACCACAAGGACATCGGCACGATGTACCTCGTGTTCGCGATCTTCGCCGGCATCATCGGCGGCATCCTGTCGATCCTGATCCGCGCCGAGCTGATGTATCCCGGCATCCAGATCTTCCACGACACCCACAATTTCGACGTCGTCGTCACCGCCCACGGTCTGATCATGATCTTCTTCATGGTCATGCCGGCCATGATCGGCGGCTTCGGCAATTGGATGGTGCCGCTGATGATCGGCGCGCCGGACATGGCGTTCCCGCGCATGAACAACATTTCGTTCTGGCTCTTGCCGGCGTCGTTCGCGCTGCTTCTGACCTCGATGTTCGTCGAGGGCGAGCCCGGCACCAACGGCGCCGGAACCGGCTGGACGATTTATGCGCCGCTGTCGACCACCGGCCATCCCGGCCCGGCGGTGGATTTCGTCATTCTCTCGATCCATCTCGCCGGCGCCTCCTCGATCCTCGGCGCCATCAATTTCATCACCACGATCTTCAACATGCGCGCGCCCGGCATGACCATGCACAAAATGCCGCTGTTCGTATGGTCGATCCTGGTGACGGTGTTCCTGTTGCTGCTGTCGCTGCCGGTGCTCGCCGGCGCCATCACCATGCTGCTCACCGACCGCAATTTCGGCACCACCTTCTTCAACCCGGATGGCGGCGGCGACCCGATCCTGTTCCAGCACTTGTTCTGGTTCTTCGGTCACCCGGAAGTCTACATCCTGATCCTGCCGGGCTTCGGCATGGTCAGCCAGATCGTCGCGACGTTCTCGAAGAAGCCGGTGTTCGGCTATCTCGGCATGGCCTATGCGATGGTGTCGATCGGCGGCGTCGGCTTCATCGTCTGGGCGCACCACATGTACAATGTCGGCATGTCGGCCAACGTGCAGGCCTATTTCATCGCTGCCACGATGGTGATCGCGGTGCCGACCGGCGTGAAGATCTTCTCCTGGATCGCGACCATGTGGGGCGGTTCGGTCGAGTTCAAGACGCCGATGGTCTGGGCGATGGGCTTCATCTTTCTGTTCACCATCGGCGGCGTCACCGGCGTGGTGCTCGCCAATGCCGGCGTCGACCGCTCGCTGCACGGCACCTATTACGTGGTCGCCCACTTCCACTACGTGCTGTCGCTCGGCGCGGTCTTCGCCATTTTCGGCGGCTGGTACTACTGGTTCCCGAAAATGACCGGCTACATGTACAACGAGTTCATCGGCAAGTTGCACTTCTGGTTCACCTTCATTGGCGTGAACATCGTGTTCTTCCCGCAGCATTTCCTCGGTCTTGCCGGCATGCCGCGCCGCTATGTCGATTATCCCGACGCTTTCGCCGGGTGGAATTTCGTGTCGTCGGTCGGCTCTTATGTTTCCGGCTTCGGCGTGCTCATCTTCCTGTTCGGCATGGCGCTCGCCTTCATCAAGAAAGAGCGCGCCGGCAACAATCCTTGGGGCCCCGGCGCCACCACGCTGGAATGGACGCTGTCGTCGCCGCCGCCCTTCCATCAATATGAGACGCTGCCGCTGATCCGATGAGCGTAACGTTTGCCCAAGCGGAGCTTCCGTCCGGCGTCGATCCGAGCATCGCGCCGAGCATCGCCGGCGCCCGCGACTATCTCGAACTGATGAAGCCGCGGGTGATGTCGCTCGTCGTGTTTACGGCGCTGGTCGGGCTCGTGCTTGCGCCCGGCCATGTGCATCCGGTCATCGGCCTCGCCGCGCTTATCTGCATCGCGGTCGGCGCCGGCGCCGCCGGCGCTTTGAACATGTGGTACGACGCCGACATCGATGCGCGCATGGAGCGCACCGCGGGGCGCCCGATCCCGGCGGGCCGGCTGCGGCGCGGCGAGGTTCTCGCCTTCGGCCTGATGCTCGCCTGCTTTTCGGTCTGCGTACTCGGCCTTCTGGTCAATGTCGTCGCCGCGGCTTTGCTGGCGCTGACCATCGCCTTCTACGTCGTCGTTTACACGATGTGGCTCAAGCGCTCGACGCCGCAGAACATCGTCATCGGCGGCGCCGCCGGCGCGTTGCCGCCGATCATCGGCTGGGCTTCGGTGACCGGCGGCGTGTCGCTCGAGCCGGTCGTGCTGTTTCTCATCATCTTCATGTGGACGCCGCCGCACTTCTGGGCGCTGGCGCTCTACCGCGCGGAAGATTACGCCCGCGCCGGCGTGCCGATGCTGCCCGTGGTCGCGGGTGAGCGGGCGACCCGCCGGCAGATCCTGCTCTATACCCTGATCCTGGCGCCGCTCGGCGTCGTGCCGTGGTTTCTCGGCTATGCCGGGGCGGCCTATGGGATCGCCGCCTTGGTCACCGGCGCGATCATGATCGCGTTGGCGTTCCGTATCCGTGCCGAAAAGCACGGTTACACGGCGAGCAAGCAGATGTTCGCCTTCTCGATCCTTTATCTGTTTCTGCTGTTCGCCGTGCTGTTGGCCGATCGGGTGTCGGGAGGGCTGTTCGGCCACTTTGCGGCATGAGCATGAGCGAATTGATGAACGACGGCGACAACACATCCGCACCCCCACCCTTCCCTCCCCCGCAAGCGGGGGAGGGTGGCGAGGGGGCGCCCGGCATAAGGCTGACGGAAGAGCAATTGCGCGCACGCCGTTCGCGCTCGATCGCGATCGCGGTGTCGCTCGGCCTGCTGGTGCTGCTGTTCTATATCGTCACGCTGGTCAAAGGGCCGGGCGTATTGGAGCGGCCGCTGTGAACGCGCGGGCCCCGCAGCGCAAGACCGGCCCGCGCAAATCCGACCTCGTGGTCGCCTTTGCCTGCGGCGCTTTCGTCGCGCTGATGGTCGGCGTGTCCTACGCCGCGGTGCCGCTTTATTCCTGGTTCTGCCGTACCACGGGTTTTGGCGGCACGACGCAAGTGGCGACGTCGGCGCCGCCGGCGGAAATTGCCGGACGCACCATCACCGTGCGCTTCGATTCCAACGTCGCGCCGGGTCTGCCCTGGCGCTTCGAGCCCGAGCGCCGCACCATCGATGTCAAGCTCGGCCAAGTCGTCACCGTTTATTATTCGGTGACCAACGAGTCCGCGCGCACGACCACCGCACAGGCCGGCTACAATGTCACGCCGCCGACCGTCGGCATCTATTTCGAAAAGATCAACTGCTTCTGCTTCACCGAGCAGACCATGAAGCCGGGCGAGAAGCGCGACATGGCGGTTGTCTTCTATGTCGATCCCAAGCTCGCCAAGGATTCCGAACAGGACGAACTGAAGAACATCACGCTCTCCTACACTTTCTATCCGGCGCGCCCCCTCCCTCTCCCTCCCCCGCAAGCGGGGGAGGGTAGGGAGGGGGTAGCGGAGGGCGCCAATCCGAAAAAATCTGGACGCATCTAGAACTTGAAACAGCAACGCGGCGCGGCTTGTGGAAGACCGCGCCAGGGGTGGAGAAGATAACGATGGCTAATGCGCACGCCGAACCGCAGCACGACTACCACCTGGTGAATCCGAGCCCGTGGCCGGCCATCGGTTCGGTTTCGGCTTTCGTCGCGGCCGTGGGCCTCATCCTGTGGATGCATCAGATGGCGAACTATGCGCCGCTGATCATGGGCGCCGGCATGATCGGCATCGCCTATACGATGATCGGCTGGTGGCGCGACGTCATCCACGAGGCCGAAGTCGAGGGCGACCACACCCCGGTGGTGCAGATCTCGCACCGCTACGGCATGATCCTGTTCATCGCTTCCGAGGTGATGTTTTTCGTCGCCTGGTTCTGGGCCTATTTCAACACCGCATTGTTTCCCGGCGACGCGCAGGACGTGGCGCGGATCGCCTTTACCGGCGGGGTCTGGCCGCCCAAGGGCATCGAGACCTTCGATCCGTGGCATCTGCCGCTCCTCAATACGCTGATCCTGCTCACCTCGGGCACCACGGTGACCTGGGCGCATCACGCGCTGCTTGAGAACGATCGCAAGGGCCTGATCTGGGGCTTGGTCTGCACCATCGCGCTCGGCCTGAGCTTCACCTGCGTGCAGGCCTGGGAATACGCGCATGCGGTGTTTCACTATTCCGGCAATATCTACGGCGCGACTTTCTTCATGGCGACGGGTTTCCACGGCGCGCATGTCATTATCGGCTCGATCTT